>CAYMJU010000165.1:0-14984 GCA_964390555.1 uncultured Acidimicrobiales bacterium | reverse complement strand
ATCCTGGTCGTCGATGCCGGGAAGATCGACGACGATGTTGCCGCCCTGCTCGTAGATCTCGGGCTCTCGGGCGCCGAACGAGTTCACCCGGTCGTCCATGATCTCGATGGCCTGTTCGAGGCGACCCCCACTCACGTCGGTGGTCGGCTCGAAGACGACCGATGCGCCACCCTGCAGATCGAGGCCGAGCAGGGGCTCGTTGCCGGCGACGAACGTCCAGATCAGCAAGATGCCGACGAGCAGGACCGTACCGACGGCCGAGACGACGGGACGGCGCACGTCACTTCCTCTTGCCGCGAGGCTTGCCAGCAGGAGGCGCCTCGGCCGCGGCCTCGGGCTCTGCGTCAGCGTCAGCGTCAGCGTCAGCGGTGTCTTCGTCGATCGGCCCCGGGCGCGCCGACCGCGCGATCGCCGTGCGATCGATCTTCAGTTCGAGATCCTGGGCGACCTCGAGCCAGACGATGTCGCCGTCGATCTCGGCGACCGTGCCATACAGGCCCGACGCCGTGACTACTTCGTCGCCCGGGCCGAGGGCTCGGAGAAAGGAGGCGTGGGAGCGCTGTTGGCGCTGCTGGGGCCGGATGGCGACGAACCAGAACACCGCCACAAAGATCGGAATGATGAGCAGTTCCATGGCCGCACCTACCTCGTTCGCATGTCGTGTGGGCACCGATCGCCCGCGGGCGGGGGTCCCAAGAGCCGGTTGACTCTAGCGCCCCTCCCGACCGGTTCCTGGGACCAGCGATCGACCGCCCCAGGCCTCGGCGACCTCACGCCTCATCGCGCCGAGACGCCCGGTACGGATCGCCGCGCGCATGTCGTCGACGAAACGGGCCATCCACCAGAGGTTGTGCAACGTCAGCAATCGTGCCCCGGTCGGTTCGCCCACGTGGACCAGGTGGCGCAGATAGCCCCTCGGGTAAGCGTCGCACGGCCCCCCGGGGCGGTCGGGGTCGAGCGGTCGGTCGTCGCGGGCGAACTCGGCCCGCTTGATGTTCAGCCGGCCGCGCGACGTCAGGACCGTTCCGTGGCGGGCCAGCCGGGTCGGCAACACACAGTCGAACATGTCCACCCCGCGCGCCACCGACTCGATGATTCCGATCGGGTCGCCGAGACCCATGAGGTAGCGCGGTTGATCGACGGGAAGTCGCGGAGCCGTCACCTCGACCGTGGCCAACATCTCCACGGTGGACTCTCCGACGGAGAGGCCGCCGAGCGCGTAGCCGTCGAAACCGACCTCGATCGTCCGCTCGGCGCTCTCGGCGCGCAGCACGGCATCGTTGCCACCCTGCACGATCCCGAACTGGCTTGCGGTCGCGACGAGTGCCTCGTCGGCCCGGAACGCTGCTCGCCCCCGCCGAGCCCACAACGCCGTGCGGTCGACGGCCTCGCGCAGCTCCGAGAGCGGCGACGGAAGCGGCGCACACACGTCGAGCACCATCTGGATGTCGCTGCCGAGCCGGCCCTGCACCTCGACGGCTCCTTCGGGGGACATGTGGTGACGGCTGCCATCGTAGGTCGATACGAACTGGGCGCCGCTGTCGTCGACCTTGGGCTTGAGCGAGAAGATCTGGTAGCCGCCGCTGTCGGTGAGGATGTGCCCGTCCCATCCGGTGAAGCGGTGGAGCCCACCGAGCTCGGCGACCACGTCGGCGCCGGGCCGCAGCATCAGGTGATAGGTGTTGCCGAGCACCACCGGGAACCCGAGCTCGGCCAGGTCGGGGGCCGCCAGGTGTTTCACGGCCCCCCGGGTGCCGACGGGCATGAAGCACGGCGTCTCGAACGTGCCCCGTGCCGTGGTGACCGTGCCCGCCCGCGCATCGCCGTCGCACGCCTCGAGGACGAACGTCGCCTTCACCGGCGCCGTTCCACGAACATGGCGTCGCCGAACGACAGAAGCCGGTAGCCCTCGGCCAGCGCTATCTCGTACAGGTCGCTCCATCGGGGACCGACGAACGCGTCGAGCAGCACCAGAAGGGTGGAGCGGGGCAGGTGGAAGTTCGTCATCAACGCGTCGACGACGCCGAACTCGAAAGGCCGACGGATGAAGATGTCGGTGCGCCCCTCGAGCACGCCGGTGGCTGCGACCGCCTCGAGCGTGCGCACCACGGTGGTCCCGACCGCGACCACCCGGTCGGCCTGCTCGATCGCCGCCCAGGACTCGGGTGACACGCTGTAGCGCTCGCTGTGCATCTGGTGCTCGTCGAGCCGGTCGACGGCGAGCGGCCGGAAGGTGTCGAGGCCTATGTGCAGCTCGACGTGCGCGATCCGGGCTCCCCGAGCGCGGCACCGGTCGAGTACGTCGCCGGTCAGGTGCAAGCCCGCCGTGGGCGCCGCCGCCGACCCGGGCCGGTCGGCGTAGACGGTCTGGTACCGCTCGGGATCGTCGATCGTGCCGTCGATGTACGGTGGAAGCGGCATTTGGCCCCATCGATCGAGCGCGGCATCGACCTCGCCGATCACCTGCAGGCACACCTCGCGTCGCCCGTCACCCAACTCGTCCCCGACTGCGACCGCCGCTCCCAGCTCGCCGGTGAGCACGGTGCCGGGCCTGATCTTGCGACTGGGGCGAACGAGCGCCTCCCAGATGAGCCGGTCGGGAGATCGGGGTTCGAGGAGGAGGACCTCGGCTTTGCCGCCGGTCGGCCGGCGCAACGCCAATCGGGCGGGCACCACTCGACTGGAGTTGAGGACCAGCACGTCGCCAGGGCCGAGCAGCTCCGGCAGGTCCCCAGTCAGGCGATGTTCCACACCGCCACGGCGGTCGACGAGCAGCCTCGACGCCGAGCGCTCCGCGAGCGGGCGCTGGGCGATCGACGACGCGGGAAGCTCGTAGTCGAACGCGTCCAGCTCGCTCATGGCGACGCAAGCGTACGACCCCTCGCGCGGTGTCGTTCTGTGAGGGAAGCGGAGCGACCGAGGAGCACGGCCGAGGAAGCGCCAGCTTCCCGGACGTCGATGGGGTCCGGGGGCGCGCAGCCCCCGGCCATGGAATCTGTGAACGGTTACGTCCCGTGGTGGGACGTAACCGTTCACAGAATCACGGGCGTTACTTGACGAAACGGGTGCCGTTGCGGAGGAAGTCGGCGGATCCGGCGCCCGCGCCTTGGCCCGACCCGTTCACGGCCGACGTCGTCATGGCAAAGGTCAGCGTGGCGTGCGCCGCGGCGTCGGCCATCTCTTCGAGCGCGGTCATGTTGATGTTCGCATCGTCGTCGCACGCCTGGTGGTAACACGCGTCGAACGCCGCGCCAGCGGTGCCACCGAACAGCACCGCCTCGGCCGCGGTCTTGATGTCCTCGGCACCGGTGAACAGGCCACCGGCCGGGTTGCCCCGGTCGATGAACGGCCCGTAGTCCGAACGGCCGTCGAACGCCGTGGGCAAGAAGGTCAGGCCCTGGCCCGTGAAGTACGAGTTGAACACGCCTTCGATGATGTCCGAACCGTTCGGTCCCGCGGCGGCCGAGGCCGAACCGTCGCCGTCGTAGACGAAGCGCCCGTAGTTCGGCGACGCCACCATGTCGAGGTTGATGTTGAGGGCGTGGCGGCGGACGTCACGGTTCGTTAGCTGATCGACATAGTGCTGCGACCCGATCAGCCCATCCTCCTCACCGCTCCAGAACGCGAAGCGCACCAGGTTGCGGGGCTGGATCCTGAGCCGCGCCATCTGGAGGGCGATCTCGAGGATGGTCGCGGTGCCCGATCCGTTGTCGTTGATGCCAGGACCCTCCGCCACCGAGTCGAGGTGCCCACCGATGACGGTGATGCGATCGCTCCGACCGGTGGTCGAGTCGGCCAGCACGTTGTAGGTATCGGTCTGCTCGGTGTGGGCGGTCACCTTGATCGCCATCCTCACCGGTCCCGCGGCGGCCGCGGCGGCGAGCGCGTTGCCGATGGCAAAGGTCGCGTCCATCACCGGGATCGGCTGGAACACGTTCACCGTGCCGTTGATCACATCGACACGTTCCGGCGTGTTGCCCTCGTTGAAGATGATGATGCCACCAGCGCCAGCAGCCGCGGCGTTCTCGGCCTTCGCCTGGAAGGTGCAAGTGCCGCGTTGAACCAGGGCGATGCGACCTGACATCAGCGGGAAGTCGGCCGCTTCGCAGCCGCTCGTCGAGCCACCGGTGGGCGGGAGGACCAAGTCGACGGGAACAAGCGACGCGGTGACCGCATCGCTTCCCGAATGCGCCATCGAGTTGAACTCGGTGCCGAGCGTGTACGTGGTCCCGGTCGGGCTGATCCGAGCCATAGTGGGAGCCGCGTCTTCGAACCACTGCGTGTAGGTGAACGGCTGAGTCCACACTCGGTACCCGGCCGTGGCGAGGAGGCCCGACACGTACGCGGCGGACGCCACGTGGCCGGGCGTTCCGGCCGCTCGGGTACCACCGTTCGCGTCGGCTATCGCCTGGAACGCGTCGAGGTGATCGACGATGTTGTCGGCGGTCACCGCGGCGCGAAGCGGTGCCGTCGTCGGCGCTGGCGGTGACGGTCGACGACAACAGCGCGGCGACCATGGCCACGGCCAACGCGCCGCGGCGGACTGAACGATTTCGGAGCACGGAAATCCCCCAGGAGTTTGAGATGGAACAAACGTTTCGAGAACGCTACGACAGGCAGATCACCACCACCGTGGGTGGGGTTCGATCACTTCAGCCGTCGAACAGGCCGGGCTGGCTGTCACCTGAGAGCGGTGGTGGGCGCAGGCCGAGATGCGCCCAGGTCGCTGGCGTAGCAACCCGGCCCCGGGGCGTGCGCATGAGCAGGCCCTGCTGGATCAGATAGGGCTCGTAGACGTCCTCTACGGTCTCGGTCGGTTCGCTCACCGAGATGGCGAGCGTCGACAACCCGACCGGGCCGCCACCGAACCGGTGACACACCGCCTGCAGGATCGCACGCGACGCCTTGTCGAGGCCGAGCTCGTCGATGCCGAAGAAGACGAGACCGTCGCGGGACACCGCGGCGTCGATGACTCCGTCGCGCTCGACAGCTGCGAAGTCGCGCACCTGGCGAAGCAGCCGGTTCGCGATTCGTGGCGTACCGCGCGAGCGCGACGCGATCTCGTGGGAACCCGGCGCATCTATGTCGAGCCCGAAGATCGTCGCCGCCCGAGCGACGATGTGCTCGAGATCGGCAACCTCGTAGTAGTCGAGCCGGGCGACCAGGCCGAATCGGTCGCGCAACGGTCCGGTGATCAAACCGGTGCGGGTCGTGGCACCGACGAGGGTGAACCGGGGAAGGTCCAGACGTATCGATCGCGCCGCCGGCCCCTTGCCGAGCACGATGTCGATCTGGAAGTCCTCCATCGCTGGGTACAGCACTTCTTCGATCGGCCGGGCCAGACGGTGGATCTCGTCGATGAACAGCACGTCACCGTCGCTGAGCTTGGTGAGGATCGCCGCCAGGTCACCGGCCCGCTCGAGGGCCGGGCCCGACGTGATCTGGAGCGCGGCCTTCATCTCGGTCGCGACGATGTGGGCGAGCGTGGTCTTTCCGAGCCCCGGCGGCCCGGCGAACAACAGGTGGTCGGCGGCCTGGCCCCGCTGGCGCGCCGCGCTCAGCAGGACCCGGAGGTGCGACTTGAGCTCGGCTTGCCCGACGAAGTCGTCGAGACTGCGGGGCCGGAGGCCGACCTCTTCGACCGCGATGTCAGCCTCGTCGTCGCCGACCGCCTGCGGCGTGAGTAGTTCGTCACGCACCGCGGCGCCCGTCGGCCAGGGCGCCCAGCGCCTGCTTGAGGAGGGCGCCGGCATCGCCGGTGGGATCGAGATTGGCCACCGCGTGACGGACCTCGTCGGGTGCGTAGCCGAGCTCGGCGAGGGCGCCACGAACGTCACCGATCGCGCTCGACCGCCCACCGGCCGGGTCCCCACCCGTCAACGCGGTCAGGTCGACCACGTCGGGCAGGTCGAGCCGAGATTTCAGCTCGATCAGCAGCCGTGCCGCCGTCTTGTTGCCGACGCCCGGCACCATGCACAGCGCCGCCACGTCGTCCGTGGCGAGGACCTGGCGGAGCCGGATCGGATCGTGGACCCCCAGGATGGCCATGGCGAGCGACGGACCGACACCGTGGGCGCCGCGAAGCGCTTCGAAACACCATCGTTCGTCGCGCGACGAGAAGCCGTAGAGGGTCTGCCCGTCCTCGCGCTGGTAGTGGTGCACATGGACGAAGACCTCAGCGCCGGTGTCTCCGAGCGAGATCGACGTGCCGGGGTTGACCGTGACCCGGTAGCCGATGCCGCCGACCTCGACGAGGACCTCGCCGGGCTGACGGTCGAGCAGCACGCCGCGCAGCGAGCCGATCATCGGGCTGCCCTCATCTTGGTTGCGCCCCCAGACCCCATCGGCAGCCTCGCAGCTTGGGGCACCGGTTCGAGACGTGGGTCGGCGACGCCGAGAGGATGCCGGGCCAGGTAGCACAACGCCACGGCGGCCGCGTCCGCGGCGTCGGCCGGGCGAAGTGGCTGGTCGAGCCCGAGCAGCGTGGTGATCATGGTCGTCACCTGAACCTTGTCGGCTGCGCCCCAGCCGGCCACCGCCTGTTTCACCTCGTTCGGGGAGTACTCGACGACCGCGCACCCGGCGGCCACCGCCTCGGCCATCACGATGCCGCTGGCTTGGCTGACGCCCGTCGCCGTGCGCACATTGGTCTGGAACAGCACGCGCTCGATGGCCACCGCCACGGGACGGTACTCGCGAAGCAGCGCCCGGACGTCGAGTTGCAGCTGGTGCAGCCGATGCGGTGTCGCCAGATCGGTGTCGGTGCGCATCACGCCGGCCGCCACGGCCTTGTGGCGTCGCCGGTGCACCTCGAGGCACGCGTAGCCGCAGCGGGACAGTCCAGGGTCGATCCCGATCACGAACATGCGTACGACCTTAGCGGAGCGGCGCCTCGCGGGCGCGGATCGGCGCGATGCCAACCCGAAACTACTCACGAAGCGACGACCAGGCGCCGATGAAGGGGTGGTGCATCTCGACGCGTCGGCCCCGACCACAGAACCCGCGCTCACATCCGCCCCGGTAGCCCACCCGACGAGTCCGCCATCGCCACAACCTGAGCCCACGTCGATCGCCATCGACATGCGCGGTGTGTCGCGATCGTTCGGACCGGTTCAGGCCCTGGACGACATGACCCTCGTAGCGCCCGAGGGCCAGATAACGGTGCTCCTCGGGCCCAACGGTGCGGGCAAGACGACCGCCATCCGCGTCGTTACCGGCGCGCTCGAGCCGGACTCCGGCGACGTCTCGGTGTTCGGCGTCGACCCGGGCATCGACGGCGAGGCGGTGCGGCGCCGCTGCGGGGTCGTGTCCGCCAAGCCCGCGCTCTATGACCGGCTGAGCGGCTACGACAACCTCGTCTACGCGGCCGAGCTCTACGAGCTCAGCGGCGACGTCCGGCACCGCATTCGCGAGTGCGCGGCTCGATTTGGCATCGACCATGCGCTCGACCAGCAGGTCGGCGGCTACAGCACCGGCATGAAGACGCGCCTGGCGCTGGCGCGATCGATCCTTCACCACCCCGAGCTCCTGCTCTTCGACGAACCGACATCGGGACTGGACCCCGAATCGGCCGCCGCGGTGCTGGGCCTGATCCGCCAGATGACCCACGACGGGCACACGGTCCTCATGTGCACTCACCACCTTCTTGAAGCCGAAGGGCTCGCCGACCGTGTCGTCGTGCTCGACGGCGGGACCGACCTCATCGCCGGCTCCCCCACCGATCTCTGCCGGCGCTACTGGCCCGACGCCGTGATCCGCTTCGAGGCGGTCGATCCCGACGGTCTCGAAGTCCTGAAAAGGTTGCCCGGAGTTCGGCGCATCGCGGATTCGGCTCCGGGTGTGCCGCTGGAGGTCCACGTCGACCGGGTCGATCGGGTGCCGGATCTCATCGACGGCCTGCACGCCAACGGCGTGCGCCTGACCCGGGTCGAACCGTGGGAACCGACGCTCGAAGACTTGTACTTCGCTGTCCGCGCCGAGCGCCGCGACCAGCTCGAGGAGGTGGCCCGAGACGAGGTCGACGGCCCGCAGTCGCTCGTCCGCCACGGCCGATCCGGCCGCGCCTTCAACCGGAGCGTGCTCTAACCATGACCACGATCACCCAGACGCCTGCCGCTATCCGCCGCCCCGCACGCTCGAAGCTGAACTGGGGTCGGGTCAAGACGGTGTGTCGCACCGACCTGAAACAGCTGATCGGCGCCAAGGACTTCTGGGTGCCGATGGGGATCCTCGGGGCGTTCTTCTTCGTCGTGGTCCCGCTCGTCTTGCTCCTCACGATCACCCAGCTCGGCGAGGTCGACGCGGTCGGTCAGCTCGCCGAGGCCGTCGACGTGCTGCCTCAAGCTGCGCAGGACCGCATCCCGACCGACGAGCCGTCGGGCCGAGCCGCCTACGCCCTGGCCGTGTACCTGTTCGCGCCGATGGCGGTCGTGGTGCCGCTCACGATCTCGACTGCGGTCGGTGCGGCGACGATCGTCGGCGAACGCGAGCGCGGCACTGGCGAGTTCCTCGCTCACTCCCCGGCGGCCACGAGGGAGATCTACCTAGGCAAGCTGATCGCCAGCCTCATTCCCGGCTACTTCACGACGCTGGTCGGGTTCGGGCTCTATTCGCTGATCGTCAACCTCGTCGTCGGTCCCGAGGTCGGGGGCTGGTTCTTCCCCACCACCCAGTGGTGGTTGCTGATGTTGATGGTGGTGCCGCCATTCCTTGCCATCGCTTTGTCGATGGTGCTGCGGCTGTCCGCACGCGTGAAGTCGACCGCCGCGGCGCAGCAGGCATCGGGCCTCATCACGCTGCCGATGATCATGATCGCCTACAGCCAGTCGAGCGGCGCGCTGTTCGGCGCCGCGAGCGCCACCATCTGGATCGGCGTCATCTGCTGGCTCATCGCCTTCCGGAGCCTCCGCAAGGGCATGAAGGCGATCCGCCGCGGCCGCCTCCTCGGCGTCGCCGACGAGCAGTAACCCGCCGCGGCCACTCAGCCGGCGGCGGCTTCGAGGATGTCGTCGGGGATGTCGAAGTTGCCGTAGACGTCTTGCACGTCGTCGTGGTCGTCGAGGAGGTCGACGAGGCGAAGCACCTGCTTAGCCGAGGTCACGTCGCCCAACGCCACCGATGTGGTCGCCACCATCGTCGAGTCGGCCGACGTCACCGAGAACCCGGCGGCGTCGAGAGCACTGCGCAGAGAGTTGAGCCCGGACGGCGCGCAGGTGACGCGCCAAGCGTCGCCGTCGTCGGCGATGTCGTCGGCTCCGTTGTCGAGGGCGACGAGCATGAGGTCGTCCTCGTCGGTCGACCGGTCGACCATCACCACGCCGGTGCGGGCGAACTGCCACGCCACCGCGCCGGGCTCGGCGAGCGAGCCGCCGTTCTTGCTGAAGATCGACCGCACGTCGCCGCCGGTGCGATTGCGGTTGTCGGTCAATACGTCGACGAGCAGCGCTACACCGTTGGGGGCGTAGCCCTCGTAGGTGATCGACTCGTAGTTGATGCCATCGAGCTCGCCGGCGCCCCGCTTGATCGCCTTGTCGATGGTGTCGTTGGGCACCGAGTTGTCACGGGCCTTGTTGTAGGCGGTGCGCAGCGTCGCATTCGAGTCGAGGTCGCTGCCGCCCGCCTTGGCTGCCACCTCGATCTGGCGGATCAGCTTGGCGAAGAGCTTGCCCCGCCGGATGTCCGCGGCGCCCTTCTTGTGCTTGATGGTTGCCCACTTGGAGTGACCGGACACGGCTAGCTGCCTCCTGGAGTTACTCGGGTGATGCTGTCGACGAACCACCGGTGGAGCCGCAGGTCGTAACCCAACTCGGGATGGAACGCTGCGGCGAGGACCGAACCCTGGCGGCACAATACGGGTGCGCCGTCGACCGACGCCAGGACCTCGACATCAGCACCGACCTCGGTGGCGATGGGGGCGCGGATGAAGATGGCGTGCAACGGCTCGGGTCCGAGTAAGTCGACGGCGAGGTCGGCTTCGAACGAGTCGACCTGGCGGCCGTAGCCGTTGCGCCGGACCGTCAGGTCGATGGCACCGAAGCACCGCTGGTCGGGGCGACCGTCGAGCACGTCGCTCGCCAACAGGATCATCCCGGCACAGGTGCCCAGCGCCGGCAGGCCGTCGGCGAGCAGCGCCGCGATCGGGTCGAACAGTTGAAGCCGGTCGAGGAGCATCGACATCGTCGTCGACTCGCCACCGGGTAAGACGAGCGCGTCGATGCCGTCGAGATGGGCCCGCTGGCGGACTTCGACCGGCTCAGCGCCGACTGCGGCGAGCGCGTGCTCGTGACGGGCGAAGCCGCCCTGGAGGGCGAGCACACCGACTCGCACCTGGAGGCTCCCCGTTGCCCACGGCCGCTGGCCTACCAGCCGCGATCGGCGAGCTTGGTGTCGAGCGCACCGATCTCGAGCCCGGGCATGGCCCGACCGAGGCCGCGGCTGACCTTGGCCAAGATGTCGGAGTCGCGGAAGTTGGTGGTGGCCTCGACGATCGCCTTGGCGCGAACCGACGGGTTGTCGGACTTGAAGATGCCCGACCCGACGAACACGGATTCGGCGCCGAGCTGCATCACGAGCGAGGCGTCCGCCGGCGTGGCGATACCGCCGGCGCAGAACATCGGCACCGGCAGCCAGCCGGTCTCGGCGACCTCCTGCACGAGCGGCAGCGGGGCCTGGAGCCGCTTGGCCCAGTCGAACAGTTCGGCCGGGTCGGCCTGGGTGATCTTGCGCATGTCGCCGATGATCGAGCGCAGGTGGCGCACCGCCTCGACGATGTTGCCGGTGCCGGCCTCGCCTTTGGAGCGGATCAGCGCCGCGCCTTCGGAGATGCGGCGCAGCGCCTCGCCCAGGTTGGTCGCCCCGCACAAGAACGGCACCGTGAAGGCGAACTTGTCGATGTGGTGGGCCTCGTCGGCCGGGGTGAGGACCTCGGACTCATCGACGTAGTCGACGCCGAGGGCCTGGAGGATCTGCGCCTCGGCGAAGTGGCCGATCCGGGCCTTGGCCATGACCGGGATGGTGACGGCGGCCTGGATGCCCTCGATCATCTCGGGGTCGCTCATGCGGGCCACCCCACCGTCGCGGCGGATGTCCGACGGCACCCGCTCGAGCGCCATGACCGCGCACGCCCCGGCATCCTCGGCGATCTTGGCCTGGTCGGCATCGACGACGTCCATGATGACGCCGCCCTTGAGCATCTCGGCCAGACCGCGCTTGACGGTCATGCTCCCGACGGAACGGGTGGTGCCTGGGTCAACCATGGGCGTCAGTCTACGAGCAGCAGATCGGCCAAGGTGTCGACATTGTCGTCTTCGAGCGGAACGACCTCGCCGGGTCGAGCCAGCATCACCCACGTGCGACCGGGAGCGAGCTCGATCGGCGATCCGTCGGCCGCCTCGAACGTGTAGGGATCGGGCTGCCCCTCGCGGGTCCAGGTCCCGATCTGGACCTGGCCGCCCCGAAGCACCCAGACCTCGCCCTCGCCGATCGTGATGGCTTGCGGCGTCCCCGGAACCGGGCTGCGGCCGTACTCGACGAACAAGAGCACGAGGTTGGTGGTCGACAACTGCGACTCGCCGTCGTCGACCCGGTGGGGGGCACCGTCCTGGAACCGGTGGTAGAGCTCGGTGTCGTCGTCGTAGATCCAGTCGATCTGGAAGAACTTGTCGGCCCCGACGCCGGCCAGGTCGGTCCCGTCGAACGAGTCGCCGTAGGTGAAGATCGGCGTGGGCGCCGCCACGTCGTCGGGGAACAGCGTCAGCAGGGGCTCGAAGCCGACGAACAGGTTGTTGGGGGCACCACCGCGACCGTCGACCCGGTAGTGCGACGTGTTGTTGTGAGAGATCCGGTACAGCAAGCCGTCGCGCTGGGCCTGGGACATGATGCCGTTGGTCACCTGGTTGGCACCCGAGTCGACGAGCATCGGTCGCGTGAGGTTGGCGACCAGGTCGACCTCGGTCACCCGGGCCGACCGCACGGGACCGGTCTCGACCGGCAACTGCGACTGGAACACGGCGGCGAACCGGGTCGACTGGCTCTCGATCTCCTCCTCGAACACGATGTCGGCGAGGTTGATGCCGACGTGGGGCTGCGAGACGTCGCCGGGGCCGTTGTTGCCGAGCTTCACGACGATCGCGGGCCTCGACGCCACGTCGAAGTCGGTCGCCTCCAACCCGGTGAGAGGGTTGGTGGGCACTTCGCCCGGTTCGAGCGACGTCGTCGTGCGATCGACGTCGCTGGTCGTGGTCGACGACGGGACGGTCTCGTCGGTGACCACCGGGTCGTCGTCGTTTCCACCCCCGCAGGCAGCGGCAGCGACGGCGAGAGCGACGGCGACCATCGCCGGGCGCGCGAAGAAACTGTTGGAACGGTTGGGGGACAAGTCAGAGCTCCCTGAGGATGGCGATGCGTTCGTCGATGCCGACGTCGGGGCCCAGCCCGCGGGCCCCGTGGTGAACCGCCGGCAGCAACCACAAGTGGTCGGCCGCCGCGGCGACGCCGGGCATCGACGTGTCCGAACCCGAGACGGTCTCGAGCAGTGACACGAGCCCGGGAGGATAGCGGGTGATCCGCACGCTCGACAGGTCGGCCCGCAGTCGGGGGCGATCGCCGATCGCCCAGCGCCGGACCCGGCGGCGCACGGAGTCGATCGGGATCAACCGGGCCACCGTGGGATACAACGACGCCACGCCGATGTCGCTGTCGCGTGTACGTACGAGCAGATTTGCGACCGCCGCCTCGAGCCCCAGGACTTCACTCCGGTCCAGCAGACCGCGGGTGACGACAAGGGTGATGTCGTCCGACGCCGGGCCGAACAGCGCGGCGTTGATCGCAGGAATCTCGGCGAGCAGGACCTCGGGGTAGGCGAAACCGTGGCTGGCACACACGCCCTCGAGGACGTTGTGGAGCCGGGGCGCTTCGGCGACCGGCAGCGAACGAGTGGCGAGCGTTCCGAGAGCGGTTGCCGGCTGGCGCGACAACCACACGCCGACGGCCACCGCGGCGAGCGCCGCGCCAACCAGCCCCGCGATCCAATGCACGAGCAGTCCGAGGACCGCGCCGATAGGCACAGCCAGGACGGCCGCGCAGGCGATGAGGAGTTGGCGTCGCTTGCTCATGGTTCGTCGGCGCGCCGCGCCTGTACAGGCCGCGGCGGCGACACCACGGTACCGGGCCGACCGGCGGTAACGGTCAGCTGAACGAGACGTTCACGTTGCCGCGCGACTCCTCGTCGGCCTCGAAGTAGTCGCGGGCCTTGAAGCCGAACGGACCGGCGAACACCACCGCCGGGAAGGTCTGGATCTTGTTGTTGTACTTCAGGACGATGTCGTTGTAGTACTGCCGGGAGAAGGCGATGCGGCTCTCGGTTCCCGTCAACTCCTCCTGCAACGCCAAGAAATTGGTGTTGGCCTTGAGGTCCGGGTAGGCCTCGGACAGCGCGAACAGCTGCCGCAGCGCCCCGGTCAGCACGTTCTCGGACTGCGCCCGGTCGGCGACGGTGCCAGTGGTAACGACCGCGTTGCGGGCGTTGATCACCGCTTCGAGCGTCTCTCGCTCGTGGGAGGCGTAGCCCTTGACGGTTTCGACCAGGTTCGGGATCAGGTCGAAGCGGCGCTTGAGCTGCACGTCGATCTGGGCCCACGCGTTGTCGACGCCGTTGCGGGCCCGGACCAGGCCGTTGTACAGAAAGATGAGGAACATGACCAGGATCACGACGATCCCGATCACGATGAGCAGCGGAACCATGGTTCTCCCGTCGGGTGGTTGAGGTGATGCTATCGAGGGTCGGCGGGCAGACCGGTGAGGCTGGCGTAGCAATCGAGATAGATCTGCGCGAGGCGTTCCATCGAGAGCTCGTCGGCCCGTTCACGCCCGCTGGCTTCGAGCCGGCGGGCCCGGTCGGCGTCACCCAACACCGCCTTCAGCTCGGCGGCCAGCGCCACGGGGTTCCCGGGCTCGACCAGGGCGGCGTCGAGACCGCCACGCGCCACGTCGCGGTAGCCGGCGATAGACGAGGCCACGACCGGCGTGCCGGCGGCCATCGCCTCGAGCAGCACGATGCCGAAGGACTCGCCGCCGAGCGCCGGCGCACAGAACACGTCGGCCGCTCGCAATCGTCGCGCCTTCTCCTGTTCTGAGATTCGACCGAGCCAGTGGACGCGCGGGTCGTCGCGGGTCGCACCCTTGAGCGCGGCGGTCTGTGGCCCGTCGCCGGCCACCCACAGGCTGACGTCGCCAGGCAGATCCGCCATCGCCGCGACGAGGATGTCGACGCCCTTTCTCGGTTCGTGACGGCCGACGAAGAACACCGTCGGGCCCTGCGTCGGCCACGGCTCGGCGTCGCGGTAGTGCGGCACATCGACCCCGTTGAACAAGATCGTGTACTCACCCCCCACCGCGTCGTAGGCGGTGTGGCGTGCCTCCTCCGAGACGGCGAAGCACCGGTCGATCCGCTTGGTCAGGTGTCGTAGTACCCGGCCCAGCGACCTGTAGGTCGCATTGTCGGCCGCGACGTGGAACGTGGCCACGAGTGGTGCCGGTTTCATGACCATCGCGGTCATCGTCGCGCCCGGAGCGCACGGCTCGTGCAGGTGCACGACGTCGAACGCCTCGTCCCCAATGGCGCGCAGGAGGCGCAATTGGGCCGACGCGTCCGGGGCGACCGGCACCATCGATCCGTTCGCCGCGGTCGGCAGGCTGTTGCCGAGCGACGTGACGCCGGCGTCGGGCGGCGGGCCGTCGCACGGGCCGAGGACGCGCACGCGGTGCCCGTGGTGCCGAAGCGTCCGGGCCAACCCCAGCACCTGACCCTGGACGCCGCCCGGCAGCGTCAAGCTGTAGGGACAAACGATGCCGATGCGCACGACAGGCTCAGATGTGTGCGAGGTGCGGCGGACGAGGTTGACCCACAGCGTCGTAATCGCTCGGCCAGTTGGGCTGCATCAGGTGCCACTGCTCGGGCGCGACCGAGATCAGGCTCTCGAAGGCGT
>CAYMJU010000164.1:0-29740 GCA_964390555.1 uncultured Acidimicrobiales bacterium | reverse complement strand
TCGCCGACCCCGCCGCCGTGATCGCGCTGTGGGGGCATGGACCCCAGACGTTGATCCACGGCGACACGCACATCGGCAACCTGTTCATCGACGACGGCCGCGTCGGTTTCCTCGACTGGGGTCTGCTCACGGTCAGCACACCGATGCGCGACGTCAGCTACTTCATGACGATGGCCATGCTCGCCGACGAACGCCGCCGGCACGAACGCGATCTGCTTCGGCACTACCTCGACGTTCGACGATCGCTCGGCGGCACCGAGATCACCTACGACGACGCGTGGCACGCGCACCGGGTCCACACCGCCTACACGGTGCTGGCCTCGTTCCTGTCGCTGGTCCCGCCCTACAACGGCGAAGACCAGCGCGAGTTCTCCGACGCGTTCCGTAACCGAGCCATCACCGCCCTCGACGACCTCGAGACCGCCCCCGCGTTGCGGACGCTGCTGGCCTGACCCGCCGCCCTACCGTCGCTAGCCGGAATGCTCGACACGACCATCGATCGCACCCGGGCCGCGATCACGAGGTCCTCGATGACAGGACCTCCACACCCGCAGTCTGTCTCACCTCGGTAGTCTCGGGGGCGCGATGCTCGCTCGGACTCCACTCGCTCGCTGGTCCCCGGCGCGTCGCTTCTACGCCGTGCTGGCGTTGCTCACCATCGCCGGGTTCGGGCTGCGGGTGTACTACGTGGTCGGGCACCACTACCTCGAAGCCCCCGAGATCGTCGCGCTTCCCACCGACAACGAGTGCGGCTTCGCCGGCAACGGGCTGGTGCAGGCCGACGACAACCAGCCCTTGTTCGGCGATGCCCTGTACTACCACTGGGCGGCGAACCTGCTCGCCGACGGCGACGGTTTCATCGAGCCCTACCGCTACTACCTCGGCGGCTGCCAGGAGTACGCGGTGTACGGCGGGGAGCTCGACCACGCACCGGTGCCCGTCGGCCACATCGAGCCGACCGCCGGACACCCCCCGCTGTACGTGATCTACCTCGCCGGCTTCTCGCTGTTCGGCTTCGACAGTGCGTACGCCCATCAGATCGCGTCGTGTCTGCTCGGCGCGCTGACGATCTGGTTCACCGGCCTGGCCGGTCGGGCGTGGGCCAACGCCCGGACCGGCCTTATCGCCGCGGCCGGCGCGGCGTTCTACGTGTTCGTCTGGATCAACGACGCGTCGCTGATGAGCGAGTCGATGGTCCTCACGATGGTGGCGCTCATCACCTGGCTCGCGGCCCGGTGGTCGAACGACCCGAGCCGGGCCAACCTGGCGGCGCTCGCGGTGGCGTCGGGGGCCGGGGCACTCACCCGGGCCGAGATGGCGATGTACCTGCCGATCGTGCTGATCGCCCACGCCATCGCCCACCGGCCGGGCTGGCGGGTGTTCGGCGCCCGGGTCGCGCTCGCGGGCGTGATCGGCGCCGCGATCACCGGTCCATGGATCGTGCGCAACCTGGCGTCGTTCGAGGAGCCGGTCACCCTGTCGAACGGGCTCGGCACCGCGATGGTCCAGTCGAACTGCGACCTCGTGTACTACGGCGACCAGATCGGGTACTGGGCCCTTCCGTGCGGCGAATCACAGCCGACCGGGCCCAACGGCGAGCTGCTCGACGAGAGCCAGCGCGACGTGATCGTGCGAGAACGCGCCATCGAGTACATCTCGAACCACAAGCAGCGGTTGCTCAGCTTCGTGCTGTGGGCCCGGATCGGCCGGGCGTGGGGTGTGTACGCCCCGTTCGAGCAGATCAAGGCCGACGTGCCGGTCGAGTACCGCGAGTACTCGTTGTCGCGGATCGGCCTGATCCAGTACTGGTCGATGCTGCCGTTCGTTGCCGGCGGCCTGGTCGTCGCCCGGCGGCGCAAGCTGCCCCTCACACCCCTGTTGGTGTGGCCGGGCCTCACCACCTTCGCGGCGGCCATCACCTTCGGGAACACGCGGTACCGGGTGGCCGCCGAGATCACGGTGGTGTTGTTGGCTGCCCTCGGCGCCGGACGGCTGATAGAACACCTCCGGGCGAGACGCCGCCGTCTCACGCCCACTGCCGCGCCATGACCACTACCGTCGAGCCCCCGATCGCCGCCGGCCCCGCCGAACCGGCCGAGCCCAGCGCCCTGGCACCGCCCAAGGCGCCGCGCATCGGCTACATGCCCGCCCTCGACGGCATGCGAGGCGTGTATGTGCTACTCGGCCCGCTCGCCTACCACTTCGCGCCGTACTGGATATCGGGCGGCATCCTCGGCATCGACTTGTTCTTCGTGCTGTCGAGCTTCCTCATCATCACCATCGCCCTGAACGAGTTCGACAAGACCGGCCGCATCGACATCGCCGCCTACGCCAGCCGCCGCATCCGGCGCCTCGTCCCGGCCCTGTGCGTCACGGTCGTCGTGTTGGCGTTCTTCACCGCGTTCATCATCGAGGAATCCAAGATCGACCTGTGGACCGGCGGCATCACGTCGGCGCTCAGCTATGTGGCCAACTGGCGCGAGATCTTCGCCGGCACCGACTACTTCGCCGAGTTCCAGTTCTCGAACCCGAACCCGATGCGCCACGTGTGGTCCTTCGCCATCGAGGAGCAGTTCTACCTGTTCGCCCCGTTCTTCGTGATCGCGTGCCTCAAGTGGTTGTCGAAGCGGTGGCTGTTCATCTTGTCGTCGGTCGGTGCAGTGGCGTCGGCGTGGTGGATGGCGGTCGTCCACGACCCCGCCAATCCCGACACCATCAGCCGGGCGTACTACGGCACCGACACCCGGGCCTTCGCGCTGCTGGTCGGCATCGCCATGGCCGTCGTTTGCTGGCAATACGGCCCGCCCCGCACCCGATTCGGGCAGCGGCTCACCCAGATCCTCGGCCTGGCGGCGAC
Source organism: uncultured Acidimicrobiales bacterium (assembly GCA_964390555.1). GTDB lineage: Bacteria > Actinomycetota > Acidimicrobiia > Acidimicrobiales > SHLQ01 > CAVTWS01. Next base: position 26,883 of record CAYMJU010000164.1, on the reverse strand, counting down.
CGCCGTGTTCACGTGGCTGATGTTCGTCATCGATGAGCGGACGTCGTGGATGTTCGAGAAGGGCGGCTTCTTCCTCGTCGCCATCCTGTCGGCGTTCATGACCCGGGCCGTGACCCAGCCGACCGGGCTCATGCATCCCCTGTTCACCCTGAGGCCACTGAAATGGGTCGGCAAGCTCGGCTACGGCCTGTACATGTACCACTGGCTGGTCTTCATCGTCGTCGACCGCAACAAGCAGGAGCGCGGCCTCAACGGCGCCCGGGACCTGATCCTCGGGTTCGGCATCACGATCGTGGTGGCGGCGCTCAGTTGGAAGGTGATCGAGCAACCGTTCCTCAAGGGCCGCTGGAAGGGATGGCGACTGACTGCCGGGATCGCGGCGTCGTTCGCGGCGGTGTTCGGCCTGCTGCTCTACGCCCACACCGTCCGCCTCGACGGGTCCTCGACCGCCGTCGCCTCGGAGCTGCCGGCATGTGAGGTGCCCGACGGCTCCGACCCCGTGCGCGTGCTGGTCGTCGGCGATTCCGTCATGGTGCAGATGGCCGCGGCGCTCCAACAGTGGTGCGCCGACAACCCGGGCCAGATCGCGTTGTACTCGAACGCCCACCTGGGGTGCGGCACCACCCGCTTCGGCCAGAAGACTTACGAGCTGCCCACGGGAGCGATAGCCACCGGGTCCCACGGTGGTGACGGCGACGGCAACGAGGTGTGCGGCACGTGGGCCGAGCCGTGGCCGGCGGACCGGATCGGCGCTCCCAGTCCCGTCTCGTGGGTGTCGTCGCTCGGAGCCTTCCAACCCGACGTCGTGCTCACCTACCCGAGCCCGTGGGATTCGATCGACCGCCAAGTCGACAGCCTCGGCCCCGACTTCCTCCGCCCCGGCGACGCCGCCTACGACGCGTACATCGAGTCCGAGTACACCGAGGCCTTCGATCTGCTCACCAGCACCGGGGCTCGGGTGATCGTGCTGAAGTCGCCGCACCTGGCCCAGAACCCCACGCCGTACAACAACCCCGAGCGCATCGACCGCGTCAACGAGATCGTGCTCCCCATCGCCGACGCGGCCGGCGCCACCGTCGTCGACTACCCGGCCGAGTTCCTCGGTCCCAACGGCGGCGAGGACAGCACCGACCTCCGCGACGACGGCGTGCACCTCACCGACCGGGGTCAGGAGCTGGTCGCCGAATGGCTCGTTCCCCAGCTGATCGCCGCCGCCTCGCCGGGCTGACTCAGCCGGCACCTCGACGCTGTCGCGCCACGAGGCCTGCGACGATTGTCGCGAGAGCGATCGCAGCAACGACGACTCCGAGCGTCGTCGACCAAGACCGGCCCTCGGACGCCGAGATGTGCTCGACCGATGTGGCCACCGAACCGGGAGCGGCCGTGATCACGACCTCGCCCTGGTCGTCGAGTTCTGCGACCGGTCCGTCGTCGGCCGCCGGGCCGAACGCGACCACGACGACGTCGGCCGCGTCGACCGGTGCGTCGCTGACCTCAACCGGGGTTGCCGTCTGGTCGAAGGCCACGCCGATCGGCGTCCGCACAACGACGCCCAGTGGTCCGGGTTCGAACGTCGCCGGAACCTCCACATCGATGACGAACCCGTAGTCCGCGTCGGCGTCGCCCATCGCAACCAACACCTCGGCGGCCCCCTGCACGAACGTGATTTCGATACCCGTAAGCGGTCGACCGAGGACACCCTCGCCAGCTGGCGGCGGGCCGGTGTCGTAGCAGCTGGCGCCGAAGGAGTGGCCGGTCACGGTGACGTTGTCGCCGCGATCAACCGCCAGCGGCGAATAGGTAGCCGTTGGACCGCTGCAGTCCGCGTATGCCACCGCTGCCGGCGACCCGGCGATAAGCGCGCCACCAGGGAGAACCGTGATGACTCGTCTGATCATGTTCGTTCGACGACGGCACCCGGCCGGTGGTTCCCCTCGGCCTCACGACGGCAGGCAGCCGCCGGGGGGGTCGTCGTAGCGGGTTTCGGTGCTCCACGGGTCGGTGAACCAGTCGACCCCCGCGGGGGCACTCCAGTTGAGTGACGTCGTGTGGTCGATCACGAAGCTGGCGAGCGCAGCCGCCCCGGCCGGACAGAGGTGCCACCCGTCGGGCTTGCGGTAAAGGGTGTTGCCGACCTCACGAGGGAAGGAACCGTCGAGCACCTGGAACACCGGGGCCACGTCGAGGTACTCGACCACGCCGGGATGGCGATCGGCAGCGGCTTCGTACACCGCGTTGAGCTCGGTGTCGGGCTGTGAGCCTCCGGGCAAGACCGACAGCCACAGCACCTTCGCGCCGTTCGCCTCGATGGTGCCGATGGCTTCGTCGACCACCGCCCCGTAAGCGTCGGGACCGTTCATCTGGAGGTATTCGAGATCCCATCCGCCGAGCATCACGATCACCAGCCCGATGGGGTGATCGGCGAAGAACTCGGGCCAGGTGGTCCTCCAGTCGAGCACGCCGTTCGTCAACCCGATCCCCGGGAACGCCGTTTCGAGCGAGTAGGGCGAACCCGCCGAGGCGAACGCCGCGCTCAACGCGGGGGCGGCATCGAAGGTGCCGGAATCGCCGACGATCAGGGTCACCGGCGTCGTCACCACACCGCCGAGGAGCGGCGACTCGACCACCTCGGCCAGAAGAGCGGCGATGAACTCGGCGGGAATCGTGGGCGCGTCGGCGCTCGCGACGGCCACCTCGACCCTGCCGGGAGAGCGGACGAAGAGATAGTCCGTCGCCAGGTCGACGTCGACGTCGCAGAACGCGACCGTGCAGTCGGGTGGGTCGGCGGTCACGACGACCACCGCGCCGCCCGCCAACGCCATCGACACCGGAATGGCCAGCCAGGCCCGGCGACCGACGATACGGACCCCTTGGCGGATCGGGCGCTCGATCAGCCGATAGGAGGCCGCGGCGATCGCCGATACCGCGGCGAGCCGAACGAGCAGCAGGAACCAACCGGAGGTCTCGGTGCGGTCCTCGTCGAGAACGAAGTACACCGGCCAGTGGTACAGGTACAGCCCGTAGCTCACGAGGCCAACGGCGCGGAGCGGCCGCCACGACAGCACGCGACCCACGACTCCGGGCACGACCGCAGCGACCATCAACGCCGCCACCACGATCGCGTGGACCACCAGCCCGCCCCGATACAGGGACTCGTCTTGTTGATCGAGGGTCGCCCACACCACCGCCAGCGCGATCGCCGCACCGAGCCCCACCGGGACCAGGCGCCGCCCCACCGCCGCGGGCTGAGCGACGGCCCGGGTGAGTGGGAACACCACGGCCAGCACCGCGCCGACGAGCAACTCGGCTGCACGCGTGTGGGTCCCGAAGTAGACGTGATCGGTTGATACGTGGTCGCCGCCGGCGAGCACGATCGTGGTCGCCGCCGACGCGACGAGCATGGTGCCCGCGACCCATCCGAGCGCCGCCCGCCCCTTCCAACGCAACACGCCGAAGACGACCAGCGGCCACACGACGTAGAACTGCTCCTCTATCGCCAGCGACCAGAAGTGCAACACCGGACTGAACTCGCCGTTGACGGTCGCGTAACTGGTCCCGGCCGACAGGAATCGCCAGTTCGCGACGTAGCCGAGCGCTCCGAGCAGGTCGCCCCGCAGATCGACGAATTGCTCACCGGGCGCGAGCAGCCAGGCGTACAGCGCTATGCCGACCACCGCCACGATGGCGGCCGGGAGGAGCCGGCGAACGCGCCGCGCCCAGAACGAGCGCAGCGATACAGTGCCGGTGGAGTCGTGCTCGTGCAGCAGCAGGTTCGTGATCAGGTACCCCGACAGGGTGAAGAACGCCGATACCCCCAGGTAGCCGCCCTTGGCCCATCCGAACCCGCCGCTCAGCTTGTGCTGGTGGTAGACGAGCACCGCGATGACCGCCAGCCCGCGAAGTCCGTCGAGCGCACCGACATGCGGCAACGACACCCGGTCCGAACGCGAGGGAGCGACGACCGGTACCGGGTCGATCTCGTCGAGTGGTCGGAAGTCAGTACGCATCGAACTCCAGGAACTCGAACGTGGCCAGCTGGAACCCCTCGCGGTCGAAACCGTCGTGCAGGCCGTGCAGCACGAGCTCCAACGGGGAGGGCTGGAACCGGCGGGGCAGCGTGATGCCCCGCAGATCGACCTCGGCGTTGCGACCCCAGTGCAGCACGAGCGGCGTGCGATGGTACCTCGCCACCGCGCCGGCCAGACGGCTGGACCGAACCGACGCACCCGCTCGCCGGGGCAGCGCTTTCAGCAGCACCGCGACGCGCAAACCCTTGACCGAGGCGAGCGTGCTGACCGCAACGACGTCAGCCCCGACGTGAATGTGATAGCTGGCGCCCGTACGACCCAAGCGCCAGGCGAGATGCTCGGTGGTCCACCGATGGGCAAACCCGGGTCGAGCGGTGACGGGAAGGTCGCCGACGAGCTCGTCCATATGGGCGAGGACGTCGGGCGTGACCGGCTGGGACTCGAGCCGCGCCGGGCGACCGGGGAACAGGAACCGGGCCGGCAACGCATCCAGGACCCGCCAGCCAAGGGTCTTGGCCATCCGAGGAGCCGAGTTGGCGTTGGCCACACCGAGGATCGCGTCGATACCCTCGGCCAACCCGTCGCGGTATGCAGCCTCGACGGTGCGGCGAAACGTGCCGGCTCCGCGAGCCGCCGGAGCCACGCACAGATCGATCCCGATGCCCACCGTCACCCGGCCTCGATCCGAATCGAGCGTGAGCGGGATGAGGGCGTAGTTGCCCACGTGCACCGGCGGATCGGCGCCCGCCGCGTGGTCGGTGACCATCCCGATCGCCGCCCGGCCCTCGGGGTTGTCGAGGTACTGCCACCGCAGGTGCTCGACGCTCACGGGGGGATCGACCTCGAACACGTCGGTCAGGAGCCGGCCGATCGCCGCGAGCGTGGCCGGGTCGGGGCTCGCCATCAGCTGACCGGCGCGAGCGCACCCGGCAGCGGGTGCTCGGGCAACGTCGCCACCCACTCGGTGTCGGCGACCAGGTCTCCCAATGTCGGTCCCACCCCGCCGGCGAGGACCCGACCCAGCCGGCCCGGCACCCGGCGCCGGCCGACGAAGCCGACGACGCTGGTCACCCACCCGACATCGGGATGGCGATGGAACCGCTCGGTCGTGTCGAACTCCCACGGGTGGCAATAGGTCCAGAGTCGTTCGGTGGGACCTGCGAGGCGCATGCCGCGCCGCCACACAGCGTTGGGCAGGACCCGCAGGTAGGCGCCGCCGAGATATGGGATGCGCCGGCCGAGCACCGACACGGTGGGGCACGGAAGCTCGATCACGCCGTTGGCCCACCGGAACGGGGAGAGGGGAAGTCCGGGGAAACCGTAGAGCGGGTTGGGTGCGGGCAAGATGCTCGACGAGTACGAGAACCCGGCGGCTCCGATGCACTCGACCGCCCAGCCGCTGGCCGGAGTCAGCGACAGCGTCGGCGCCCGGAACCCCTCGATCGTCTGCCCGCTCTGGTCCTCGAGCAGCTTGCGACCGTCGGTGAGATGCCGGGCGAAGGTGGTCGGATCGAGCCGGGTGAGCGGCACGTGTCGCCAGCCGTGCAGGCCGATCTCGTGCCCAGCCGCAACGATGTCGGCGACCAGGTCGGGATTCTCGGCGGCGAGGTCGCCCACCACGAACACCGTCGCGACGATCTTTTGCCTGGACATCCACTCGAGCACGAGATCGAGGGCCAAACGCACGCGATAGGGCTGCTCGGCCGACGTGCGGAGGTCCTCGACGTCGAGGGTGAAGCTGACCGGCCGAAGCACCGAGTCATCGTAGCGACGCGAGAACCGAGCCGAGCCGAGCCAGCTACCGCTCGGCGACGTGCCGTGTCGGCCGACCGACCCACGAACGCGACGAGCCGAGCCGGCTAGACAGCCCAGACGCCGACGGCGCGCACCGTGGTGCCGAGGAGCACGGCGGCCATCACGAGCTGCGGGACTCCCGAGGGCAACCGGCTCCTCGCCACCAAGGAAGTGCACCACCGGCCGGCGCCGGCAGCAACGACGAGTATGAGGATCGGCGCCGAGTATCGGCCGGGGATCTCGAGCGACCGCGGGAGCCCGGCGATGAAGTACGCGAAGTTCGCGACGATGAGACCGAGCCACACGATCATCGCGACCATGGAGAGACCAATCCTCGAGCGGCCGTCGAGCGGCAGTTCAGAACGGTCCGGTCGCGCCGCGGCGATCGCGGCAGCGAAGAACACGAGTGTGACAGCCACACCGACCGCCGAGCTGGCGAGCTCGAACGGACCGAAGCCGAACATCCAACGCCGGGCATAGAGCGGCAGGTCGAGGAACGTGCTGTGCAACACCGACCCCACGAAGCGCAGCGGCTCGTCGAACGCGATGTCGATCTGACGCCCGGGATCGGACTCGAACGGATCGCCCTCGAAGAACACGGCGACGGGCTCGTAAGACCGTGCGGCGAGGAGCCTCCACGCCGTTGCGGCCACGACCGTCACGCCCACCGCAAGTGACGGTCCGGACCGCAGCAGGCGCCGCCATCGCGACGGATCGGCAGCGAGAGCGACGGCCGGAAGTGCCAGCACTGCGGCCGAGTACGGCGGCTTCACCGAGGCGAAAACCACGCATGCCAACACGACGTCAGCGCGGCTCAAGCCGGGGGCGTCGGCGCCAGCCAAACGGGTTGACAGGGCCACTGCCAGAGCCATGCCAGCGACGATGACCCCGTCGGGCGTCACTGACGACGCGACGTACAGGTTCAACGGCACCAGCGCGGCGGCGGCGATGAGCCACCCGAGCGAGCGGGCACGCGCGAGCGCATGGCGGACGAGCAACACGTAGACCGCCAGGTTGGCGAGTCGGGCCAACCACAGACCAAGCAGCAGCGGCAGGTCGAATGCGCGGACCAACACGAGCGGAACGGCCGACGGCACGTAACCGGTGAAAGGCGCAGCGAGGGCGGACCGGGTGTCCTCGTACTGGTCGTCGGCGCCCGGCCGGCTCCGGAGCAGGTCCGCATAGCCGGCGTAGAGGTTGTCAATCCCCGTTGCCTGCACAGCACGCACGTAGGTGTTGCGATCTTCGGTGAGCTCGACGGGCACCTGGTCCCCGGCGACCTCGCTCCCGTCGGGGGCGATCAATCCCTCCTGCGCCACGACATGTCCGCCCGACAGCCCCCACGCCCGGGCGAAGTGTGTTCGCTCGTCGAATCCGAGCCAGGCGGGGTTGGCGAGCACCCATACCACTCCGAACACCGTCGCCAGCACCGTGAACGCCCGGACCGGCGTCCCGAGCGATCGCCCGACGGCGCGGTCCAGGGCCGCTGGCACCGACGTCAGTCGCTGGCGTCGGGGCCGGCGGGATCGAGGCGCTGGTTCATCAGCGCGATCTCCTCGGCGAGGGTGCGGGTGCGTTCCTCCATCCTCGACAGCTCCCAGGACAGGTGAGCCACCACCATCAGCAGGAACATGATGCCGAGCAGGAACAGGATCGTCGGCGGGTAGGCGACATCGAGCGCGTCGGCGATCTCGTCGAGCACGTTCGGCACCGCTCCCAGCACGAGCAGCACCACGCCCGACGTGAGCCACAGGAGGGAGTACTTGGCGCGGAGCCGGCCGGTGCGCACGAGCAGGAACATGAACACCACGGAGCCGACGATCGTGACCGTCACGAGGATGCGGGCGGAGGTGCTCACGCCACGGCCTCGGGCAAGGCGCGACGCTGCGGACGGCGCCGCGTGAGGTACATGGCGATCACGATCAGCAGGCGCAGGTAGTTGTAGACGAGCTTGAAGCTGCGGTTCGACGGCACCCCGCCGGTCCGCTCGTGCATGGTGGTGGGCACCTCGACCACGTCGGCACCATCGAGCCAGGCGAGCAGGAGAGCCTCGACGGAGTCCATGTACTCGATCGGGTAGGTGCGGGCGAACAACTCGAGCACGCGACGATCGAAAGCCCGGAACCCGCTCGACGTATCGGTGAACCGGCGTCCGGTGAGGCGGCGGACGCTCAGGCGCAGCAACCCCATGGCGCGCCGCCGCAGCAACCCGGCGCCGACGTACTCGCCGCTGCCCTCGGCGAAACGGGTGCCGATCGCCATGTCGGCCCCGGCGTCGAGCGCGTCGAACAACTTGGCGATCTCCCCGGCGTCGTGCTGGCCGTCGGCGTCGAACTGGACCGCCCGGTCGTAGCCGTTCCGGGTGGCGTACTTGAACCCGACGCGCAGCGCCCCACCGATGCCCAAGTTGTATGGAAGCCGGAGCACGGTGGCGCCGCCGGTGCGCGCCACGTCGGCCGTCCGGTCGCGCGAGCCGTCATCGACGACGACAACATCGATGTCGGGGCGGACGCGCCCGAGCTCGCTGAGCACGGCGGGCAGCGCCTCTTCCTCGTTGAAGGCCGGGATGATGGCGATGGCCCTCACGTCAGCGGCCTGCCCGACCCGGCGCTTCTCGGTCGCTGCGCTCCCTCAACGTTGTCGCTGGGGGCTACGCGCCCCCAGACCCCATCGGCATCCGGGGAGTTGCGCTCCCACGGCTGCACTCGCTCGCTGCGCTTCGCTCATGACCGGAGCATAGAGGGCGAGCCGCGGGCTCCACACCGGGTCCCGAACTTGACCCTTCGACACGTTTCGTATAGTTTCATGTCATGTCCGTTTCGAGTGCGGTCCACGGTGGCCGCTTGCTCGCCCGCAAGCGGCGCGACGATGCCGAAGCGTTCGGCGCCGCGCCGGACGTCGATGGGGCCAGCCTGGCCGACGAAGCCGCCGTGCTGGCTATCGCCCAGCACCCGGGTGTCGTGGCCCTGGCCGATCCGCCACCGGATCACTGCGGCGAAGAGGCGCTCTGGCTCACCCACGCCGGCGAGCGCACCTGGTCGACCCACCCGCCCGCCGACGACCGGGAACTGGCCGGTGGGCTGGCCCGGATCGCGGCCACCGTCGCCGACCTGCACGACCTCGGCGTGACCCACGGCCAGCTCGACGATCCCGCCCACGTGATCCGCTCGACATCGGGGCGCTTGGTGCTGTGTGGGTTCTCCCGCGCCGCGTACGCCGATGGTCCTGCCGATGCCGGCACCCAAGCGCGCCGCCGCGACGATGTGGCGGCGCTCGGACGCTTGGGCCGGCTGCTCCACGCCGGCGTGGTTGCGGCCACAGGATCGGAGCGAGCTACCCGGGCGCGTCTGGCCACGCTGATCGCCGAGGCCGACCGGGCGCCCGGCGGGATCGGGACCACCGGGCTCCTGTCGGCTCGCGAGCTGGCCCGCCGCGCCGCTGACCTCGCGTCCACGCCACCCAGTGAGCGACGGGCGGCACGGTCAGCGCTCGCCTGGCGTCCGAACTGGCGGCGTGCTCGCTCGGCCGCGCCCTCGGGGCAGTCGCGGTGGGCGATCGTTGTGGGTGTCGCCGCGGCGATCGCGGTCGTCGGCGCTCTCGCCATCGGTCCCGCCGGATCACGGCCCCCGGTGTCCGCGGCCGCGCTATCGAGCACCTTGGTCGCGGCAGCGGTCCCCACAACGTCCGGGCTGCCACCGGCGACCTCTCCGACCACGACCACATCGGCGCCGCCGACCACGACGGTGCCGATGTGGACCGCCGACCTCGCCGACGCGACTGGCGCGACCTACCGCATCGATGCCGCCGGGCCACTCGTCACCGCAGTCGGCGACTGGGACTGCGACGGCGTGGCGACACCGGTCGCCCTCGACCCCGCGTCGTCCACCGTCTGGGCCTTCGACGGATGGGCCACCGACGGCGAACCCACGCCGGCTCGATTCGTCGCCGTGGTCACCGGGGCCACCGCCCTCGCACCGGCCACGACGACCTGCCCGGCCCTGCTCGTCACCACTCCGGCGGGCACCGAACCGCTCGAGGTGGCACGGTGAGCGACCGGCGACACCTCACCCTCCGGCTCGGCGCCACCGCGGCCTTGGGCATCGTCGCCGCCATGGCGCTGCGCTCGGTCGGCGCACCGACGCTCGACCCTCCCGCGCCGCACGTCGATGCCATCGGAAGCTGGCTCGACACCACCCCGTCCGACGTCGTCGTCATGGCGTCGGTCCGGTTGGCTGCCCTGTTGCTGGCCTGGTATCTGGCGGCGGCGTCGCTGGCCGCGATCGCCTGCGTCGTCACCCGCCGCCCCGAGTTGGCCCGGCGCCTCTGCCCCCCACTGCTCGCGCGCCTCGCGCTCGGCGGAGCCGTGGTCGGGTTGGCCTCAGGCCTCGCCGCCCCGACCCGGACGGCATCCACGACCGCCACCGCCGCTTCGCTCAGCGATGCCCATGGGCCCGAGGCGTCGACCACCTCGGCACGCGTCACGACGACCACATCGGCGCCCGAGCCGTCGACCACGTCGACATCCGCACCCGCCACGCTCACGGAGCCGCCGGTGCTGATCTGGACCGGAGGGCCCACCACCATCGACGACGCACCGACCGAACAAGATGATGCACCGACCATGCCGGATGACGTGGCCAGCGCGCCTGATGAGGTAGGGCAACAACTCGACGTGTGGACGATCGAGCCCGGGGATCACCTGTGGTCGGTAGCCGCCGAGACGGTTCGCGAGTCGACACCCGAGCCGACCGAGGCCGAGATCGCCCGCTATTGGCTAGCGCTGATCGAGCTCAACCGCTCGACGCTCGTCGATCCCGAAAACCCCGATCTGGTCCTTCCCGGCCAACAGATCGCCCTTCCCCCTGTCCCCCATTGACCGGCGGCCGGTAGGTTCCCTGCCGTGGCGATCCTGGCGTCCCTCGAGGTGTATCACTCCCGCCTGGCGACGCCGGTTCGCCGGGTGGCGCTCGGCGCGGTCCACCTGCCGGTCGATCCCTCCCCCGGATACGGCGGTCTGCTCCTCGCCGGCACGCTGTCCCATCACCTCACGCTCGTGGATGAGGGCTGGCACGACGACATCCACGAGCTGATCGACGAGGTCAGCTCGGGCCGCCGGATTCCCCAGCCCCGGCTTCGTCACCGCCTGGAGATAGCTCGTCACGGGTTGGCCCGCAGCACCCAGCGCCTCCTCGCAGGCTCGGTGGAACGGCCCGGCGACGTCACGTTCTCCCTGGAGTGCAACGGCACTCCGATACAACAAGTCCTCGCGGCGACCTACGCCCTCACCCGCCTGCCCGTCGAGAGCCGGGCGGCCACTGCGGAGCTGCTGCGCCGGGCGACGCGCTGGACCACGCCGCTCGGACCGCCGTTCGTCGCCTACCTCACCGGCCGGGCCCGACCGGACCTACGTCGCCGCACCGGCGATTCCGACGCGGTCGGGTGGGCCCTCGAGCAACTCGGGCTCGACGTCGCGACCACGCACAGCGAGACCGCCGTTCAACGCCGGTTCCGCACGGTGCTGCGCAGCGTCCACCCCGATACCGGCGGCGACCCACAGGCGGCCAGCTCTCGCATCGCCGACTTGGGCGAGGCGCGGCGCATCTTGTTGCGTTGGCCGCGGGGGCTCAGGGAACGACAACGGTGATGGAATCGGACTGAGCACCGTCACCGATGGTGAACGTCTGTGCCCCCTGGCTCACGCCCCGCACCAACGGATCGATGGTCGCCGTGTGGGCCTGTTGGTCGCACGAGCTGAAGTGCACGACGAACACCTGGTAGGTGCCCGACGGCGCCGCTCCCACCGGCCAGAAGATGTTCTCGGCGTGACGACCGCCCTCACCGCAGCTCGGTATCTCATCGCGGTCCAGCTGGCCGCCGCTGCTCGACGTCGGAAGCGAGAACGAGATCTCGGCGCCGCTCGGATCGATGACGTGCAGGTCCATGTCCGAGTCGCCGGTCCATGTGAGCGTGGCCTGGAAATCGCCGCTGCCGACGGTCTGGACGAGTCGGAAATTGACCCCACCGCCCACCACTCCGCTGCCTGTGCCGGGGAACGGCTGCACGAACACCGGCCCGCTCTGATCGGCCACCTCGTAGGTGGCGTCTAGCGGCGTCACGACAAAGGGAACGTCGAAGCTGAGCGACCGGACGAAGTCGGCGGATTGCTGGTCGAGCAGGCGGACCTGCACCTCGCGAGCGCACGGATCGGCGACCGCCGTTGGCGAGAGCAACCGACCGAGCGCGTCGAGGGCGAAGCCGACCCCGCCGAGGCCGGTCACGAACCTCGCCGGGATGGCCGTCGTCGGGGCGATGCTCGCTACCACCCCGGCGACGCCGAACACGAACTCCGCGAAGCTCACGACGTTCCCGTACTGGTTCAACCGGGTCTCGCACTCGGCGCGGAGTCGCGCCGCGTCCTCCGAATTCAGCTCCTCGATCGACAGCAGGTGGGCGGTGACCGACGTGTGGAAGACGAGGGTCGTGACCGGCGGTGCCCACGACCCCGAACACGACACTGAGCCGACCTCGATCCCCGTGGTCGCCGGGACCGGAGGGGCCTGGCAGAACGCCCGATCCGGCAGAACCCTCACGTTCACGTCCGCCGGTTCCCAGCTCGACGTCACGCGCGCGACGTTGGCGAGCGAGTACGGGACGGTCGGGGCCTCGCCGAGCCCGCTCGGCACCTGCGCCAGCTGGGTTACCGCGGAGCCGGCCGGGCGCCGACCGAACTGCCCGGTCGGCGGTGGCCCCAACGCCGCCGCTTGATCGGCGGTCAGCTCCTGGGTCACCGAACCTTCCTCGCCGTCGAGGGTCGTCCACGACACAGTGAGCAGGTTTCCCGACAGCGAGACCGAGGCCTCGCCGACGTCGGGATCGTTCACGACGAACCCGCCCTCCATCGGGTCGACCAGCACGCTCGACGCGCCCGGCCGCTCGACGCTCATCGAGAGCCCTCCCGTGGCCGGGTCCTTGATGATCTCGACGGCCGACACGCCCTTGTCGTTCGGACCGAACTCGAAGCGATCGTGCAGGCCGTCGGTCGGGTTGGCGGCGATCGTGACCACCCGGATGTCGACCGGTCCCCCACTCGGGATCGTCGTGGTCGCACCGGGGGGCGATGCGGTGGTCGTGGAGTCGATGCCGGTCGACGTCGACGACTCGTCGTCATCGGATGTGACGGTCTCGTCGTCACCGGCTGTGACGGTCTCGTCGCCGTCCCCGCCGTCTTTCTGGACGAGCACCACGAGGGCGCCCACAAGAGCGGCCACCACCACCAGCCCCGCCACGAGGATCCACCCACGACGTGTCGAACCACCGGACGGCTTGGGGGGCTGGGACCCCGGGGCGGTGTGCTCGGTCCAACGAGCGCCGTCCCACCATCGAAGGCCGTCTGACCCGTGAGGGTCCTGGTACCAACCCGCAGGAGGTGTCGGCGTGGTATCGGTCACGGCACGCTCCTCGCATCACGGTTCTACGGCTTGACGGCGAATGGTACCGCCGGCGCGAGGGCCTGGTGCGATCGCGCCGCAACCCGCGGCCTATCGGCCTGCCGGGTGAGTCAGCCGGCGCGCTCGAGCCGGAAGACGAGCGACAGCGACTCGAGGCGCGGGATAGCACCCTCGATGCTCGTGCCGAGGATGGCGGCGAGGGCCTGGAGGTCGTCGCGTCGGATGGTCAACACCCTGCCGTTGAAGTCCTGGCGCTGCACCTGGATCATGGTGAGGTACCGGCTCAACATGTCGGCTTCGGGACCCGACAACCGCTCGAGCCGCCCCAGGTCGATGGTGACCGGGGCCGGGATGGCGCGAGTCGGGCGATCGGTCAGGTCGATGATGAGGTCGGCCTCGACGCCGAAGTCCGGGGCGTTGTCTATCGGCAGCAGCTGATCGACCGGCACGCTGTAAAAGCGGGAGAGCCGTTGGAGCCGTGGGACCGAGATCGCCCGCTCGCCGCGCTCATAGGCACCGAGCACCGACGCCTTGAACTCCTGGTCCGAGACCGCCTCGACCTCCTGGAGCGACAGCCGCTTCTGGCGGCGAATGGCGCGAAGCCGCTCACCAACTTTTCGGCTGTATGGATCCGCGGTTGTCAGCTCGTCGTCATCGATCACTCTGGTCTCTCTCCCTGCTGTATCCGTCGCGGTCCGTGCTGTGCCAGGTCTTCACCCGGAGTGGGCGCCAACCCCCTGATCAGCGCAAGGAGTGGTCTCTCGACCGCTCTCCGTGCTCGGTGCGATGGGTCGCTCAGCGTAGATGGGCCGAACGGCCTAATGCAACCGGTACGCGGGGTGAACTCTACGCCACCCTACGCGACCGGACGCGCATGGTCGGCACGCATCGCGGTCGCGAGCACACCGACAGCGATGGCCGCAGTCTCGGCGCGCAGGACTGTCAGGCCCAGACCGACCCGGCGCCCGGCCCGCGCTCGCTCGGCGTCGGACCAGCCGCCCTCAGGCCCGACGAGGATGATCCCGACCGGCCACGGCATCGGCTCGCCGCCGACGTCGGCGATCGCCGCGCCGCTCTCGCCGACCACCTCGTCGAAGCTGACCACCGGTTCCACCACCGGGAGCCAAGCCCGCTTCGACTGCATAGTGGCGGAGCGCGCGACCTTGGCCAGCCGGGCCGCGTTGCGGCCACTGCGCTCGTCGACCCAGCGCACAACCGACCGCTCGGCGATGAACGGCACGATGCGGTCGACGCCGAGCTCGGTCAGCTTCTGCACCACCAGCTCGGGCTTGCCGCCTTTGACCAGGGCAAAGCCCACCGCCACGATGGCGATGGGTGGCGCATCGACGATCACCGCTCCAGTTACGTCAAGCTGGCCGTTGCCCCGCCACTGGGCGTCTCGCCACGAACCTCGCCCGTCGCCGAGCGTCAGCGCGACGCCAGGCCGCAGTCGTAGGACCCGTTCGAGATGGTGGGCGTCCTCGGCTGCGAGCACGGGCTCGTCGATGTCGCCGACCAAGACGTGGGGTCCCCGTCGAGTGGCCAGCACGTCGGGCCCGGCCACCGACCTACCGGAACGCCGAGCGCAGGCGCGACAGCATTCCCTGCTCGGGCGCGGCGACCGCCTCGCCCCGCAACTCGGCGAGCTGCCGCAACAGAGCCTCCTGCTCGTCGGTGAGGTCGCGCGGTGTCTCGACGACCGCTTCGATCACCAGGTCACCGCGACCGCGCCCTTTCAGGCGGGGGGCGCCGCCGCCTCGCACCCGGAACAGCGTGCTGCTCTGAACCCCGGCGGGGAACTCGATCATCTCGACTCCACCCTCGATCGTCACGATGTCTATCTCACAGCCGAGCGAGGCCTGGGCGATCGACAGCTTCACGACCCGAACCAGATCGTCGCCGTCGCGCTCGAAGTCGGGGTGGGGCTTGACCCGGACGTGCACGTAGAGGTCGCCGAACCCGCCACCGCGGACGCCCGCCGCCCCCCGGCCGGGGAGCCGCAGCGTCGACCCCGTGTCGACGCCGGCCGGCACGTCGACGGTGTACTCCTTCTCGAGGATCTGGCGGCCCTGCCCCATGCAGTCAGGGCACGGATCGGGTATCACTTGGCCGGCGCCGCGACAGACGCCACACGGAGAAGCGCTCACCATCTGGCCGAGGATGCTCTCTCGGATACGCCGAACCTGTCCGGTCCCGCGACACTCGCCACACGTTTGAGCCGACGTGCCCGGCTTGGCGCCCGTGGCCTCGCATGTGTCGCACGGCTGGGCGGTGCGCACCGTCACGGCCTGGCCCCCGCCGGTCACCGCATCGACCAGGTCGAGGTCGAGCACCACCTCGAGGTCCTCGCCGGTCGCTCGACTCGACGCCCGGCCGCCGCCGCCGCCGAATGGGCTACCGCCGCCGAAGAAGGCCGAGAAGATGTCACCGAGCCCACCACCGAAAGGATCACCCGCCCCCGAGTCGGCGCTGCCGAATCGGTCGAAACGGGCTCGCTTCTCGGGGTCGCTCAGCACCTCGTAGGCGCGGGCGACCTGCTTGAAGCGCGCCTCCGCGTGCGCGTCGCCGGGGTTGCGGTCCGGGTGCAGCTCTCGGGCGAGGGCGCGATAGGCCCGCTTGATCTCGTCGTTCGAGGCGTCGCGGGCGACGCCCAGGGTCTGGTAGTAGTCGGGATCGCTCACGTGCGTTCGGGTGCCTCGGTGAACTAGCTGTCGCTCAGGGCCCGGCCGAGGGTCTGGCTGACCACCGCCACGGCCGCCATGGCCTGGGGGTAGTTCATCCGCGTCGGGCCCAGAACCCCGATCGTACCCACCGCTTCGCCCTCGACCTCGTAGGGGGCCACGACGACGGAGCACTCACTCAGCAGGGCCACGCCGGTCTCGGTCCCGATGGCAACGCTAAGTCCCCGATCGATCACGTCTCGCAGCAGCGATACCACCACGAGTTGCTTCTCGAGGATGCCGAGCACCTGGCGAACCGTTTCGACGGCGTCGAACGCCGCGGCGACGCGGCTGGTGCCTTCGACGAACACCGAGGCCTCGTGGTCGGCATCGGTGGCGATCGACTCGACGGCGCGAGACGCGATGTCGGCGATCGCCCGAGACGGTGCTGCGGCGAGAGACGGCCCCGACAACTGGCCGAGGGCCTGGCCCCGGAGGGCCGAGTCGAGGAAGCGGCCGGCCTCGGCGAGGTCGTCGTCCGATGGCCGTTCGGGAAGGTCGAGGCTGGCCTTGACCACCGATCCGTTCGACAACACGACCACCACCAGAGCCAGGTCGGGAGCGAGGCCGACGAGCTGCAACGACCGCACGCGAGCGGCGTCGGGCACTGGGCCGACGACGATCGCGGTGGCGTCGGTGAGATGGGCGAGCAGGCCGCTCGTGTCCTGGAGCATCCGTTCGATCTGACCGTGAGTGCGACCGAAGAACTCGCTCACATGCTCTTGGCGAACCCGATCGAGCGGCGCGGGCCCGGCGATGTCATCGACGAAGAAGCGATAGCCCTTGTCGGTCGGCACCCGCCCGGCGCTGGTGTGAGGCTGGTGGAGGTAGCCCTGGTCCTCGAGAGAGTTCAGCTCGTTGCGGATGGTCGCCGAGGACACCGCAACTCCCGACGCCGCGGCGAGACGAGACGACCCGACTGGTTGGGCCGTCTCGATGAACTGCTGGACCACGGCCCGCAGGATCGCCGCCTTACGTTCGTCGAGCATGGCCTCCCAGGCCTCACGAGATCGTCGTTCTGTGAACGTTGCGCTCCATTATGGGATGTAAACGTGCACAGAAGGGCTGCGGCAGGCAGGTTGGCGCTACTCGTCGATGCGAAGCGCCGAGATGAACGCTTCCTGGGGGACGTCGACGCGGCCGATGCTCTTCATCCGCTTCTTGCCCTCCTTCTGCTTCTCGAGGAGCTTGCGCTTGCGGGTGATGTCGCCGCCGTAGAGCTTGGCGGTCACGTCCTTGCGGTACGCCTTGACCGTCTCGCGGGCGATGATCCGCCCCCCGATCGCGGCCTGGATCGGCACGTCGAACTGCTGGCGGGGGATGAGCGCCTTCAGCTTCTCGGCCATCTTGCGGCCGTACTCGTAGGCCTTGTCCTTGTGCACGATCGACGAGAACGCGTCGACCGGGTCGCCGTGGAGCAACACGTCGACCTTCACGAGCTGGGACTGCTCGTAGCCAGCCTGGTCGTAGTCGAGGCTGGCGTAGCCCTGGGTCCGGCTCTTCAGCTGGTCGAAGAAGTCCGTCACGACCTCGGCGAGCGGGATCGTGTAGTGCAGTTCGAGCCGCTCGGGCGACAGGTACTCCATCTTGTCCAAGCGCCCGCGCCGGTTCTGGCACAGGTCCATGATCGTGCCGGTGTAGGTCGACGGGGTGATCACCGACACCTTCAGCATCGGCTCGAAGATCCCCGTGATCTCGGCCGAGTCGGGCATCTCGCTCGGGTTCTCGATCATGATCTCGCGGCCGCCGACCTTGTTGACCCGGTACTGAACCGACGGCGCGGTGCTGATGAGGCTCAGGTTGAACTCGCGCTCGAGCCGCTCGCGCACGATCTCCATGTGCAGCAGGCCGAGGAAACCGCACCGGAACCCGTGGCCCAGCGCCCCCGACGTCTCGGGCTGGTACGTGAAACTCGAGTCGTTGAGGCGCAGCTTCTCGAGCGCTTCGCGCAAGTTCTGGAACTCGTCACCGTCGACCGGGTAGAGGCCGCTGAACACCATGGGCTTGGGTTCGCGGTAGCCGGGCAGGGCGCCGGCACCTTTGTCGGCGGTCGTGACCGTCTCGCCCGAGCGGGCGTCGCCGACGTCTTTGATGCCGGCGATCAGGTAGCCGACCTCACCGGCGGTGAGCAGGTCGATCGGGGTCGGAATCGGCAAACGCACCCCGATCTCGTTGGCCTCGTGCACCGCGTTGGCCTGCACGAACCGCAACCGGTCGGTCGACTTGATCTTGCCGTTGACCACCCGGATCGACGACACCACACCGCGGTAGTTGTCGAAGTGACTGTCGAAGATGAGGGCCTGGAGCGACCCGTCGGGGTCGCCGCTCGGTGCCGGGGTGCGCGCGATCACGGCGTCGAGTACTTCGGCCACGCCCTCGCCGGTCTTGGCGCTGATGCGCAGGATCGAATCGGCAGCGATGCCGAGCACGTGCTCGATCTCGGCCGCATACCGCTCGGGCTCAGCGGCGGGCAGGTCGATCTTGTTGAGCACGGCCACGATCTCGAGATCGTTCTCGAGCGCCAGGTAGCAATTGGCGAGGGTCTGGGCCTCGATGCCTTGGGCGGCGTCGACCACGAGGATCACGCTCTCGCACGCCGCTAGCGACCGGCTGACCTCGTAGCCGAAGTCGACGTGGCCGGGCGTGTCGATGAGGTTGACGATGTGGTCCCTCCAGCTGAGGCGGACGCTCTGGAGCTTGATCGTGATGCCCCGCTCGCGCTCGATATCCATCGAGTCGAGGTACTGGGCCCGCATGTCGCGGGGATCGACGGCCTCGCACAGCTCGAGCATGCGGTCCGCGAGGGTGGACTTGCCGTGATCGATGTGGGCGATGATCGAGGTGTTGCGGATGCGCGACTGGTCCATGGGCAAATCTGGCCGGAGGTTCCGTCGAGGCTACCGCCGCGCTCCGCTCACCCGGCCGAGCGGAGCACATGGACTTCTGGGGTGCGACTTCTGGGGTGCCGTGATGGGCGCGGCTCGAATGAGCCAAGATCCTCGCGTGACGCTCGCCCGGATCCGATCTGTCGCGGCGGCGCTCGTCGTCTTCGCGTCCTGCGGAGGGCCCGACCCGGGAACGACGCCCGCGTCGGTCGAGAACACCGTGGCGGTGAACGCGTCGGTGCCAGCGTCGACCGGGTCACCCACGACGATGTCGACGAGATCTCCGGTCGGGGTCGAACCGGAGCGGGTCGACGGCTCGACCGCTACCTACCGATACGGCCCCGAGCCGGAGCAGCTGTTGGACGTGACACACCCCGATGGGGTCGATGCTCCCGACCGTCCGGCGATCGTGTACCTGGCGTCAGGTGGATGGATGTCACCCAGCCGACCCACTGTCCCCGACTTCGTCACCGCCCAGGCCGATCGCGGGTGGGCGGTGGTCGCCGTCGACTTCCGGCTGGCGCCCGACCACGTGCACCCGTCGCCGAGCGCCGATGTCGACCGGGCGATCCGGTGGATCCGCCGTCATGGGCCGTCGATCGGGGTGGACCCTGATCGCTTGGTCCTGCTCGGTGCCTCCTCGGGCGGGAACCTTGCCTTGATCGCGGCCGCCGACCCAGGCCGATTCGCCGACCCCGTTCTCCCGGCCGAGCTCGCGAGCGTGGACCCCAGACCCACCGCGGTCGTGTCGGTGGCCGGGCCCGGCGATCTGGTCGCGGCCTACGAGCAGGCCGGCACGTGGATGCACGCGGCGATATCGGGCCATCTCGGGTGTCTCGAGACGTGTGAGCTCGACCTGCTCGGCGACGCGTCGCCCATCGGTTACGTGGCGCCGTCACCGCCGCCGGCCCTGCTCCTGTACGGCGAGCTCGACACGTTCATCCCGGTCGAGGTGCAGGGCGATCCGCTCGCTGCGGAGTGGCGCGCGGCCGGCGGCGAGGCGACCGTCCTCGTCGGCGCCGGGGCCGGACACAACCTCAGCTTCGAGCTCGGCATCGACCGCACCGCGTTCGAGGCGTTTCTGGCGACCATCGCGGCTCGTTGAAAGCAAGCCGAACGGCGACGGTCGGAAGGTCTCGCCGACCCCGGTATGATCATCGAGGTTTTCTGCGGCTCCCAGCCGCGCCGACAGTCGAGCAAGGTTTCTCCGTGGCGAACATCAAGAGCCAGATCAAACGCAACAAGCAGAACGAGAAGGCGCGCGAGCGCAACAAGGCTGTTCGGTCCGAGTTGCGCACCCGGGTCAAGACCGCTGTGGCCGCGACCGAGGCGAACGCCGACAACGCCGCCGAGCTCACCACGACCGCGGTGCGCCGGATCGACAAGGCCGCCACCAAGCGCGTGCTCCACAAGAACACCGCCGCTCGCCGCAAGTCGCGTCTGATGAAGCGGCTGGCCAAGTCCACCGCCGAGTAAGACGGCGAGCCGAGAGCTCAGCGGCGGCTGAGAGCGGCGAGGCGGGCGACCAGGACTTCCAGCACCAGCGCGTCGGGCCAGTCCTTGTCGCCGCGCAGGTCGAGATCGGCTTGGGCGAGCAGGCGGATCGCCTGGGCCGCCGACGTCGAACCCATGCGCCGCGACAACGTCAGCAGCTTCTTGGCCGGGAACGTCGAGCCCTTCATGCCGAGGGCCTGCGCGGCCGTCGCCTCTTCGGTGATCCCCGAGTCGGCGAGGCGCAACAACCGTCCGTACTGGGTGTGCAACGTGGCCAGGATCTGCAACGGGTGCCGGTCGCCGGCCCCCATCATCCGCTGCAAGGCGTCGAGCGCCTTGGGGATATCGCCGTCGGCCAGCGCATCGGTCAGCTCCCATGGCGGCACCGATCCCCGCTCGCCGAGAAACGGCTCGACCTCGGCCACGTCGAGCCGCGCGGCCATGCCATAGGTCGATTCCAACACCTCGATCACGCCCAGCACCCGCGACCGATCCTCCCCCAACGTCGAGGCGATGCGCCGGCGGGCCGCTGGTGTGAAATCGACGTCGGCATCGTCGAGGCGGTCATCGAGCCAGCGTCCCGCGGCGCCGGCTTGGGCCGGAACGTCGACCTCGACCACCCGGCCGCCCGCGTCGTTGATCGCCGCGAGCAGGCTCTTCGGCGGCGCCGACATGCGGTCCTGACGGGGATTCTGACCCCGCTCCCACACGAGCACCAGGTCCGTCGACTCCAACGGCGACGCCAGATAGGCCACCAGCACCGCCACGTCGTCGGCCTTCGAGAACCGAGCCAGGTGACGGCCCACGACCACGCGACGCTCGGCCAGCAACGGCGGGGTCTGCGCGGCATCGACCAGCGGGATGATCTGGAAGCCTTCGTCGAGGCGGAACCGTTCCTCATCGAGCTCCTCGACCATCAACGACGGGTCACCGTCGCCGACCAGCTCGGCCACCGCCGCCCGCACGGCGTCGCCGACGAGAATCCCGTCGTCGCCCCGGATCATCCGTACCGACACGGCGGTTACCGCCCGGCCAACACGCGGTCACCGACCACCGTGGGCCCCGCAGAGCCGGGACCGTGCTCGGCCTCGTAGTGGTCGCGGGCCGCGAGGATCTCGGCCATCACGTCGGCCACGCGCCGCGAGCCGCGCACGTCGTGGGCTCGCAGCACCCGGCAACCCAGCGCTATGCCGAGGGCGTGGGCCGAAGCGGTGACCTCGCGCCGCTCGTCGACCTCGGTTCCGGTGAGGGTGCCGAGGAACCGCTTGTTCGACGCCGACAAGAACACGGGATAGCCGAGCGACACCAGATCGTCGGAGTTCCGCAGCAGCTCGGTCGACATGGCCTCGGTCTTGCCGAGGTCGAGCCCGGCGTCGACCATGATCCGCGTCCGAGGTATCCCAGCCGCCTCGGCCCATCCGGCTCGCTCGGCCAGGAACTGGCGCACGTCCTCGATCACGTCGGCGTACCGGGGCTCGGGGTCCGGGACCCGCGGTGCCAACCGGATGTGACACGCCACCACCGACGCACCGTGCTCGGCCGCCGCCGGGAGGAAGTCGGGGTCGGCGAACCCCCCGATGTCGTTGCCGATCACCGCCCCGGCCCGGTAGCACTCGCGAGCGACCGAGCCGCGGAACGTGTCGATCGACACCGCCAGATCGAAGCGCGCCACCAAAGCCTCGACCGCGGGCACCACGCGGTCGAGCTCCTCGGAGACGGTGACCTCGGGACCCGGACCGGCCTTGACCCCGCCCACGTCGAGGAAATCGGCCCCGGCCGCGACCAGCCCCTCGGCCTTGGCCAGGAAGGCGTCGAAGCCGAAGTACGTGCCCTGGTCGAAGAACGAGTCGGGCGTGCGGTTGAGGATGCCCATGACGAGGGCGCGGTACGTCACGTCGAAACGGTGGGCACCCAACTCCAGCAGCACGGGCCGGAGGTTACCGGCGCCCACGGGCTCGGGCGTCGCCGATGAGCCTTCGTCACCCCGGTGACGCACCGACGCTGACCTCGATCCGCGAATCGTCGGCGGCGACGATGGCGACCGCGAGTTCGCCGATCACGACACCGGCGCCCTCGGCCGGGGCTGACGCGCCAACGATCTGGTGGCGCCGCGGTGCCCATATCCGCTCGACCGCGATCCTTGCTCGAACCGTGTTCACGACCGATGCGGCGGTGCGCCCGCCCGATGTCGCGACCACCAGGTCGACCCGCCGGACGCCGCGGTCGCGCAGACCCTGGAGCACCGTCTCGGGATCGGCCCGCCCGCTGACCACCAACACGACTGCACCGGGATCGCCGTGGCTCACCCACAGCTCCGTGGCCGTTCCGAGGAGATGGTGCCCCGGGCTCGGCGCGATCACGACCGTGCTCGACACGGCGAGCACGATGGCCGCCGCCGCGCACCCGTGAACGACACGGCGGGGCACCAGCGCGCTCGCCACGCCGGCGAGGGTGACCACGGCCAGCTCGGCCAGCCCGAGCGTGCCGAACGGCAAGCCCGCTGACCACCGGGCGACGCCGGAGATCCACCACAGGGCGGCCCGGGTCGGCACGTGGAGCCAGCCCGCGATCGGGTCCCCGACGAGCCCCGCCACCAGCCCGGCGGTACCGCCCCACATCATCACCGCCCCGGCGGCCGGCGCCGCGAGCAGGTTCGCCGGCACGGAGGCCACCGGCACGCCGCCGAACGCTGCGGCGACGAGCGGCGCCACCGCCATCTGGGCCGCCACCACGACTCCGATCGCCTCGGCCAGCGGCCGCGGTCCGGGCAGGCGCGCCGCCACCGGTTCGGCGAGCCACAAGATCCCGGCCGTCGCGGCCACCGAGAGGCGGAACCCGAGTGAGCGGGAGAGCGACGGGTCGGCGATCAGCAACGCGATCACGGCCAGGCCGAGGACCCGGGCCGGTGGGGCCACGCGCCCGACCAGCTCGGCGCCGGCCACCAGCCCGGCCATGGTGACCGCCCGCAGTACCGACGGCTCGAACCGGGTGATCGTCGCGAACATCACCAGCACCGCCCCGATCAACACGGCGCGCGGCCGTGGTGCCAGCCGCCGGGCCAGCGGCGCGACCGTGGCGACCACGAACAGCACGTTCTGGCCCGAGACGGCCAGGAGGTGGGCCAGCCCCGAGCGCCGGAAGTCGTCGGTCACCTCCGGCGGTTGAGTCCGGTCGTCGCCGTAGACGAGGCCCGTGAACAACGATCGACCGTCGGCGTCGAGGGTCTCGGCGCCCGATTCGACGGTCCGGCGCAACCCGTTGGCCGCACGGGACAGGACCGAGCCGGGGCGCACGGCCCCCAGCTCGTCGACGTCGAGGCGACCGACGACGCCGCGCTGCTCGAGCCACCACGCTCCCGGCGGTCGCGGCGACGCCCGGCCACGCACCCACACCTGTTCACCGGACAGCGAGTCGGCCAACCTCCGGGCCTCGCCGCCCCGGAGCGACGTGGTGAGGCGGATCCCGCCGACATCGACGTCGACGGTCACCGCACCGAAACGCCACTCGGGATCAGAGACGAGCCGGGCCGAGCCCTCGACGAGTTGATGCTGGATCGGAGCGAGGGACTCGATCTGGGATCGGGCCCGGACCGACACGACGGCGCCGACGAGGATCGCGACCACCAACCACCAGCGCCACGAGGCCGTCCTGCTCGCGGCGGCGACCGCGACCACTATCAAGCCGACCGCGGCGACGAGCGACCCTCGATGCGGGTTGGTGCCGCCGACGAACGCCGCCGCCGCGGCGAGCAGCACGAGCCGGTCCGGCATCAGCCGACCACCACGAACGGGCGCACCTGGTCGAGCTTGGCCGGTCCGATGCCCCGGACGTCGAGCAGCCCCTCGACCGTGCGGAACGGTCCGTGGGTGTCGCGGTGAGCGACGATGGCGGCCGCCGTCGCCGGGCCAACGCCCGGAAGTGACTCGAGCGCGGCGGCGTCGGCCCGGTTGATGTCTACCGGCGCGGCAGCGGTACCGCCGCCGAGAGAGGTAACCGGCGTGGGTGCCGAGCCGGCGACGACCTGGGGCACGTCGGGCTCGCCGAGCACGGGCAGGTACACGCGCTCGCCGTCAGCCACCAGGGCCGCCAAGTTGACCCGATCGAGGTCGGCGGCTGCGGTCAGACCACCGGCCGCGGCCACGGCGTCGGCCACGCGAGCCGGGCCGGCGAGCGTGTACAAGCCCGGAGCCGCCACCGCTCCCGCCACGTGGACCACTAGCGCGGGCGTCTCGACCACCGACGCGTCGACCGCCGACGACACCGCCGAAGAGCTGTTCGGCGCGACCGGGAGGGGCGTAGCGGCCGGCTCGGTCACCCGGGGAAGTAGGTCCTCGACCGGCGGGCGGGCGTCGCCACTTCGCGTCGCCAACCACCCGGCAACGGCGACGACCGCGACGCCGACGCCGAGCGCCGCCGCCGAGCGCAGGTGAGGCCCGGCGCGGCGCACCAGATCGCCGACTGTCTGGCCGACACGCGGACCGGCGAACGGGCCGGCACTCGGGGCCGGCGCCGTGCCCGGCTGATCGGTCGCTGGCGTCAACATCGCCCTCCACGTCGGGCGCGTCGAGCGCGCCAGGATTGAGAGGGCGACGGATCGCCGAGGCCCGCACCTTACCTCGACCGGGCGACAACTCGCTCCCGGGCGTCCGCCGCGGGGCGAGCGGGTCAGTCGGCGGCCAGGCGGTTCCGGATCAGGCGGCCGGGACGGGCGCCGGTCGGTTCGCCGCCCGAGATCGTGACCTGGCCACCGACGACGGTCGCCAAGAAGCCGATCGATCGTTGCGAGAGCCGCGGCCCACCGCCCGGAAGGTCGTGCACGATCTCGGGCACGGCCGGGGCGACGGCGCCCGGGTCGAACACGTTGAGATCGGCGACCATCCCCTCGCGGATCAGTCCCCGATCGTAGAACCCCCACACCCGGGCCGGGGCCAGCGTGATCATCCTCACCGCTTCGTCGAGGGTGAACACCTGTCGGTCTCTGACCCAGTGTCCGAGCAGGTGGGTGTGGATCGACGAGTCGCAGATCTGGCTGAGATGCGCCCCCGAGTCCGAAAACGTCATCACACAGTGCGGGTGGCGCAGCACCTCCTCGGTGACCGTCGGGTCCTGGGGATACAGGCTCGGTTGGATGAACAATTGGCGCAGGCCGGTCTCGGCGGCCAGGTCGATCATGGCCCGGGGCGGCGAGACACCCCGGCGCGCCGCCACCTCGGCCACGGTCGGATTGGGTGGCAGGCCCCGCTCGTAGACCCGAATGCCGTCGTAGTCAGGCTTGCGGGGCATGGCACCGATGCCTCGCCACGTGTAGTCGCCGGTCATCGCCGCCGCGGCCAGCCGGTCGGCGATATCGGGGTCGCGCAGGCGGGCGAGCTGCTCGGCGTGGGGTCGGGACCGCAGGTCAGCCCATTCTGGTAGCAGGTCGAACGGGAGCCGGGTCAGGAACGACAGCAACACGTTTATGCCTCGGCTGTGCGACTGGCCGATCAATCGGCCACCGGCGGCGGTGACGTCGTCGATCAGTTCGAGCATCTGCCGGCCACCGGGATCGGTGGCGATGACTCCCATGGTGAGCGGCACGCCGACATCGACGGTCAGATCGAAGGTGCGGTCCCGCGCCAACGCCCGCTGTTCGGGGTCGGGCGACAAGACCCCCTCGGCGCCGCCTTCGACGATGCCGACACCCATGTCGGCCAGCACCCCCGCCAGCGCCACGACCTCGCTCCACGCGGCGAGGCGCGACGCCACCGGCCGGTTGTCGGAGGTCTCGTGGTGTTCGCTTCGCGATGTGGTGAACCCGATAGCTCCGGCCTCGATGGCCGCCCGGAGCTGGCCGGCCATGAGCGCCAGGTCGTCGGCGGTCGCCTCGGCCTCGAAGGCCCGCTCCCCCATCGCCCACGTGCGCAGCGCCGAGTGCCCGACCTGGGCCGCGTAGTTGACCGCCTTCGGTAGCCGGTCGACGGCGTCGAGGTACTCGGGGAAGGTCTGCCACCCCCAGTCGATGCCGGCCGCGAGGGCGGCGGCGTCGATGTCCTCGGCCCGTTCGAGGTTGCGCACGGCCAGTGCCCGTTCGTGATCTCGCACCGGCGCCAAGGTGAAGCCGCAGTTGCCCATCACCGCGGTTGTCACGCCGTGCCAGCACGAGTTGGTGCCCTGCGGGTCCCAGAAGACCTGGGCGTCGAGGTGGGTGTGACCGTCGATGAACCCCGGGGTCACGACGTGGCCTTCGGCGTCGATCTCGGTGCGACCGCGACTTCGCAGCCGGCCGACGGCCGCGATCCGGTCGCCCACCACGCCTACGTCGGCCCGATAGGACCCGAGCCCCGACCCGTCGACGACCGTGCCGCCCCTCACCACCAGGTCGTACTCGGCCATGTGTCTACAGTACGACCCATGAGGGAGCGCAGCGACCGAGTGGCAGCCGAGGGAGCGAAGCGACCCGGATGCCGATGGGGTCTGGGGGCGCGTAGCCCCCAGCGACGACCGTGACACACCGGGAACGCACGGCGGTTGAGAT
>CAYMJU010000163.1:0-54891 GCA_964390555.1 uncultured Acidimicrobiales bacterium | reverse complement strand
GCCGGCGCTCCCCCGCGGTGGGCGTCACTCAGACAACCACGATCACCTACTCGGGGTCACCCGTGGCGATCCCGGACGTCGCAGACCTGTCTGGCACGAATCCCGGCGCGGCTGTCATCGCGACCGTCGACTCCAACCTGGTCGGAACCATCAGCGACATCGACTTCCGTTTCGACGGCTCGGAGTGCAGCACGACCAACGGTTCGCCCACCGTCGGACTGGACCACACGTTCGTCTCCGACCTTCACATCTCCCTGACGTCTCCGGATGGGACGACGCTTCTGATTGCGAACGAGCCCGACGGCAGCGGCAACGACCTTTGCCAGACCACTCTCAGCGACGAAGCCGGATCGACGCTCGACTCGCAGGCCACAGCGGCAGCGCCGTTCACCGGTACGTTCCAACCCACGTCACCCCTTTCGGCCTTCGACGGAGAGGGTGCCGTCGGCACCTGGACGCTTACTGTGCAGGACTTCTTCAGTGGCGACATCGGCAACATCCGGGCGTTCTCGGTGATCATCACGACAGAGACCACCGCCGACCTGGCGGTGAGCAAGACGGTGACCGGTACGTTTGCCGAAGGTGGCGCGGTGACCTACACGGTCACCATGACCAACAGCGGCGACGCGGACTCGATCGACGCTGGTGGCGACGAGCTCACCGACGTGCTCCCGGCTGGGCTGACCCTGGTGAGCGCCAGCGCAACCTCCGGGACGGCGACCGCCAACGTTGGCACGAACACCGTGACCTGGAACGGCGACGTGCCCGCAGCCGGCAGTGTCAACGTGACGATCAACGCGACGGTCAACGCTGGGACCGGCGGCACGACCATCTCGAACCAGGCGACGGTGACCTACGACGCCGACGGCAACGAGACCAACGACACCACCATCAGCTCCGACGATCCGGCGACCGAGCCGATCGGTGACCCGACCTCGTTCGCCGTCCCCGTCCCGCCAACCACCACAACCGCTGCGCCCGCGGCGACCACGACGACGGCCGCTCCGGCGTTGGCGGCCAACGCTGGTGCGGTTCAGACGACCACGACCGCGGCGCCCGCGACCACCGCGGCGCCGGCCACGACGGTCGCCCCGTCGGCGGTCAACTCGACGCTGGCGTTCACCGGTAGCGACGAGGCGGTACCTGTCGCGCTGATCGGCGCCGTGCTCATCGGCTTCGGCCTGGTGCTGATGTTCGGCGCCGCCCGCCGCCGCTCGCTCACCGACTGACCCGACCTGGTCCCTCCCCGGCGTGGCCGGTCACCCTCGGGTGGCCGGCCACCGCCGCGTCAGGACCCGAACAGGTGCGACCGGAAGAACTCTCGAGCGGCGGGGGCGCTCCAGTTGTCGTGGTCCTCGCCCCATGCCTCGATCCCGCCGAAGGTCCACTCGGTGAGACAGTTCCAGGTGAACAAGTTCGGGTTCAGGTGCACACCCAGCTTGTTGCGGCACCGCCCCTCGGCGTGGACCTCACGGCCCGACTCGTCGGTCAGGTCGATCACGACCCGGGTCGGCGCGCCGGTGCGGTCGTCGCGCTCGACCACCTCGCGCCGGCCCGACGTGACCTTGGCCCACTCGCCGTCGAGCATCACGTAACCGTGGATCGCGATGCACCCCTCACCGAAGGCCCCATCGCCGAACGACATGGTGATCGCATGGAACCCGTCGCGCTCAGACGCCGTGGCGTAGCTGTAGCCCCCACGGCGGGCGGTCGAGGATGTCAGCCCCGGGCCGAACTGGGACCGCACGCCCCACGACCGGTCACGGAAGCCGTACGAATCCACGGCGATGGTCTCGTCGCCGAGCCGGATCGTGCCGGTGTAGCGACCGGGTTGGTCGAGATGCGACTGCCCCAAGTAGTGGGGTGGAGTGACCGCCGTGAACATGAGTGCCACGTCGATCTCGTCGCCGCCGTCGGGATCGGAGTAGCCGATCTCATAGCGGGTGAGCGGCTCGACGCATCGGTAGCGGATGCCGTTGGGCAATGTGATGTTCGACAGCGGCTGGTCGTCCATCGGCAGGTGCCAGAAGTTCTTGCCGTAGCGCACGTTCCACGGCTGGTCACCCTGAGGGTCCCAGAAGTACGCGCCGCCGGCGGCGACCCGCTGGTTGGGCCGGAAGAACGGGTACAGCTGCCCCGACAGCAACCGGTCGGGCACCGTGAACGTGAACCAGCACGTCTCGGTCCAGTACGGATCGTCGCTGGTCGGTGCATGGAACTCGTCGTCGGGGTGATGGTCCACCGCGACAACTAGGCGACGCGGCGCAAGGTGTTGTGGTCCACGTGCGGGAACAGGTCGGGGAATTCGACCATACGCAGCATGGTGGTCTCGTGGTACGACCACGAGCCGTCGGCGTTCAGCGTGATCGTGACCTCGTAGCTCACCGTGCTGGCCTTCGCCGCCAGATACGTGTTCTCGCCGATCGTGTAGTTGGTGCCGCCGAGCTTGGCCGCCATGGTGAACGACGTGGCGGTCGCGGCCGCACTGCCCCCAGCGAGCACGGTGATGCCTCGGGGCACGACGAAGCCGCGAAGAACCTCGCCGGTCGCGGAGTCCCAGAGCCAGTAGCCGACCTCGGTGTGAAACGGGTTGTCCTCGCTGCCGCGCCACATCGCGGTCTTGTAGTCGAGGCCGTAGAGGTGCTGGCTGCCGTTGTCGACCGGACCGAACGGCTTCATCGACACCTTCTCCCGGTACGGCGTGTCGAGCACCTGGTTCTGACTGTGCGAGAACGCGGTATCGAGGCCGCCCTCGCCCTCCCAGTCGCCGATCAGCGCGTCGAGCGGTCCCCACTCAGTCGTAATTCCAGCCTCCGGCTGTCTCGTTGTTTCTCGGCCGCCGCGTCGTCGCATCTGACGGCGGGACCGACCCTACCGCTAGCGCACCCGAGCCGCCGCCGTAAGCTCCGAGCCCATCATGACTGGCGGGCTCGGCACCCACGATGTGCGGCGGCGCCTCGGAGCGGCCCGGGCCGTCCGGCGGCTGTTCGTATTCGCCGCGGTCGCGCTCGCCGCAGCCATCGGCGCGGTGTCCGGGGCGAACTCGACCGGCCCGTTTTACACCTCGGGCCAGCGCGCGGCGGCACAACCCACGATCGCGCCACCCTCGACCCCGACGTCACAGGCCCCTACCACGACCGCGGCACCCACGACCACCACTGGGCCCGACCCGGTGTTCGGCAATGGCGAGACGATCATCCTGGCGTTCGCTGGTGACACCAACTTCGAGGGCACCACGGCGCGGCAGATCGCGGCTGACCCGGCGAGCGTTTTCGAACCGGTTGCCGAACTCCTACGTCGCGCCGACCTGGCGATGGTCAACATGGAGACCGCCATCGGTACCTCGGGTACACCGGTTGACAAGGAGTTCGTCTTCCAGGCCCCGCCCGAAGCGCTCGAGGCGTATCGGGCGGCCGGCATCGACGTGGTGTCGGCCGCCAACAATCACGGGCTCGACTTCGGGGTCGAGTCGCTCGACCAGACGCTGGCGGCGGCGCGCGATCTCGACTTCCCGGTGATCGGCATCGGTCTCGACGAAGACGACGCGTACGCTCCGTTCGAGACAGAGATCCGGGGCCAACGCATCGCCGTCATCGCCGCGACACAGGTGCTCGACGGTGATTTGATCGGGTCGTGGACGGCCGGACCCGACCAACCCGGTGTGGCTTCGGCCAAGCGCGTCGAGCGCCTGCTCGCCGAGGTCGCCGGGGCCCGGGCCCGGGCCGACACAGCCGTGGTGTTCCTGCACTGGGGAGTCGAGGGGCAGGAGTGCCCTACCGGCGACCAGCAGGACCTAGCCGGCGAGCTCGCGGGAGCGGGCGCCGACGTGATCGTCGGTGCTCATGCCCGCCGGGTTCAAGGCGGCGGGATGCGCGGCGACGCCGTCGTCCACTACGGCCTGGGCAACTTCTCGTTCTTCGGGGACACCGAACAGAACCGACGCAGCGGCGTCTTCCTCGTAAAGATCACGGGCCGCCACGTCGAGTCCTACCGCTGGGTGCCGGCGCGCATCGTGGATCGGCAGCCACACCTGCTCGAGGGTGCCGACCGCGATGCGGCGGTGGCGGTCTGGGAGTCGGAGCGCAACTGCACCGACCTCGAGGCCTGAACCGGTCAGGAGGGCGCCCGGACCAGTGCGTCGCCGGATACACCCGCGCCCGCCCACAAAGGATCGAGCCCCGGGGCGCCCAGCCGGATCGACTCGGGGTCGACGCCGGGATGCGGATCGACATCCCACAACAGCGCCGGTCGTTCGCCGTGCCACCGCACGCCATAGGACACACGCCCGAACCGGGTCGGCATGTCATGGACGTCGAAACCGCTCCGGTCCCAGCGGGGAATCACCACCGGCACCAGGTCCAGGCCGTCGACAGCGTCGTCGACGAACAGCGACCGCACGACGCCTGCGGCGCCAGCGGCCGCACCGGGGTCGTCGGCCGACCCGCCGATGCGATGGCCGGCGGCATCGGTCGCGGCCGGAAAGCGGAGGTTGTGGCGCCGGATGCGGTCGAGTCGCTCCACCTGGCGGGCAACCCCGGCACCATCGGGACTGGTCCGCGACACCGAACCGAGACGACGGCTGAGCTCGTGGGCGGCTTCGAGCTCACCGAGTGCCCCGAAGGCGGCGGCGAGATCCAAGACGGCGCCGCCAAGGGCCGGCGGATCGAAGCCGCCTCGGCGGCGACGTCGGAGTGATCGATCGGCCGCGCCGAGCAGATCGAGGGCGTAGGCGACCGCGAGCTGCGGATCACCGGTCGCGGCGAACCACGCTCCGGCTGCGGCCAGCACCTGAACCTCACCAGCAGTGTCGTCGGCCAGTGTCCCGCCCTGCCGTTCGGCAAGGATCGCGGCGACGACCGGCCCCCCCAAGTCGGGGAACCCGGCCTGGCTGAGAGCACCGGCGATCGACGCCTCGCTGCCGACGGGCGCGGGAGCCGCGCCATCGACGGGTGGCACGATCCGGTCGGGCGTGACTGCGCTCGACAGTCTGGTGACCGCGGCTTCCCACACGGCATCGACAACGCCGTCGTCGGTGCGCACCCTCATGCCCGACGCGAGATGTCGGCGCCACCCGGACTCGACGTGATCGGCCGACGGTGGCACACCGCCGGACCACGCCGGCGCACCGGGCGACAGCAGCAGGACCCTGACCGCACCCCGATGAAGGACGGGCACGACTACCGGGCAATCGTCGGGCGCGCCGAGCGCGCCGGGAGCCGCGGGACGGTCGAGATGGGCGAACAGCTCGCCGTCGAGTGTCAGTGTGGTGGCGGAGCCTTCAAGCCGCTTGCCGCGGGCGCCGAATGCGACCGCGACCGGGATCGCCGACGCGTTCTCGATCTCGACCACGACGGCCGTCCCGCCGGCTGGTGCGGCGACAGCAAACGCTCGGTGGACGATGCGACCCGACGGCACCGCTAGTCGGGTCTCGACGATGGCCGCGCCCGCTCGCGAGACGCGCTCGGCCGCCGCGCCCGGGTCGCCGACCCGGCACCAGCCATCGGTCGTGTGCACGGCCCACGTGAGCTCGGCGCGCCACTGAAGGTGATGCAGGATCGCTCGGTCATCGATGAGCGCGACGGGTGGAGCCGATGTCGTGGCCAAAGCCACCCACGTGTCCACCGGTTTCAGCCCTCGCGGCCTGGGCGGCGTTGCAGCAGGCCGCGATACGCGACCTCGGCGGGGCGGCCGGCGTTGACCACCGCATCGACCTCGGACGCGATCGGCATCTCGATGCCGTACTGCGCCGCTAGTTCGATCACCACATGCGCGCTCCTCACGCCCTCGGCCACTTGGTTCATCTCGGCGATGACCTCGGCGAGCGGGCGACCCTTGCCGAGCTGCTCACCCACGAACCGGTTGCGACTCTGGCGGCTGATACAGGTGGCCAACAGGTCACCCATGCCGGCGAGCCCCGCGAACGTCTCGGCCCGGCCTCCCATCGCCACCCCGAGTCGCGTGATCTCGGCCAGGCCGCGCGTGATCACCGCCGCACGCGTGTTGTCACCGGTACCAAGCCCGTCGGCCATGCCCGAGGCCACCGCGATCACGTTCTTCAGGACCCCCCCGAGCTCGCACCCGACCACGTCGTCGCTCGTGAACACCCGGAACAAGCCGGTGTGGAAGATGTCCTGCAGGCGGCAGGCGATCGTGTAGTCGGACATGGCGATCACCGACGCGGCAGCGTGGCCGGCCAAGATCTCCTTGGCCAGGTTCGGACCGGTGAGCACACCAAAGGGGTGGCCCGGCAAGACCTCCTGGATCACCTGGGTCATCCGCAGTCTCGTGCCCTGCTCGAGGCCCTTGCTGAGGCTGATCACCGGAACCCACGGGCGCAGGGCCGGAGCGAGCAACTCGAGCGTCGACCGGAAGCCGTGCGACGGAACGCCCATGACCAGCACGTCGGTCGCCCCGACGGTGGTCGCCAGGTCGTGCGATCCGAGAAGCGACCGATCGAGCTCGAAGCCCGGCAGATATCGCTCGTTGGTGTGCCGCTCGGTCACCTCGTCGGCGACCGACCGATCTCGGGCCCAGATCGTGGTCGGCGTGTTGTGCGCCGCGAGGTGGGCGACGGTGGTACCCCAGGACCCGGCCCCGATCACCGCTACTCGCATCGGAGCGACGCTACACGCCGGTCCCGACGATCACCCGAGCGGATCAGCTCCCTACACTCCGCGTGACATGCACGACTCGGAGCCCTCCCCTGACACCCGGATCGCCGTACTGGTACCGCTCAAGTCGTTCCGAGCCGCCAAGGGCCGACTCGCTGAGGTGCTCGACGAAGCCGAGCGGGCCGAGCTGGCCGAGAGGTCGGCTCGCCAAGTGCTCGCCGCCGCCCACGACCTCGATCGGTACGTCGTGTGCGACGACGGCGCCACGGCTGACTGGGCCGAGCGCCACGGTGCCAGCGCGATCGAACGCGACGGCCGCGGGCTGTCGGGCTCGGTCAGCGACGCAGTGCACCACCTGGGCCGGGTCGGGTACGACCGGGTGATCGTGGCTCACGGCGACCTCCCCCTCGCCCGAGACTTGAGAATTGTGCTCGGCCCCGCCGGGGTCACCCTCGTGCCCGACCGTCGGCGCGACGGCACCAACGTCTGCTCGGTGCCGACTCGTTGCGGCTTTCGGTTCCTGTACGGCCCCGGCTCGTTCTCCCGGCATGTCGTCGAGGCGGCCCGGGTCGGGCTGGCGTGCCGTGCCCTCGACGTGGCGGACTTGGCGTGGGACGTCGATGTCCCCGACGACCTGGACACACCCGCCGACCTGCCCTCACCTATGGGGTCTGGGGGCGCAACACCCAGGGAGGCACCATGAGCGACGCGAAGCGAGCGAGTGCAGCCGTGGGAGCGCAGCTCCCCGGATGCCGATGGGGTCTGGGGGCGCGCAGCCCCCAGCGACGATAATGAGGGCGAACCTTCCAACGCCGCGCCGGGCGCTCGCCATTTGCGCCCATCCCGACGACATCGAGTTCGGTTGCGGCGCCACATTCGCGAAGTGGTCCGCGGCGGGCTGTGAGATCGTGCACCTCGTCTGCACCGACGGCAGCAAGGGAACGTGGGACAAGGACGCTGACACCGCCGCGTTGGTCGCGACCCGCCGAGACGAGCAGCGTGCGGCCGCTGTAGCGCTTGGCGGCACCGGAGAGGTCGTGTTCCTCGGCGAGGTCGACGGCGAGTTGGATGTGACGTCGGCGCTGACCGCCACGGTCGCCCGCTGGATCCGTCACTACCGGCCCGACGTGGTGCTCGGGCACGATCCGTGGCGGCGCTGGCGACTTCACCCCGATCACCGCGCCGCCGGCTGGCTGACCTGCGACGGCGCGGTGGCCGCGCGCGACCCGCACTTCTTCCCCCACGACGGCCTCGGCCACCATCGACCTGGTGCGCTGTTGTTGTTCGAAACCGAAGCACCCAACCACGTCGAAGACGTGACCGGTTTCGCCGGCCACAAGGTCGAGGCGCTGCTCGCCCACGCCAGCCAGAAGCTGTCGACGATGAGGATCCCGGCCGACGACGACGGGACCGCCCGAGCCGCGTTCGACCTGTCGATCCGCGAGGTGCTGGCGCGGGCCGGGAGGCTGATCGGAACCCGCCACGGCGAGGCCTTCCGGCTGATCGAGCTATGAGCGAATCGGGTGGCTCCTCGGGTCCCATCACCGATCCGGAAGGCGACCTACGCTCCCGACCATGAAGAACCGACTTGTCCTGGCCGCGACGGTCGCAGTGCTGATGCTGGCGGTGGCGTCGTGCGGCGACGACGATGCCGATGCCGATGTGGCCGCGGTGACGACCACCGTCGCTCCCGGCGAGACGACAACGACTCTGGCACCGGAGTCCACGACGTCAACGGCGGAAACCACGACCACCGAAGAAGTCGAGACGACGTCGACCGCCAGCGAGACCACGACCACCGAAGCAGCGACGGGAATCTCGACGGAGGACCTCACCCTCGACGGGGTCAGCCTGGGCGACGAATCCGATTCGGCCATCTCGGACCTCATCGATCGGTTCGGCGCCCCGACGACCGACAACGGCTGGGAGGAAGGCTGCCCCTTCGACGGTGAAGGCCTGAACGAGCGTGTCGTGCAGTGGGGTGGACTGAACGCCTATTTCACGCGACCCGACGACTCGAGCCCCGGCGTGTTCCAGACGTGGTGGTATCGGGTGAACTTCGACACCGGGGCCGCCATCCCCGGCGGACCCACACCCGACCAGATCGACCTGCCGGGCGACATCGGCTTCGGCGATCCGATCAGCGAAGTCGAGGTCCGGCTCGGCCTCCCGATCACCTTCGACGACGTCTTCCAGCTCGTGTACGTGTCGACCGAGTCCTACACGATCTCGACGTACGAGCTCGATGCGTCGGCCCCGATCGTCAGCGTCGGCGTGCCCTTCGTGCCGGCGTGCGATTGAACGACAAAGACTCGACGCGATAGGTCCTCGTCGCGGCTAGCGCGCCGATCACCAACCACACCGCGAGGACACCCAGCTCGTCGGTGGCGATCGCCGGCGGGTCCACGTTGGGGTCGAACGCGGTGGCGAACGCGTGGACGAACGGCTTGAGCGGCAGGGCGCTGCCCACCGTGTCGAGCCAGCGCGGCGGATCTTCGAGCGGGGCGAACACGTCGGACACGAGGGCGACGGGCAGCACAGTGAAGTTGGCGATCGCCGACGCCGACCGGATGTCTGACGCCATCCCCGAGACCGCCAAACCGAGCGCCGAGAAGGTGGCCGTGCCGACGACGAATACGACTATCGCCGCGGGGACCCGATCGGCTCCGAGATCGACGCCGTACACGAGCCGCCCGACGACCATCATCATCGTGGTACCGACCGCGGCGATCCATACCGTCGACAGCACCTGGCCGCCGAGATAGGTGACCAGCGGAAGGGGCGTCGACCGGATCCGCTTGGTGATGCCCAGCTCGCGCGCCGTCACCGTCTGCATTATCAACGCGGTGTAGGACGCCGATACGGCGGCAAACACGGCCAGGGCCGGCGTGGAGAACTGCTCGGTCGCCACCGCGCCCTCGCCGAAGTCGACGGTGTCGTCGAGGACGAGGTTCACCACGACGAGGAACATGAGTGGAAACGCCAGCGTGAACACCGCGGCCACCGGGCTGCGCCAGAACAGACGGTTCTGGTGGCGAACCTGGCGACGGAGAGCCGCGGCCGGCGACATCCACCCTGGCTCAGACATCGTCGATCCCCACGGCGTCCTCCGCTCCGACGCCGTCGTCTTGGGTGAGGGCGAGATAGACGTCCTCGAGCGACGATCGCACCACTTCGAAACCGCCGAGCTCGATGCCTCGCTCGACCGCCCAGGACGTGACGGCGTGGGCGTCGGCGGTGATCCGCTCGGTATGGATCTCGATGCGATCGCCGCGGCCCACCACCCGACCGGTCACCCCGTCGAGCAACCCGGCAACCGGTTCGCCTGAGGCCGGAACAGCGAAACGGATGATCGACTCCGGCGTGCCGGCGCGCAGGCCAGCCGGTGTGCCTTCGGCGACGACGCGGCCCCGGTTCACCACGATCACCCGATCGGCGAGGCGCTCGGCTTCGGTCATGTCGTGGGTCGTGAGCAGCACCGTCGTCCCGCCGGCCTTGAGCGACTCGACCAGATCCCACGCACCGAGTCGCGAGGACGGGTCGAACCCGGTCGTGGGCTCGTCGAGGAACAGCACCTCGGGCCGACCGATCACACCGAGGCCCAGGTCGAGACGGCGCCGCTGGCCTCCCGAGAGCCGCCGGATCCGTTGGCCCGCCACCTCGGCGAGGCCGACGCGTTCGAGCAGCTCGGCCGCCGGAACCCGGTTGCGGTACAGCGACCCGTAGTGATCGACAGCCTCAGCGACGGTGAGGTCGAGCTCGATCCCCGACGACTGCAACACCACGCCGATTCGGTCGCGCAGCACTCGGGGCGACCGGTCGGGATCGAAACCGAGCACCCGCACCGTTCCGGCCGTGCGGCGGCGGTGGCCTTCGAGCACCTCGACGGTGCTGGTCTTGCCGGCCCCGTTCGGCCCCAGCAGGGCGACGACCTCGCCTGTGCCGACCGTGAAACCGATGCCCCCGACGGCTTCGACCTCGCCATAGCGCACGACGAGCCCATCGACGACAACGGATTGCGAAGGGCCGCCGGACACCCGGTCAGGCTACCGAGCCAGCCTCGGCGGTTGCGCCACCGAAGGACCTGAGGCCTCGCATCACAGTCGTCGCTTGCGGCTGCGCGCCCCCAGACCCCATCGGCATCGAGGCCCCCCATCGCTCACTGCCGGGCTGCCACCCACGCCGCAAGCGATCGGACGAACAGGTCGAGGTCCGACGCGACGATGACGCAGGCTCGGGCCACCAGCTCCAAGTCGATGTCCCCGTACGCATGGACCAAAAGATTGCGCATTCCCGCCGCCCGGCCCAGACTCTCGGCCAGATCGAGATCGATGACTCCCAGATGGGCGAGGTCTCCGAACGCAGCCCGGTACGAGCTCGGCGCCTGCCCGCTGACCGCCGCCACGACGTGGGTTGCGGCGGCAGCGGCAACCTCGACGAGATGAGTGAGGATGCGTTCGACGGCGTGCCGATGGATGCGGTCACTGGCCAAGTCGTGTGCGGTCACCGGCGCGACTTGGTCGAGATCGGCGAGCAGCTCGCGGAGAGTGGCGAGGCGGGCGTGCACGATCCCCACCGCGAGCCGTCGCGGCGTCACTGCGCCATCAACTCCAGGTCGAGTCGGCGCAACCACTCGGTGTCGAGGGCTTCGCCGAACGCGCTCGCCTGCGCCGCGGCGAAGCGGCCGTCGATGTCTTCGAAGATGGGTTGGCCGGCGAGCGCCTCGGCCCGGAGCACGATCGACGCGTGCCGAAGGTCGACCAGATCGACATCGACATCGCCGATCAGCGCGACGAGGTCGGCGACGAGTCGCACGCGATCGACCTCGCCGTTGGGCACCACCGCGACATCGATGTCGCGTGGCGACACGTCGTGTCGTGTTGCGCTCCCGAACAGCGTCATCACCGCGATGCCGTGACGTTCGAGGACCTCGTCGAGCGCCCCGCTTCGAGCCAACGCGATGAGCCGCTCCGCGGCGGCGCGGATGTCGCTCATGACGTCATGGTATTGGCTTCACCCGCTCCGCTTAGCTCATAGCCAGCGAAGGAACCAGTTGGCGGCCTCGCCGATGGCGCGGTCCTTTACTTCTCCCGAGTACGGGGTGAAATGATGGCCCGGCACCGTCACCAGCTCCTTCGGCTCGCCGGCCCGTTCGAACGAGGCCAGCGAGGTCGACGTGTCGGCGAGCGCGTCGTCGAGGGCCACGATCATCAACAGCGGCGTCGGCGCGACGCGGTGGACGCACACCCCCGGGTCCCACTTGGGCTCGCTCCGTATTCCGGCGATCGTGACTTCGTTGCGCCAACCCGATCCCGCGGCGCGGCCTTCGGCGAGGAACCAGTCGACCGCGTGAGGATCGGGGAGGAATGCCGCCAGATCGACGCCGGCTTCGGCCACCACCGCGAACGGCCCGATCACGTCGTCGTCGCGGTCGGCCGGACCGGCACCGGACTCGTCGGCGAGCGCGGCGAGCAGCGCTTCGGCCCGGTCGTCGAGGTCGTCGCCGTAGGCCACATTCGCCAGGCCGGCAAAGGGAACGTTGCCGACGACCGCCTTGACCCGGCGATCGAGCGCGGCGACGACGATCGCCTGTCCGCCGCTGTAGCTGCTCCCCCAGATCCCGATTCGCCGGGCGTCGATCTCGTGGCGGGCGGCGAACCAGTCGATGGCCCGGCGGTAGTCCCGCGCCTGAGCCCACGGATTGATCAGCTGCCGCGGCTCGCCATCGCTGTCGCCCAGCCGGGCATGGTCATAGACCAGCACCGCCAGCCCCACCTCGGCGAAGCGCGTGGCGTAGGAACCGAGCACCATCGACCGAGTGGCCGAGAATCCGTGGGCCATCACGACACCGGGAAATGGCCCGGCCTCGCTGGTCGGGAGGTACAGGTCGCCGCGCAGGGTGGTTCCGCCATGACCGGGGAACTCGACATCGAGTCGAAGGTGATCCACCGAGACTGTCTATCCGCCCGACACGGCGGTCAGGCGGTTCAGGGTCGCGACAGCTCTGGTCGAAGATCGACTATGACCTCGTGGACCGCGGTCACGGCCAGGTCCCGGATGATGCTGGCGTCGGGTTCCATGTGCTCGGCGACGCCGACCAGGACCATCTGAACCGCGCCCCGACCGCTCCCGTCGACAACGGGCGAGACGATGCCGACGCAAGCGATGGCGTCGCACAAGCCGTGGTTGACGTCGAACACACCGCCCGAGGCCAGATCGGTCGCGATGACCCGCGCCAGCCCGGCCAGGTGAGCTGTCGCTCGGGGCAGAACTTGTCCCGGCTCCACCGAAGGTCCGGCTCTGGTCGCATCTATGGCCACCGCCTTGGCGACCTGGTCGACGACCGTCGACATCGACGACAGGCCGTCGACCGAGATCGACGGGATCGCTCCGCCGTCGATCGCGAACCACGATCGAAACGCCGAGGAAGCGCGGTCGCTGCTCGCGAAGGCGACGAGCCCATGTCGGCGCGGCTCACCGATGCGATCCTGGCGGTCGCCCACGGCGATCACCAGGGTGGTAGCACCGACCGGAAGACCGGCGACCACGGCCAGCTCGTCGATACGATGCCGGAGCCGAAGTGCGGGGGCGACGACGAGCCCGCTCGTCCCCTCGTGGTACACCACCGCCACGCCGGCCGGTTGGTCCGCCGCATCGTTGGCGGTCGTCCCGACCGCGACCTTGCGGGGTTCTACGATCCGCCGCGGGGACCCGCCCGCTGGCGCTCGCTCGGATGAGGCGCCGGCCGGCGACGCGACCGCCATGAGCCGGGGTGCGATCGCAGTCGACTCCGTCGGTGGCGACGCGTCGGCTGGCGACTTTGTCGTTGTGCGTCGCGTCCGCGCCGTGTCGATCGATCGGACGACGCCGGCCGGCGCAGCCGCGCGGCGACCAGCGCGCCGCGGGAGACGTGCTCCCAGCACGACGACGACGATCGCGACCGAGACGACGACGAGCAGGACGAGCAATGGCATCTCGGTCATTCTCCCGCACTCACCAGTTGTCGTGCCATGAGTCGTACGGCTCGCTCGAATCCGGGCCATCAGGGCCGACGAGAACTCTATGCGTCCCATACCGCACAGTCATCGGTCGTCGCTGCGCCCGGTGATCCGCCTTGTCGGCACGGCCGTCTTGGCCTGTCTGGTCCTCGCCGCGTGCGGATCATCCGACGATGCCGACACCGATACGAGCGCCGACTCCGGTTCGGGGCCCGGCGCCGGCGCCTCCACGAGCCCGGACACGACCGCCGCACCAACCGACGCGGCGCCGGGTCCGAGCGACGTCGACTTCGACCGCGACCCCCCAGAGACCTACGAGCCGACGGTGCAGGAGGCGCTCGACGTGTTCGCCACCGCGTTCGAGCCGGTGCCCGGCTCGGTCGAGCCGGCCCAAGACGCCACGCCCGATCCGGAGCAGGCCGTGGTCGCGGTGACCGCAGTGTGGAGCCAGCTCAGCGCCGCGCAGCAGACGGCGATCGAGGCGGCTCTGGCGAACGGTGTGGAGTTGATCGGGATCATCGGCCCCGACGGCGAACTCGTCGAGGATGCCACCGCTCCTGCCGCGGGAGGCCGGAGGGCCCGTGGCGCCCAGGACACTGGCGCCCAGCGCCAGATCCTGTTGACCGACCTGGCCCAGATCCGTCGCGATCTCGACGTCCGGCTGGGCGATCGCCTGACCGCCATCGTCGGCCTGAGTGTCGAGGCGACCCCGCGACCCGACGGCGAGGACACCGCGTGGGCGGTGGCGTCAGGCGGGTCCGCTCTCGGCGGTGGTGTGGATTGCCACATCGTCGTGGGACAGAACCTGCTCCGCGCCACCGAAACCAACGCCCGGTCGCTGTTGGCGCACGAGCTGTTCCACTGCTACCAGTTCGACTTCTTCCCCGACGGAGTCGAGGCCGCCGCGCACATGCCGACCTGGCTGCGCGAGGGCACCGCCGCGTGGGTCGGCGAGGCGTTCGTCGGTGGGTCCACCGTTCCACTCGCCGATTCCTGGTGGCGGACCTATCTGGGCGGCCACTCGTCGGCCGGAGTGTTCGACGGGCGGTTCTCGTTGTTCGATTCCAGCTATGCGGCCATCGGGTTCTTCGCCCATCTCGAGAAGTTGGGGGTAGACGTGTGGACACGGGTGCTTCCGGCGAGCCAGCACCGAACGTCCACCGAGGGATTCGACTTCTTGACCCTTGGCAACGAGGCCCGACTCGCCTCCTGGGGTGCGTCGGTCCTGCGCACCCCCGCGTGGGGCGACGCTTGGGACGCCCGGGTGATAGGCGCCCACCCCGAGCGCCGAACCCCTCTCCCGATCGAGGTGACATTCGACGCCTACGCCAACACCCGGCGCGTGGCGCGTGGATACAACGGGGTCACCGAGTTCAGGCTCCCCGGCGAAGCCGAGATCGCCGACGTCAACGTGACGGGAACCGGCGTGACGTCGTGGGCTGGTTCCGACGAACAGGTCTACGCGGCATCGGGTCGCACGCTGTGGTGCCTGGGCCGGAGTTGCGTCTGCCCCGACGGAGCACCGCCCGCCGGCGTGACGTTGCAACCGGCACCAGCGGCAACGCCCCTCACGGTCGCGTTGGCCGGCATCACCGGCTCGTCGCGGGCCGACGTGCGGGCGCTGATGACCGAGGCGCTGTGCGAGGCGCCGATCTGCTCCGGCGACGGCGCTCCCGCCGGTGCCGGTGGACGCCGGTCGCGACCTGCCCCGGTCCGTCAGCCGGTCGAGACGCCCGAAGACCCACGGTGCGCGGCGCCCGACGCGCCGGCCGGACCGGAGTGCCTCGTGGGCTCCTGGGGCTACGACGCCGCTACCTTGCCGGTCCCGCCGGCGGTCACGGCGGCGCCGCTGTCGGGCGTGCGGTTCAGCGGGATGTTCATCCTGACGTTCACCGCCGACGGCGCGGTGTCGATCAACCTCGACGGCTACCGGATGGACGCCACCGCGCCACTCGCCGGGGCCGACGGCGAGGAGGTGCCGTCACCGGTCTCGGTCGTCTTCTACGGCTCGCTTCGCAACACCTACACCTTCGACGGCGCGACGCTCGGGGTGAGCTTCGTCGAGAGCAGTCTCGGCGCGGAC
This sequence comes from uncultured Acidimicrobiales bacterium, assembly GCA_964390555.1. Taxonomy (GTDB): domain Bacteria; phylum Actinomycetota; class Acidimicrobiia; order Acidimicrobiales; family SHLQ01; genus CAVTWS01. The sequence goes on along the minus strand of CAYMJU010000163.1, from coordinate 39,199 downwards.
GTCACGATGGCGTTGCCCGGCGCCGGCGAGTTCACCTTCCCGTTCCCTCCCCCGGCGATCGCGGGCTTCGTCCCGGCGCTTGCGGGCGGGGCGGGCGGATCGGTCTCGTCGACCGCCGTTTGCACGGCCACCACCCTCACCCTCACGGCACCGAGCGGCACCGTCTTCTCACTCGAGCGGGTGTAGCCCATTGGCTCGCAACGCGTAGGGTGAGGCCATGACCACCGCGCTCGAGATCGACCTGCTGGCCGGTGAGTTCTACACATCGAACCCGTATCCGACGTATGCCCGCATGCGCGCCGACGCACCCCTGTACTGGGACGCCACCAACGAGTTGTGGGGAGCCTCGCGCTACGACGACATCGTCGCCATCGAGAAGGACCGGGTCCGCTTCGTCAACTCCGACCAGACCAAGGGCGGCTACCGGCCGAACATCCCGGCCGACCAGTCGATCATCGGGCTCGACGACCCTGTTCACAACCACCGGCGCAACCTCATCTCTCGGCGCTTCACGCCCCGAGCGGTGTCGTCGTGGGAGGACCATGTGCGCGACGTGTGCGTCGAGTTGATCGACTCGGCGCTGGCCGCTGGCCGGTGCGACATCGTGCGCGACGTCGCGGCGCCGCTTCCTGCGCAGATGATCGGCCTGCTGCTCGGCTTCCCCCACGAGCTGTGGCCAAAGCTGATGGAGTGGTCCGAGCGCACCATCGCCCTCGGCGGCGGGCCCAGGTACCACAACGAGGAAGGCATAGTCGCCGTCTTCGAGTTCCACGCCGCATGCGCCGATCTGTACGAGGCGAAGTCGGCCTGCCCGGCCGACGACGTCATGTCCAAGTGGATCGCGGTCGAGAAGGAGCACGGTCAGGTCGGGGGCAAGCCGTTCGGATTCGACGAGATGGTGTCGGACTGCCTGCTCGTGCTCGACGGCGGCGCCGAGACGACGCGCACTGTGATCGCCCGCACGATCCTGAACCTGATCGACCGCCCCGACCAGTGGGCGGCGCTGCGGGCCGGGGCCGACCTGACCGTGGCGACCGAGGAGTTCATCCGCTACGTGACGCCCATCCACAACATGTGCCGGGTCGCCACCGAGGACGTACCGATCGGCGGGATCACCGTGAGCGCTGGCCAGCAGGTCGTTCTCATGTACAGCTCGGCAAACCGGGACCCGGCGCATTTCACCGACCCCGAGGCGTTCGATGTGACACGCGACCCCAACCCGCACCTGTCGTTCGGCTTCGGCACACACTTCTGCCTCGGCGCCGCGCTGGCCCGGCTCGAGATCCGGGTGTTCTTCGAGGAGTTCGTGCGGCGCGTAAGGTCGATACGGCGGGCCCCGGGCACGCGCGAGGTCGAGATGCCCAACGCGTTCGTGTTCGGCCTGGCTGAAGCCGCCGTCGAGCTCACCCCTGCGTGAAACCCGCCAATAACGCGAATTCGCCTACCGCTGAAGTGGCTGACAGCGCGCGATTCGTCGAGGGTCGGCCCGACGGTGGATACCGGCCGGCGCTCGATGGGGTGCGGGCCGTCGCTGTGGCGACGGTGATGGTGTTCCACTTCCGGCCGTCGTGGCTGCCCGCCGGGTTCGTCGGCGTCGACGTGTTCTTCGTGCTGTCCGGTTATCTGATCACCCGGCTGCTGATCGACGAGCTGGCCCGATCGGGCCGGGTCCGCTTCGCCGCTTTCTACGCCCGGCGAGCCCGCCGATTGCTGCCGGCTGCTGCGGTCGCCATCGCCGGAATCGGCGGTTTGACGGTGTGGCTCGGCAACCCGCTCGAACGGGCCGTCGTCGCCGACGACGTGTGGCCGGCGACGCTGGCGTGGTCGAACTGGCACTTCGCGGCGCGCGACGCCGACTACTTCGCACCCGCCAACGACCTCGACCCGTTCAGCCACTTCTGGTCGCTGGCGGTGGAGGAGCAGTTCTACCTGGTGTGGCCCGCGCTGCTGGCCGGGTGCTGGTGGGCGCTCTGCCGCCTCGGGCTGCCGGTGCGGCGGCTCGTCACGGCGGCGGCGACCGTCGCCTCGGCCGTCGGCCTGGCGTGGTGGTGGCAGGCGGCCGGCGACGCCCCGATCGCGTCGTACTACGCCACGTGGTTCCGGGCCGCCCAGCTCGGTGTGGGTGCGGCGCTGGCCGGGCTTGGCGTGCGTCGCCTGCCCGCCCGCTGGGGATCGCCGCTGGCCCTCATCGGCGCGACGGGATTGGCCGTCGTGCTGGCTGGGTTCGGAACCGGAGACGCCTACCCCGGCGGCTGGGGCCCACTCGTGACCGTCGCGACCGGGCTGCTCGTGGCCGGGCTCGAGGCCGACCCGATCTCTCTCACCGCGCGCTCGCTGTCGTGGCGTCCGGCGGTGTACGTCGGCGCAGTTTCGTATGCCCTGTACCTATGGCACGTCCCGGTGGCCGAGTTCCTGCCCCGAATCGGTGATCGCTACGACATCTGGGGCCTCGACCGTTTCGCCACCATGTGCGTCGCATCTATCGGGTTGGCGGCGTTGTCATCGGTCCTGGTCGAGAAGCCGATCCGCTTCACGCCCCGGCTCCGTGGTGTCCGACCGCTCGCGGTCGTAGGTGTCGCTTTATCGCTCTTCGTCGGCTCCGCCGCCGCGGTCGCTGCCGCCGTGAACCGGCCGGCCGATGTGGAGGTCGTCGACGTGACCGCGAGCGAGCTCGAAGCGGCCGCCCGCGACCGACCCGAGACCTACGCCCTTGGCTGCCATGGCGGCCAGGAGGCCCCCTGGACCGGTGGTGTGTGCGTTCGACGCGCCGCGGCCGGTCAGCCGGTCGTCGCCATCGTCGGCGACTCCCACGCCGGCAACTGGGACGCCGCGCTCATGGGAGCAGCGCAGATCCTCGACGTCGAGTACCGCTACGCGACCTACTCGGCCTGCCCGCCGGTCGACGTCGCGTGGAACGAGCAGAGCCAGGCCGCTGGTTGCCGGCGGTTCCGCGACACCGTGCTTCCCGAGCTCGCCACCCTGGGCCCCGGCGACGTGATCCTCGTCGCCTTCGCCTGGACCTCGTTCGTTGAGGACCTGGCGGCTGATCCGTCGGTCTCCCCTTCCGATCTGACCGCCGCCATCGAGACGCTACGAGCCGACCTCGAAGTCAGCGGGGCCAAGGTTGTGTTCATGACACCGATCCCGCTCCTTCCCCGCGGTGGACCACAATGCCTCGCCGAAGCCGCCGTCGCCGATGACTGCTCGCACCTGATCGACGGTCCCTCACCCGAGGATCAGCTCGCGGCCTCGGTCTTTGGCCCTGAGACCACACTCCTCGACGTCGCCGACCTCGTCTGCCCCGATCAGCGCTGCGAGGCCATCCGCGACGGGATCGTCACGTACCGCGACCGCGAACACATCTCTCAGGCCTACAGCGCCTCGCTGGCCACCGCCCTCGCCGCCCGACTCACTCTCACCCCTGCCGAATAACGCGCACTCGCCTACCGCAGCGGTGGGCGAATTCGCGTTATTCGGGCGTTTCGGGCAAGTTGGAGCGGACGAGGTCGACGAAGCCGCCGGCGTGGAGGTCGAGCTGGCGGGCGATCTGGTCGGGGGTGAGGCCCTTGACGTGGACCCGCACGTTGACGGCGTCGCAACCGCCCGCCTCGAGCACGGTTAGGAGCGCTTCGGCGGCCTCCTCGGCGGTGCGGCCGTGGACGAGCTGATCGCCGGACCAGTTCTGCTTGGCCCGTTCGGGCGCATAGCTGTGGTAGTGGGCCATCTGGGCCGCCATCTCGGCCTCGGGCGGGTCGCCGATCCAGACCCGGCGGATCAAGATCTTGGCGCCGGTCCCGCCGGCCTCGTCGTAAGCGTCGCTCAACCGGCGCGTCACCTCTGCCGTCTGCAGCGAGTCGTACAGGACGCCCATGTCCAGGCCCGCGGCCCGCCGGACCGCGGCCTTGCTCTGGGCGGCGGCGACCATCGGTACGGGATGCTCGACGCACCTCCGCAACGCCCGGTCGCGTGCAACCGGTCCGTCGCCTCCCCCTCGCAACAAGGCGGCGATCTGGGGCAACGCATCGCGGAACCTTGGCACGACCTCGTCGAACGGGACCTCGGCGATCTCGAAGTCCACCGGCAGCGCCCCTGCCGCGAACCCGGCGCCGACACGGCCCGGATACGCCGCCGCGAGCCAGGCCAGCTCCTCGGCGTACAGGCCCACAGGCTTGAGCGGCAGCAGCAGCGGGCACGGAGCCGCCCAACCGCCCGGCATCACGGCGAGGAGCATCTCGGCGAGCTGCGTCGGGTTGGGAAGGTAGCCCGGGAAGTCGGCGTGGTGCTCGCTGACCATCACTCCGTCGTAGCCGGCCTCGACGGCCATGTCCGACTGAGAGCGCAACAGCGCGACCTGCGAGACCGGGTCGGTGTCGTGGGGGTAGAGCCGCAGCGAGATCGACCCGCGAGCCAGCGGGCCTGAACTCACTCCGGCGCCTTGCCGGCGAACACTTCGGGGTCGAAGGCCGGGCGGACGAACGATCCGAAGTTCGGACCGGTGCGCAGGCTGTGGCCACCATCGACGTTGATGATCTGGCCGGTGATCCAGCGCGACTCGGGTCCGGCGAGGAAGCGGGCCAGCATTGCGACATCTTCGGGCTCGGCCACCCCACCCAGAGGCGTGTTCACGATGTAGCTGTCGTAGACCTCGCCATCGCGGGGGATGCCCTCCATGATCTCGGTGGACACGAATCCCGGCCGGATGGCGTTGAAGCGGATGTTCGCCTGGCCGTACTCGTCGGCGGCGTTGCGGATGATCGCCTCGATCCCGGCTTTGCCCGCCGTGTAGGCCCCGAAGTACGGGTGGGTGGTCGACCCCGCGATCGACGACATGCCCACAAACGACCCACCACCCGCGGCGTACATGCGGGGGATGCTGTGCTTGACGCACAGCATGGTGCCGAGCACGTTGAGGTGCAGGACCCGCAGGTACTCGTCGGTGTTCTGCAGATGGTACGGGCCGAGGCCGCCACCCCCGCCGGCGTTGGCGACCACGCCGTGGAGCAAACCGTCGCCGTCGCACGCGAACTCGATGGCAGCGACGACCGACTCCTCGACGGTCACGTCGGCGACGATCGTGCGCACTCCGCCGCCATCGCCCGGCGTGATGCGCGAGGCGGCGTCGTCGAGCTTGGATGCCGTGCGCCCGCAGATCGTGACCGCAGCGCCGTCGCCGGCCAGCGCGGCCGCGCAGGCGCGACCGATACCCGTCCCGCCTCCGGTCACGAGGAAAGATTGGCCAGCGAGGGCTCCGTTGCCGAACATGGTGCGTTACCTTTCCGAGTCCAACCGGACCCACCCCGAGAGAACTGAGACGACGATGATCGATCCCCGCGCAGCCTATGACCTCACCGGGCGGGTGGCCGTCGTAACCGGCGCCGCCAGCGGCATCGGGGAGGCATCGGCCGAGTACCTCGCGGCGGCGGGCGCTGCCGTGGTCGCGTCCGATGTCGACGAGGCCGGGCTCGGCCGGACTGTCACTCGCATCACCGAGGCCGGGGGGCGAGCGACCGCGGTGCCGGGCAACGTGACCAGGCGGGGCGACGTCGAGGCGCTCGTGCAGCGCGCCGTCGACGAGCACGGCCGGCTCGACGTGGTGTGCAACATCGCCGGCGCCATGTTCCCCGGGACGTTCGAGGAGGTCGACGACGAGCAGCTCGACAAGGCCCTCGACCTCAACCTGCGCAGCGTCTTCTACGGCTGCCAGGCCGCCATCAAGGCCATGAAAGCGGCCGGCAACGGCGGGTCGATCATCAACGTGTCGTCAGGCGCCATCGACGCCCCGTTCCCGGGCATGGGCCTCTACGCGATCACCAAGGCTGCGGTGGCGATGATGTCGATGACCATGGCGACCGAGGTCGGCCAGTACGGCATCCGGGTCAATGCGATTGCACCGGGGTCGACGATGACCAAGTTCACTACGTGGCGCCTGGTGAAAGACGACGGCACCATCGACCAGGCCGGCTACGACGCGTTCGTCGAGCGCATGAAGGGCATGTCACCGCTCGGCATGGTCGGCGAGGCGTCGGATCAGGCCCATCTCATCCTCTACCTGGCATCGGACGCGTCTCGCTGGGTGACGGGGAACATCCACCGCGTCAACGGCGGCCAGACCATGGTTTGGTGAGCAAGCTCACCAAGCCATGGTTTCCGTGTGGCGGTATCTACAGCTCGACTTGGCGGCCGACCTCGAAGATGCGGCCCGCGGGCAGGCGGAAGTACTGCGAGGCAGCGGTGGCGTTGCGCAACATGAGGGCGAACAGATGCTCGCGCCAGCGGGCCATTCCTGGCGCTGCGGTGACGAGGATCGTCTCTTTGCCGAGGAAGTAGGTGGCGTCGCTCGGGTCGACTCCGGCGGCTTCGAGCGCGACGGGGACATCGGGGTCCTCGGTGAACCCGAAGTGCAGTTCGATCCCGGTGACCCCGTGCTCGAACTCGACTCGCCGTACCCGCTCCCCTGGGCCGACCACGGGCACGTCGTCGGTCATCACCGACACGACGTAGATCCGTTCGTGCAGGATGTGGTTGAGCTCCCAGTTGGTCCGCAGCGCTGGGGGCGTGCCGCCGGACAGCCCGAATAGGTAGATGGCAGTGGTCGGGACCCGCACCGGATCGCCCATCATGACCAGGCCGAGGTATTCCTCGAGCGGGGTATCGGTTCGGCGAATCCGCTCGCTCACCAGGCGTCGGCCCGTCCCCCACGTGGTCAGCATGATGAACACGAGCAGCCCGATGCCGAGCGAGAACCAGCCGCCCTCGGGAACCTTCACGACGTTGGCGCCGAAGAACGCCACATCGACGACGACGAGGACGGCGCAGATCGGCGCGATCACCGCGGTGGACCACCCGAACCGCTTGCGGGCGACGACGTAGAACAAGATGGTGGTCGTGACCATGGTGAGGGTCACGGCGATGCCGTACGCGGCGGCCAGGTTGGTCGAGCTCCGGAATCCGAGCACCAGCCCCACGCAGCCGACCATGAGCGCCCAGTTCACGGCCGGCACGTAGATCTGTCCCTGCTCGGTGTTCGACGTGTGCTTGATCTTCACGCGGGGCAGGTAGCCGAGCTGTACGGCCTGCTGGGTCAACGAGAACGCGCCCGAGATCAGCGCCTGCGACGCGATCACGGTGGCCGCGGTAGCGAGGATCACCATCGGGTACACGAGCGAGTCGGGGATCATCAAGAACAGCGGGTTCTCGATCGCCTCGGGGTCGTCGATCAGCTTGGAGCCCTGGCCGAAGTAGTTGAGCAGCAGCGAAGGCAACACCAGCGAGTACCAGCCGAGGGCGATCGGTCGGCGCCCGAAGTGCCCCATGTCGGCGTAGAGCGCCTCGCCTCCGGTGACGACGAGGAAGATGGCGCCCAGCGACAAGAAGCCCGTGGTCCCGTTGTCGGCGAAGTAGTCGATGGCGTAGGTCGGGCTGATCGCCCTCAACACGTCGGGGTTGTCGAAGATGTGCACCACCCCGACGACCGACAGGGTCGCGAACCACAGGATCACGATCGGGCCGAACACCTTGCCGACCGCCGCGGTACCCCGCGACTGCACCGCGAACAGCGCCACCAAGATGACGATCGAGATGGGGACCACGTAGTCCTCGAGGCCGGGGGTGGCGACCTTGGTGCCCTCGACGGCGCTCAACACCGAGATGGCTGGCGTGATCATGCCATCGCCGTAGAGCACAGCGGTGCCGAACAGCCCGATGAGCACGAGGCCGCCGGTGACCTTGGCCGAGACGCCCGACCCGTGCCGGATCAGCGAGGTCAGGGCGAGGATGCCGCCCTCGCCCCGGTTGTCGGCGCGCATCACGAAGAACAGGTACTTGATGGTGATGACGACCACGAGGGCCCAGAACACCAGCGACAGCACGCCGAGCACGTTGCTCTCGACGACGGCCAGCTCGTGACTCTTGTTCTCGAAGGTCTCTCGCAACGCGTAGAGGGGCGACGTGCCGATGTCGCCGTACACCACGCCAAGTGCGCCGAGGGTCAGCGTCGCCGTCGAGGCGCGGCCGGCGTCGTGCCCGTCGCCGTCAGAGTTGGACAAATCGACCTCCGTAGCTGCAGCGTAGAAAGCTACCCGTCGTCAGAGCCGACATCGTCATCTGCGTCAACTACGTCAACTAGGTCGTCTTGGTCGTCGGCGAGGGTCGGGTCGAACATTGCGAGCAGGCCCGGGAAACCCGGGATCTTGACCAACCGCTTGTGGGCCCACATGATCACGCCGAACACCGTGACGAACCCGAGCACCCAGCCCGCGAGAAACCGGACGATCACGAAGTTGTTGAGCGACGCGTTGTTGTAGAGCCAGATATCCCACACCGTTGTGAGCCACTCGAACGCCACCGCGACCCACGTGACACCGACCATGGTGTGCCGGTAGATCGGGTGGGCGCGGGTGGCCGCGTCGAACGGGATCATCAGCGGGGCCAGCTCGGCCATGGCCGGACGGCCTGCGAGGATGGACACCGCGAGCGCTACGCCGATGAGAGCCTTGGTGGCGATGCCGATGCCGAAGTACACCGCCGACGAGTCGAAGATGATGGCGATCACACCCCGCGTGACCAAGAACGCGGTGACCACAGGCAGGTACCAGCCGACGCGCAAGCCGCGGCGGCGGCGCTGGTAGGAGGCCCGGAGCGAGGCCGACGTTGCGGCGGCGATGGCCCACTTGAGTCCACCCAACCGGTTGGCCACGACGAACGCGAGCACGGGCAGCGCCAGCTCCAGGCTCTCGCGAGCGCCGAGCGTACGGACCTCGGGTCTCGGCACCGCCGGCGCCTGATCGGTCACGGCGCCAACGCCGCCCACGCGGCGATCGCGTCGTGGTCGCCGAATCTGGGGGCGCAGCCCCCAGCGACAACCACGAGGGAAGCGCAGCTACCGAGTGGGGCAGCCGAGGAAGCGCAGCTCCCCGGATGCCGATGGGGTCTGGGGGCGCAGCCCCCAGCGGCAGCGATGGGCGATGCGGTGCTGGGGTCGAGGGTCATGCTGAGGTACCGCCGACGAGCGTACTGGCGCGGTAGAGGAGTAGAACGGTTCGACGACGGACAGGAGATCCGATGGGTACATATGCGGTGAGCGGTTCAGCGTCGGGTATCGGCGGAGCGACGCGCCTTCGGCTCGAGCGGGCCGGCCACCGGGTGATCGGCATCGACCGGCGCGACGCCGATGTCATCGCCGACCTCTCGACCCCGGTGGGGCGCGACGCTGCGGTGGGCGCCACGCTCGACGCCTGCGGTGATCGGCTCGACGGACTGTGCACGGCGGCCGGGCTCGGACCGCCTCAGGCGCCGGAGCTCATGGTTGCGGTCAACTACTTCGGGACGGTAGCCCTGCTCGACGGGCTGCGGCCCGCTCTCGCAGCTACGGGCAACGCTCAGGTCGTCGCGGTGTCCTCGAACTCGACGACGACGTCCCCCAACGTGCCCGATGACATCGTGGCCGCCTGCCTCGCCGGCGACGAGGCCGAAGCCGTGCACCTCGCCAAGATCCACGACCAGTACGCCGCGTACCCGGCCAGCAAGATCGGGGTGGCCCGCTACGTTCGACGCAACGCTCCCACGGTCGACTGGGCCGGCTCGGGCGTACGTCTCAACGCCGTCGCTCCTGGTGCCACGCTCACCCCGCTACTCCAGGCCGGACTCGACAGCCCCGACTTCGGCGACGCGATCCGCAACTTCAAGGTACCGACGGGCGAGTGGGCCAGCCCCGACCAGATCGCGTTCTGGATCGAGCAGATGCTGATCGGCGAGGGCGCCTCGTTCATGTGCGGCTCGATCGTCTTCGTCGACGGCGGAACCGACGCCCAGATCCGCCCCGACGACTGGCCCCGATCGTTCCACGTCGACATGTCCGCGTTCCGGTAGGTCGCCCGTGCTTCCCGTCGACGTCGACCACGTCCGCCTCGTCGCTCACATACTCGCGGCGACGGTGTGGGTTGGTGGCCAGCTCACCCTGGGCGCGCTGGTCCCGACGTTGCGCGCCATCGACCCGGGCGCGCCCAAGGTCGTGGCCCGCCGGTTCAACCGGGTCGCCTGGCCAGCGTTCGGTATCCTCCTCGCGACCGGCATCTGGAACCTGCTCGAGGTCAAGGTCGGCGACCGGTCGAGCGAGTACCAGGTCACCCTGTTCGTGAAGCTGCTCGCGGTGGCCGCGTCGGGCATCGGTGCCCTTCTCCACTCGATCGCGACGACCAGGGTCGGGCTCGCGGTCTGGGGCGCGGTCGGGCTGCTCGGAGCGCTGCTGGCAGTGCTGTTCGGCGTCCAGCTGCGGGGATAGGCCGGAGCTTGACCTGAGCTAGACCACCGAGGCCATGACCTCGGCGTGGTCGTCGGTATCACCGAACTGGGTCTCGTGGACCCAGGCCCGCTTGAGGAAGAGGTGGGCGTCGACTTCCCACGTGTACCCCATCCCGCCGTGGACCTGGACGCAGTCCTTGCCGTTGAGGCTCGCGGCTTCCCCGGCGACGATCGCGGCACATGCCGCGGCCCGCACGGGATCGGCGATCTCGGTGTCACCGGCCAGTTCCGCGTCGAGCGCAACCCCAGCGAGGTACACGGCGGCACGGGCCACTTCGGTCCGCGTCGCCATGTCGGCGCACATGTGTTTGACGGCCTGAAAGCTGCCGATCGGGCGCCCGAACTGCTCGCGCCCGTTCGCGTACGCCACGGCGAGCTCGATCGCGCCCCACGACAGGCCGAGCTGGAGCGCCGACGTGAGCACGGTGCCGCGCCGCCAGGTGAGCTCGGCGGCTTCGGCCCCGGCGATCAGATCACCGGCCGGCAGCGACCCGACCCGCGCGACCGGCGTCAGCGGATCCAGCGGCAGGCGTTCGGTCACCATGCCCAGCGAGCGAGGATCGAGACGCTCGATCCCGCGATCGGTCCGGACCAGGAGCACGTCGATCGAAGCCGGGTGCTCGACGACGAGCGTGTCGTGTCGCCCGTCGACGATGCCCACGACCACGTCGCCGGTCGCCGCCCCCTCGATACCTCCACCCGGAAGGTCGGCGGCCAGCACCGTGGCGACGAGCGGACCCGGCACCATCGAACGGCCGAGTTGCTCGAACACGACCACGGCATCGGCCCAGCCGAGGCCGACACCACCAGCGGCCTCGGAGATGGTCAGCGAGAAAACACCCGTGTCCGCGAGCTCGCGCCAACGGCTGCGGTCGACCCCGCCGACGGGGATCAGGGCCCGGACACCAGCGGAGTCGAAGCGACCCTGGCACAGTGCTCGGACCCCGGCCGCCAGATCGGCCTGCGTGTCGTTCAGCTCGAAGTCCACGGCGCTATCTGTTGCCTTTCGGCAGGCCGAGGACCCGCTCGGCGATGATGTTCTTCTGGATCTGTGACGTGCCGGCAGCGATGCTCAACGTCAACGAGTACAGGCGAGCAGCCACCGGGTCGGCATGACTGTCGGCCGCGTGCATCGAGAGCGCCGCGCGGTCGAGCAACCGGAACGCGAGAGAGTCGACCCGCTTGCGCGCATCGGCGTACCGGAGCTTGAACACCGAACCCCCCGGGCCCACCACGCCGGTCCGGGCGGCCTGGGACACGTTGCGCTTCGTCAACGCCCACAGCGCGTCGTAGTCGGCCTGGAGACGCCCGATCTCGCGGCGTATCTCGGCATCGTCCCACGCCGTGGCCGAGCGCCGGGTGACCTTCTTGGCGAGCGCCGCCAGATCGGACAGCGCCTGCATGCTGAGCAGCAGTTCGCTGATGAACGCTGTCCCCCGCTCGAAGCTGAACGTGACGTTGGTGACCCGCCACCCGTCGTTCTCGGCGCCAACCCGGTTATCGACCGGGATGCGGACCTCGTCGTAGAAGACCTCGCTGAACTCGCTCGGCCCGAGAGCTGTCTCGATGGGCCGGATGTCGATTCCCGGCGAATCCATCGGAACGATCAGCCACGTGATGCCACGGTGTTTCGGGGCGTCGGGGTCGGTGCGCACGAGCAGCTCCCCGTAGTCGGCCACGTCACCGAACGACGTCCAGATCTTCTGGCCCGTCACGACGTAGTGATCGCCGTCGCGAACCGCTCGCGTCGACAGGGATGCCAGATCGGAGCCGGCTCCCGGTTCGGAGAAACCCTGGCACCAGACGTTCTCCCCGGAGAGGATCGCCGGCAGGTGCCGGGCCTGCTGGCCGGGCGTGCCCTCCGCGATCAAGGTAGGTCCGGCGTGGAGCAGCCCGACGAAATTCATGCCCACGTACGGCGCGCGGGCTCGCTCGGACTCCTCCAGGAAGATGAGGTGCTCGGTCGGGGTCGAGCCCCGCCCCCCGTGCTCGGCCGGCCAGTTGATCCCGGCATACCCGGCGTCGAACAACACGCGCTGCCACGCCGTGTCGTAGTCACGCTTGGCCCGCGAGTCGTGGGGATCGGGCGGCGCGCCGACGGTCGGGACGACGCTGAAGAGCCACTCGCGAAGCTCGTCCCGGAAGACCACCTCGGACGGCGACAGGCGAAGGTCCACGGCGGTTGACGATACCGTCAGGTTGGCGAACCAACTCGATTGTGACGCACGCTCTGGTGCCAACCTAGAAGCCGGCGACGGCCTCCAATGGAACCCCGACGGCAACCAGCCAGTCCGTGACGACCCGCGGGCTGACCTGCTGGGACACGATGCCCGACACCCACTCGTCGATGTCGACGGGTGTGCCATCGGGTGCCCGGAGGACCGCCGCGCCGCTCCAGGAGAGCACCCACGAGCACCGGGCATGCTCGGACAACGCCGATCCGAGTGACGCGCGCAGATACGTCGCGAGCAGGTCGCCGACAACCGCTGGGCGATCGTCGTCGTCGATGTCGGCCAGTTCGGGCGCGAGCATCGACGCCAAGCCCTCACGTTGGCTGGTCACCGCGAGCCGGATCACGTGCGCCAACCCGCCCGAGCGCGGGGCCGCCGGCTCGAGAGCCGCCGCGGCGAGGCCGAGGCGACCAGCACGGGACCGGTTGAGCGTTGCGAGCGCAACGTCCGCCTCCTCCCACAAGACCTGACGGAGCTTGACGCCGGGCACGAGCTCGGCCATCAACAGTTCGGTCAGCGCCCGCTCGAGGGGTTCGCGGCCAGCGAGCAGTGCCGATGCACCCCGTCGATCCGGCACCTTCTCGTCGCCGTGAGTCGCCGAGTTGCGGAGCAGTCGAACGGCGATCGTCGGCTCGCCGGCATTCCACCGCATCGACGCCGAGGTCGAGCCAACGTGGAGTTCCTCGAACCACGAGTCCCGAACTGGATCGGAACCGAAATGCCGTAGACCCTCGTAGAGATTCGCGGGCCGCACCCCGACCGACACCAACTCCATTAGGTAGTCGTGGGCAAATCGCTCGTACGCCGAGTGCCCGACATGGGCTCGCCGCAGCGCACCGTCGAGTTGGGTTCGTCCCACCACATCGGCGGCCCGACTGTCGCCTATCAAGGTCTGGGCCTCCCGGAATGGAGCGCACTGCCGGTGCACCGTTCGGAGGTGGCGCCGGCGCAGCGATCCGCCGATGCCTCCTTGGTCGGCCGCGAGGGCGGCCTCGGCGGCGGCGGCCGACCGAGCGAGCAGCGGGCCCCGCGGTATCGTCGACTCGACGTCGCGCGCGAGCAGCGAGATCAGCACCGCTCGCAACTCGTCCAGCGTGAGCAGCGCCATCACAGGAAGCCCGAACACCAGGCGCCGCGATCGAACTTTGCGTCCGAGCCGTGACGTGGAGTGGACCAGCTGGGCGAAGACGTCGGCCCCGATGACCACCTCGTCGGGCGGCGCGACGCCGATCAGCGATGCCACGCCGTCGATCTCGTCCCACAGGGCCGGCTGGTCGGTACGCGATACCGCGATCCCGGTCACAACCGGTTCGGGATCGCTCAACCGACATGTCAGCGCCACGTAGCCGACCGCGAGCGCTCCCACGCCGGCACCGACCACGGAGTGCACGACCAGCGCGGCACCGACCGCCGCGACCGAGAGCAGACACGCAATGAACGTCGGTGCCCGGAGCTGACGGGCGACCGCTCGTGCTTCCCGTTCAAGTTCGCCGGGATCGATCTCCACCCTTGTCCGTCGGCCACGCGATGACAGCCTTGAGGTATCAGCACCGCCAGGCGGTCACCCCAGCGCCCGGGCCGACGCCGTCGCCACCATCGCGGCGACTACCACCACCACGAACGGCAGCCGGCGCCACGCGGCGACGACCGCCACCGCCAGCCCGGCGGAACGGGCGTCGATCACCACCGACTCGTCGCGCTGGAACGTCTCGAGGGCGACTATCGCCGCGAACAGGGCGGCCGGCAAGATGGCGACAAGTGTTGTGAGCCGCGGGTCCGGCCGAGACCCGAGGACGAGCACACCGAGGGCCTTGAACCCGAACGCGCCGATCGCCAGCGACACCACCAACACCCACGTCACGTGCGTGATCTCCGGGTCACCACGTAGGCGGGGACGACCGCGACGGCCGACACGAGCAGTGGCGCGCCGGCTGGGAGCAGCGGCACGCCGACCAGGGCCACCAGCGCGCCAACCGCGGCCGCGGTCCGGCCCGCGGCATCACCGAGATGCGGCTTCAGCATCACGACGAACGACGCCGCGAACGCGGCGTCGAGACCCCAGTCGGTGGGGTCGCCGACCACGCTGCCGGCGAGGTGGCCCACCGCAGTTCCCACGTTCCAGAACAACCAGAGCCCGATCGCCGTGCGCCAGAACGCCCGGCGAGCCCGGTCGGCATCAGGCTGCGCGGTCGCCATCGCCGTGGTCTCGTCGATCACGAACTGCGACGCCGCCAACCGCGCGCCGATCGGCCGCGGAAGGTACGGCGCCACCACTGGGCCGTACAAAGCGTTGCGGGCGGCGAGCAGCATGGCGCTGCCGAACGCCGCCACCGCTGTGCTTCCACCGTCGATCGAGCTCACGGCGACGAACTGGGAGGCTCCCGTGAACACGAAGGCCGACATGGCGACCGTCTTGGCGAGGCTCACCCCGGCGGCATCGGCGAGCACGCCGAAGGTCACGCCCACGATTCCCACCGCGGCCGACAGAACGTCGGCGGCGCGGCGCCAGTCGAGCGCGGCGGGCGCCGTCATCGGGGCAGCAACGACGCCAGCCGTTCGACGAGCAACACCAGTTCGTCGATGCACCCGTCGAAGGACGGCTGATCCCCCGAACCCGGATCGACGACCTCCTCCCACGCCTCGACCTCGAGCCGGGCCAGATCGAGGGCGGCGACGATCTCCGCCAGAGCGGCGGGGCGACGGGACCGGTCGCCAGCGTCGAGCAGCGCGACAGCCCGCTTGAGCGACGTGGTGCGCCCGGCGGCGTCGGGCCAGTTCTTCCGGATCCACCGCGTGTGCGCCGGTTCCATGGTGAGGATCAGATCAGCCGCCATGTCACGATGGCCGAACTGGCGACTTCGATGCCACGGATCGGCCAGGTCGTGACGGGCCAGCGCGGCGCGCGTGCGTGCGCTCATCACGTGTCCCTCGATCACGTGCGTACCCGAACCGGTGACGCGGTACCCGGCGTTGGCGCGCTGCAACAACAGCGTGGCCATCACCGACCGAGCCGCGTTGCCAGTGCACACGAACACGACGTGCGGACGGCCGTCGGGATCATCGTGAGATTGCGGCGCCACCGGCCCGGCGATCATCGCGCCGCCTCGCGCAACTCGCGGCTCTGTCGCTCGATGTCGCCGTAGTCGACACGGACGAAGAGCGCCTCGGCCTCGGCCGTGAACGTCTCACCGGCGAAGCAGTGCGCTTTCGACACGATCCGGCGCCCTCGGTCGTGGTCGACCCAGGCCACGAACCGGAGATCGGCCTCGATGGGCGTGACGCGCCGGTATCGCACGTCGAGCCGTCCCGTCACCGCACCGCCGCCGATCAGCGCGATGGTGCGCCCCAACACGTCGTCGAACAGGCCGGCCACGTATCCGCCGTGCACACCGCCGGGCGGTCCTTCATAGACCGCGCCGCATCGCACCGTTGCGACGACCCTCTCGACACCGCCGATGGACTCAGTCGAGTACCGGAGCGGCGGCGCCATCGGGTTGAGCTCGCCCCGGTACAGGCTCATCTCGGCGAAGGACCGACGAACATCGCTCGCCGATACCGACGGGTCCTCGGGGTCGTACCACTTGGCTCGCCGCGGACCTTCGACCATGCTGCGGAGCCGGCGCACCTCATGGGCCAAGGTGGCCGCGGTCGCCTCGTCGAGCCGGCGGGCGGACAGATCCGCGAGCAGCCCCCGCATCTCCGCGGCCAGCGCGTGGTTGCTCATGTCGCATCCGACAAAGCCGCGGCCGCGATGGCGAGCGCTTCTTCACCCATCAGTCCACCCGCGTCGAACAGGGCACCGGAGCGCACCTCGACGAGACGGGGCGCGGTGGTGTTGTCGAGGGCAGGCATGCGCATCAGTCTGAGCGACCGTCGAGTAGCGACGCCCATCGGGTGATGTCGACGTTGCCGCCTGACAGGGTGATGCCGACCCGCCGCCCGCGGAGGTCGAGCACGCCGCCGAGCACCGCCGCCAGCGCCGACGCCCCCGACGGCTCGACCACCACCTTCAGCGTCTCGAAGCACCGGCGCATGGCGTCGAGGATCGCCTCGTCGCTGACGCCGACGAACTCGCTGGTCAAGGCATTGGTGATCGGCCACGTGAGCTCGCCGGGAGCGGTGGTCTGCTGCCCGTCGGCAATGGTTCGCGGCACGCCGACATCGACCCGATGCCCCGCCTGCCGTGACCGGCGATGGTCGTCGCCGGCCTCGGGCTCGACGCCGTAGATCTCGATCCCGGGTGCCAACGCCGCCGCTGCGGTGGCACACCCCGACAGCAGGCCGCCCCCGCCGACGCAGACGACCAGCGCATCGAGGTCGGGAACATCCTCGAGCAACTCCACCGCGACCGTTCCCTGGCCTGCCATCACCGCCGGATGGTCGTAGGGCGGTATCAACACCCGGCCATCCTCGGCCGCGATGGCCGCCGACACGGCATCGCGGTCGTCGCGGTAGCGGTCGTAGCGGACGATTCTGGCGCCATACCCCTCGGTCGCCGCGACTTTGCTCCCGGGCGCGTCGTCGGGCATCACTATCACCGCGGTGGTGCCCGCCAGTTGCGCGGCGCACGCCAGGGCCTGGGCGTGATTCCCCGACGAGTGCGACACGACCCCGCGAACACGCTCGTCGTCGGTGAGGCTGGCGACGGCGTTGTAGGCACCCCGGAACTTGAAGCTGCCCGTGCGTTGGAAGACCTCGGCCTTGAGGAACAGCTGAGCCCCGGCGAAGTGGTCGAGGCGCCGAGATGTGACCACGGGCGTCCGGCGGGCGACTCCTCGGATTCGCCGGGCGGCGGCGAGCACGTCGTCGAAGCCGATGACCGAGTCGGTCACGCCAGCCCCCACGCCGCGATCGGCCCGGCGACCGCTTCGAGGTCGGCGAGACGATCGAGATCGACGGGCACCCGCAGTATGCGAACCCCGCCCGCACGCAAGCCGGCGAGCGCCGGGGCCAGCTCGTCGACCGAATCGATCTCACCGTCGGGTCCCCAGGCGACCACGGCTACATCGACGTCGAGCCGGGTCGCGACGTCGATCAGCTCACCCTCGATTGGGTTGGCCTGGTCGACGATGGCGATCACCCGCTGGGGGCTCGGCCGGCCGGCCGCGGCGATCGCGGCCGCCACAGCGAGCCCCCGCTCGACGGTAGCGGGTACCACGACCGATCCGAGCTCGGACGTGGGAAACGCCCGTGCCACCCAGAACCCGACCGCCCCGCCGGGATCGGCGGCGACCCGGTCGCCGGTAGCCAGCGACGCCTTCGTATCGGCGATCAACCGGCACGGATGCAGAGGCACCTCGGTGCGCCCATAGGCCGGCATGCACACGGCGCTCAGGCGGCTCATCAGCGGCGGCGGAACCGGTTCGACCCGAGGGCGGCGCCACCGCCCAGCGAGCCCGTCGAGCTGCTCGGGCGGCACGGTGATGATGTCGGCGCCCATGGCCCACCTGTCGGTCGGCGCTTCGTCGTGGTCGAGCCCGACCGCGACGATCACGTCGGCCTCGGCGAACCCACCGAGCTCGAAGTCACGGGCTTGGAGCGCCACCGTGCCGAGGTGGTGGGGAGAATCCCACACGAACACGCCCTTGGCGCCCCACGTGTTCGACACGCCGAGTCCCGACACGTCGGCGACGCGGCGCAACGCCTCGACGTGACCGCGCCTGACCACTCCCGGGCCGACGAACACGAGCGGCCGCTCGGCCGTGTCGAGGCGAGCGAGCACCTCGTCGAGGTCGACGGTCGGCCGGGTCGGCGCCGCCACCGGACCGAGGCCGGCCGGAGCCGGGGCGTCGAGCTCGACGTCGAGCCGGAACGCCGCCGCGCCGGGAGAGTCGTTGGCGGCCCAGTCGGCGGCCCGGGCGACGATCTGCGGGATGAGGGCGGCCGACGTGACCGGCGTCGGGTCGGGCCGATCGCCCGGCCGGGCGGTGATGAGGAGGACCTGGTCGTCGAGCAACGCCGCCCCCGGCCCCGGCCCCATCCGCCCGTCGGCCGCCGCCAGCACGCGGGCCACCTCGTCGGGTGCCGAATGGTTGCGCAGGCCCGGCACGGCGCAACCCCACACCTGGGTAACCCCGGCGGCGGCGAGGCACTGTCCGAGCAACTCCGCGTTCGATCTCACGATCGGCCGACGCTACCAGCGCTCTCATCCGCGCACGGTCGTCGTGACGAACACCGCACGCCATGCGGAGTGCCATACCGCTTCTTCCTGATTCGTGCACATGACCCGACCAGGTTGAATCGACACCTGTCGGTGCGGCTCAGCGATGAGCTCGCCCGCCAACTCGATCAGATCGCGCACGAACGAGATTGCACGACCTCACAGCTGGTCCGCGAGATCCTCGCCGATGCCGTTCGTCACCGGCTTGGGCCGGGCGCAATCGACAGCCTTGAGCTCGTCGACCGGCTGACCGCCGACGTTGCCGAGGTTCGCCGCCGGCTCGCCGGCTGACCTCCGTCGGCGCGTCGATCGGACCAGACCGCCATGGGGCGGGTGTTGTTCGTGTTCTTCGTGTGTCTCCAGTCAATGTCACAGCCCTTGAGTAGTGTGGTCTGGTTCAACCCCCAAGGCGAGCAACTCGAGTGAACCCGTTCGGGTAGGTTCCACGGCCGTGTCGGCACGAATGTCCCGGAGTGTGGTCATCCGCACGGTCGTGCTCGGCATCCTCGCGGGCTTGCTGGTGTGGCAGGCCGACGAGAAGGGCGTCCCGCGTGACCGCGAGCGGGTGTTGTTGTGGGCCGGGGCTTTCCTGCTCACCATCACGGTGGGCGACGGCACGCACCGCGCTCGGCGCTACGTGATCGACTGGCTGCCCGTGGCCATCGCGCTCGCGGTGTACGACCTCACCCGCGGCGCGGCCGACACACTCGGCATGCCGATCCACACCCAACTGCCGATCGTGGCCGACAAGATCATGTTCCTCGGCACGGTCCCCTCGGTCGAGCTGCAGGACGCCCTCGAACCGTTCCGCGGCGAACGGTGGTGGGAAGCCGGCATGGCGCTCACCTACTTCTCGCACTTCGTGTTCCCGCTGATAGCGCTGGCCGGGTTCTGGGTGGCCAGCCGGAGCGCGTGGGCCCGTTACCTGCGGCGGTTCATGATCCTCACCGTCGCCGGGCTGGCAACCTACATCCTGGTGCCGACGCGACCGCCGTGGATGGCGTCGGAGATGGGCGAGATCGGCGAGATCGACCGCGTCGCCACCCGCGGCTTCCGGCTGATCAACTTCCATCGCGCCGCGGACCTGGTCGACAAGGGCCGGGCGAGCGTCAACCCGGTCGCCGCGCTCCCGTCGCTGCATGGCGGGTACTCGATGCTCGTCGCCGTCGCGCTCTGGCCGTTCTCACCGCGGTGGCTACGACCGCTGCTGGCGGCCTATCCGATCGCGATGGCGTTCACCTTGGTGGTCGGCGGCGAGCACTACTTCTTCGACGCGCTGCTCGGCTGGATCTACGTCGCCGGGGCCTGCTGGGCGGCCCGCCGTTGGGAAGCTAGAGACCGATCTCTCGCCCCACCCGATCCCGATGCCATGGAGCGTCTCCCCACGCCGCCGCCAGTGCCCAGCCCCGCTTGAGCCAGAGCTGCAGGTCGTACTCGGCGGTGTACCCGATGGCGCCGTGGCATTGGAGCGCGGCGCGACACGCTCGATCGACCGCGTCGGACGCTGCTGCCTTGGCCATCGACACGTCGCGGCTGGCGTGGGCAGCCACCTCGCTGAGCGACCACGCGGCCATGTAGACGAGCGGGCGGGCGAATTCGATCCCGAGAGCGGCGTTGGCCAACTGGTGCTTGACCGCCTGATGGACGCCCACCGGCTTGCCGAACTGCTCGCGCGCCGCGACGTAGGCGACGGTCATGTCGACGAGTTGCTGGGCCACCCCGATGCACTGTGCCGCGACGCCGAGCGCACCCCGATCGAAGGCGACCGCGATCGCTCCCGGGTCGTCGGTGACCATGATGGCCGCGCCGGGGTCGAAGCGGACCGAGGCCAAGCGGCGACTTTCGTCGACCGACCGCTGCCGCTCGCATGCGAAGTCCGCGGCGTCGACCGCCATGAGGTGGTCGCCGTGCTGCACGATGACCAGGTCGGCTTGGGTCGCTCCCACGACGTATCGACCGGCGGCGGCCAGTCCAACGGCGAGGGTCGCCGCACCCGCGGCGGCCGGAGCCAACCAGCGGTCAGCAAGAACCGAAGGAGCGTGGTCGCGAAGCAGCGGGATGCCAACCGCAGTGTGCTCGACCAACGGCTCGGGACAGACGGCGCGGCCGGCTTCTTCGAGCAGCAACACGAGGTCGAGATCGGACATTCCGAGCCCGCCCGCCGCCTCGGGCGCGGTGAGCCCGACCACGCCGGTTTCCGCGAGCGTGGCCCACAGACCCGGCACCCGCCCGGTCGGGCTCTCCCACGCGGCCCGCACCGCAGACGGCCGGCACCGGTCGGCGAGGATGTCGCGGACCGTGTCACGGAACAGCAACTGGTCGTCGGTGAAGGCGAACCGCACGGCTAGCTCCTGGGCAGCCCGAGCACGCGCTCGGAGATGATGTTGCGCTGGACCTCGTTGGTGCCGGCGTAGATCGGGCCGGCGAGGGAGAACAGGTACCCGCCGATCCAATCGCCGTCGTGCACGACGTCGGGCGCGCCGGGCATCAGCTCGGCCCGGTCGCCGAGCAGCCGCATGGCGGTGGCGTGGAGCTCGACGTCGAGCTCGGACCAGAACACCTTCATGAAGCTGGCTTCGGAGCCCATCTTCGCGCCCTCGGCCAGGCGAGTGGCGTGGTGGTAGGTCGCCCACCGGTAGGCCTGGGCACCGATCCACGCCTTGATGACCTGGTCCCGCAACCCCGGGTCGACCGAGCGGCCTGGTTCGTCGCCCAACTCGACGTAGAGGCGGCGCAGCCGATCGACCGCGGCCATGAACCGGCCGGGCGCCCGCAGGTTCAGGCCCCGCTCGCTCGACGCCGTGGCCATGGCGACGTTCCAACCCTGGCCCTCGCCCCCGAGCAGGTTGGACTCGTGGACCCGGCAATCCTCGAAGAACAGCTCGGCGAACGCCGGTTGACCGTCGAGCCGGGCGACCGGTCGGCGAGTCAGCCCCGGCGACTCGGCCGGCACCAGCAGGTAACCGAGGCCCCGATGCCGCTCGGCCGACGGGTCGGTGCGCACGATGCAGAAGTACCAGTCGGACCACGCCCCCCGGGTGCACCACGTCTTCTGGCCGTTCAGCACGAACCACTCGCCGTCGCGTTCGGCCTTGGTCTTGATGCCGGCCAGGTCGGACCCGGCGTCGGGCTCGGACCAGCCCTGAGCCCACATCTCGGACCCCGACGCCATCGGCGGAAAGAAGCGGTCCTTCTGCTCGGGGGTGCCGAACTCGAAGAGCGTGGGGCCGAGCAGGGTGATGCCGTTGGCGTTGGCCCGACCCGGCGAACCAGCCGCGTAGTACTCCTCCTCGTAGATGAGCCATTCGACGAGGCTGCACCCGCGGCCGCCGTACGCGGCGGGCCAGTTCGGAACCGACCAGCGACCCGAGTGCAAGACGGCCTCCCATTCGCGGTGGCGGGCGAATCCGTCCTCGGAGTCCATGTCGGGCAGCGGTTCGGCCGGCAGGTGGTCGTGCAACCACTCCCGGAACTCGGCCCGGAACGCGTCCTGGTCGGCGGTGAAGCTCAGATCCACGTCAGTCGCCACCGACGTCGGGAACGTAACGGTCGCGCGCCGCCCTCAGGGTGGCGAGGGCCTCGACGACGATGCGATCGATCAGCTCCTGGCAGCTCGGCAGGTCGCGGATGCGACCGACGCCCTGGCCGGTCGGCATCACGCCGACGTCGAGGTTGCCGTCGACCATCGTGGCCCGGGTCAGCATCGGCGCGTTGGCGGCCATGGCAACCTGCGCCCATGGCAGGCTCTGGTTGCGGCGCATGCGCCAACCCTCGGCCAGCAGCTCGCGAAGCGGCGTACCGGTGAGCTTGCGGAACCGCAACGCGTTGGCGGCCGCCTTGGGGAAGGCCAGCACGCGAGCCCTTTCGAGTCGGTCGACCATCGCCGAGCGCAACACTCGCTGGGGTGCCCCGTCGATCGCCGTCGTGACCAAGGTGTCCTGCAGGCTCGCTTCGAGGTACCGGGCCTTGACCGCCTCGGCGACCTCGCTGTCGCTGGTGAGCAGGAAGCGGGTGCCCATGGCCACACCGGCCGCGCCCCAAGTGAGAGCCGCGGCAAGGCCGCGCCCGTCGACAAAACCACCCGCAGCGATCACCGGGATGTCGACGGTGTCGAGCACGGCGGGGAGCAACAGCGCAGTGGGGATGACCCCGGTGTGGCCGCCACCCTCGGCGCCTTGACAGATGACGGCGTCGACCCCCCACGCCGCGACCTTCTCGGCGTGCCGCGGCGCACCGATCGTGGGCATCACCACGATGCCGGCGTCCTTGAGGGTCTTGACCGTCGCCTCGCCGGGAGCTTGGGCGAAGCTCGCGACCCGCACGCCAGCCGAGATCACGTGCTTCACCCGCTTGTCGATGTCGCCGGCGTCCGCCCGTAGGTTCACGCCGAAGGGCGCTTCGGTCATCGCCTGCACCTGCTCGATGGCGGTGACCATCTGGTCGAACGTCATGGGCGCTGCGGCGATGATCCCGAGCCCACCGGCGTTGCACGTCGCCGCCGTGAGCCGGGCGCCCGACACCCACCCCATGCCCGTCTGCACGATCGGATACCGGCACCCGAACAGGGCCGTGGCGGGGGTCGCGAGTGTCATGTTGATTCCTGTTTCGCCTTCTCGCTTGCTGGCGCTCGCGGGCGTGCGGCTCATGAACGGAGTTCGGTCTTGCGCAAGCCATTGGGGTCGAGTACCTCGCGGATGATCCGGAGCTCCTCGCCGGTCGGTAGCCGCGACTCGTCGACGGAATCGGGGATCACCAGCTCGAACGCGGTGTTCTCGACGATCTGTTCGATCGACGCACCCGGATGCACCGACCGGACCCGCATACGGTGGTCGGGGGTCTCGAAGTCGAACACGCCGAGGTTCGACACGACCCGGCGAATCTCGTGAAAACGGTTCCCCGGGGCGCCGACGGCGGCCATGCGGTCGTAGCCCGGACCTGACACCACGTCGACCTTGGCGACGAACGACTTGAGCGAGTGGTTCGGCACCCAGAAGCTCGTGGTGTGGTTGATCAGGTTGCCGGGCGCGCCCCGCAGGCCGAGGAGCTGGGCCGACGGCTTGCGCCAGTCGCCGATGGCGGCGATGTTCTGGTTGCCGTACTGGTCGACCTGGGTGGCGCCCATCACGACGTGCCGGCGGCCCGACCACACGATGTCGAAGATCGTGCGGTACGGCACCCACGACTCGATCACCTTCGGCGCGGTGGGTACGCCGATCGGGAAGTCGTTCGCCGGCAGCGCGGCGACGGTGTCGGTGTAGACGAGCTGAGGCGCGAATGTGGCCCGGGCCAGCCGCCCGGCGACGACGGGGATCAGCCCGATCGGGTTGCAAAGGATCTCGCCGTCGCCACGGAACGTTTCGGCGAGGTTGACGACACAGATCTCGTCGAGGGTGGCGTCGGTCGCCGCGTCGTTGGGGCCCATCACCAACCTCCCCGCTCGTTCAACCGGGTTACGTACGCGTCGTGGCTCGGCACGTCGAGCCAGTCGGCCTTGAACCGGGCCCACGCCGCGTCGTCGCGCGCGGTCGCCGCGTAGTCGCGCTGGAACGCCTCGTCGCGCTCGTAGTCGGGCGGGCACTCGGTGAAGTGCGCGCCGTAGGGCGCCTCGACGACGCCCGACACGAAGATCCGGGAGATCCGCAACGTGTGGATCGAGCCTTCAGTGAGGAACTGCTCGGTGGGCACGATCTTCTCTGCGCTCATGAACGTCTTCGGGGCCGCCATGGCGAACAGGTCGTCGAAGTACAGATCGGGACCGAGGTACTGACCGTTGCCGCCCCGGTCGGCCCGGTTCATGTGGATGAGCGACGCGTCGAGCTGGAAAGCCGGGATGGCGACTAGTTCCTCGCCCTCGGCGCCGTCGGGGCCGGGGTAGGGCGATCGGACCGTGCGCAGCGACGGGTTCATGGTGAGCATGTCCGAGCCCAACCCGGCGCGGGTCGGGTAGAACGGCACCCGGTGGGCGGCGGCGAGCAGGCCGAGGTAGAAGGCACCTTCGTCGAGCTCCATCACCTCGACGGCGCCGCTCTGGCGGGCGGCTCGGAAGTTCGGCTCGAGGGGGATCGAGTCGAGAGACACGAACCCGTACGCGAGCTTGCGCACCTTGCCGGCCCGGCACAACAGGCCGACCTCGGGTCCGCCGTAGGCGACGATCGTCAGGTCCTTCAAGTCGCTGCGCAGGATCGCGCGAACGAGCGACATGGGTTTGCGGCGAGAACCCCAGCCACCGATCCCGATCGTCATGCCGTCGGCGAGCTGCGCTACGACCTCGTCCTCGGTCATTCGCTTGTCGGGCATGTTGATGTCTGGCACCAGACCGACGCTAGGTGCTGGGGGCCGGTCGATGGGAACCAGGCGCGGCGGCAAGCCCGGGATGAGAGGATCGACCGGGCGAGAGACCATGGGGGCATGATGCACGAGATGCGAGCCGAGACGGCCGATGGGGTGATGACGGTCACGATCGACCGACCTGCGGTCAGGAACGCCCTGACCCTTGCGATGCGCAACGAGCTGTGCCGCCTCATGTCGGCGGCCGAACGCGACCCGCACGTCCGCGTGGTGGTGCTCACGGCCGTCGATCCGGTGTTCTCCGCCGGTGTCGATTTCAAAGAGGTCGGATTATCGACCTCCAGTGTGAAAGAGGTCGGATTATCGACCTCGAGTGAGTCGACCGCGGAGCGAGGGGTGGGCCGGCAAGACCGCAATCCGGGCATGGTGTTGCGGTCGATGTCCACGCCTGTGATCTGTGCGGTCAACGGCGCCTGTGTGTCGGGCGCGCTCGAGATCGCCTTGAGCTCGTCGTTCATCGTCGCCTCGGAGCGAGCACGGTTCGCCGACACGCACGCCCGGCTGGGGGTGGTGGCGTCGTGGGGGCTCACGGCGACGCTGCCGCGCGCCATCGGGGTCCGCAAGGCGCGCGAGATGTCGATCACCGGCAACTTCGTCGATGCCGAGGAGGCACTCCGACTCGGTCTGGTGAACGAGGTGGTGCCTCACGACAAGCTGGCGGACCGGGTGGCGAAGCTCGCCGCCGACGTGGCCGACACGTCGGCGGTCACCGAGGTGCTCGACCTGTACCGGCGCGGCGAAGGCCTGTCCCTCGCCGAAGCCGTCGCCCTCGAGGCGGACCATGTAGCCCGCCGACCTCGCGTCGATGTGGCCGACTTCGCCGCACGAGGTTCGGCCACCGCGAAACGAGCAGCGACCAGGTGAGCCGCTACGAGAACCTGTTGCGGCCGGGGCGACTCGGCTCGATGGAGCTGAGGAACCGGATCGTGATGTCGCCGATGGGCGACGACCTCGGCAACCCCGACGGCACCGTGTCGGACCGTCAGCAGGCCTACGCCGAGGCTCGGGCACGCGGTGGTGTGGCGCTGGTGATGCTCGGTTCGGTCGCGGTGGCCCACCCGACCGGCACGTCGAACGTCAACCAGACCGGCGTGTCCGACGACCGGTTCATCCCCGGCTTGCGAGGCCTGGCCGACGCGGTGCACGGCCACGGCGGCAAGGTTGCGCTCCAACTCACCCACGCGGGCAAGGTGGGGCGCAACGACTTGGTCGCCGGCCGGCCGATGTGGGTGCCGTCGATCCCCCGATCGTCGGGCGGGTTCGACCCCCTGTTCGCCCAGCTCACCGCGGAGGAGGCCGAGAAGCAGCAGGCGCCGATGCGAGGCGCCCCCCGGCCGATCTTTCGCGAGATGGATCACGACGACATCGCCACTGCAGCCGGGTGGTTCGCCGCCGCGGTCGCCCGGGCTCGGGAGGCCGGCATCGACGGCTGCGAGCTGCACGCCGGCCATGGGTACCTGATCGACGAGTTCCTCTCCCCCACGACGAACTTCCGTCCCGACGACTACGGCGGCCGGGTCGAGAACCGCAGCCGGTTCCTGGTCGACGTGCTCACCGCGATCCGACGTACGGTCGGCCCCGACTACCCGGTGTGGATCAGGATCAACGCCCACGAATACCTGATCGAGGGAACCACGCTCGCCGATGCGCTCGTCACCGCTCGCCTGGCCGCCGCGGCGGGGGCCGACGCCATCCACGTGTCGACCTACGCCCACTCGGGTCGGGCGATCGGCTACACCGAGGCGCACACGACCCACCTGCCCGGCAAGTTCATCGAGTTCGCCCGAGCCGTGAAAGGCGCCGTCGATGTGCCGGTGATCGGCGTGGGCCGCATCGAGCCCGACGTCGCCGACCGCGAGATCGCCGCCGGGTCGTTCGACTTCGTCGCCATGGGCCGCAAGCTGCTCGCCGACGCCGACCTGCCCAACAAGCTCGGCGCCGACGGGCGCGGCGATCGGTCCGACGACGTGCGGCCGTGCATGTACCACTACCGCTGCATCGGCCAGATCTTCATCAACGAGGGGGTCCGCTGCGCCGTCAATCCCCAGACCGGGCGCGAGAACGAACTTCGGCTCGAAGCAGCCCCGGCGCGTCGCCGGGTGCTGGTGGTCGGCGGCGGACCGGCGGGCATGGAGGCGGCCCGGCTCGCGGCGCTGCGAGGCCACGAGGTCGTGCTGGCCGAAGCCGGCGAGCGACTCGGCGGCCGGCTCGCCTACGCGGCACGCACGTACGATCCCAACGCCGACGTGTTGCGCTGGCTCACCGGTCAAGTGGCCAAGCTCGGTGTCGACGTCCGGCTCGGCACCCAGGCCGACGCAGCGTTCGTGACCACCGTGGGTGCCGACGTGGTGATCGCCGCCGTCGGCGCCACCTGGGGTCGGCCCGACGTGCCGGGGATCGACGGCCGGCAGGTCCTCACCGTCGACCAGCTCGGCACCTGGCTCATCGACGGCGAGCCGCTTCCCGGCTCTTCGGTGGTGGTGCTCGGCGGTGGCCGGGCCGCGATGGGATTGGCCGACCGGGCGTCGGAGCAGGGCCACTCCGTCACGGTCGTCGAGGACTCGGCGGTGTTCGCCCCGCAGCTCGGACTGCCGGGACGTTGGCGGTTGATCCACGACATCGAGTCGCGTGGGGTGCGCCTGATCGCCAACAGCCATCCGGTCGCGGTGCGTGCGGGCGAGGTCGACATCGACATCCTCGGACGGGTCGAGACGATCCCCGCCGACGTGGTCCTCGTCGCGTCGTCGATCACGGCCCGGCCCGACGCCGTCGAGTCCCTCGCCGCGGCCGGGGTCCCGGTGCACGCCGTTGGCGACTGCACCGGAGCCGGCTACATCGAGGGCGCCATGCTCGACGCCGCCACCCTCGCCGTCACGTTGTGAGCGCCGTGTTGACAAGGTCAGGTCAGGTCAAGACAGATCGATCACGAACCGGCCGCGAGTGCCGCCGCCTTCGAGGCCGCTGTGCGTCTCGGCGGCGCGCTCCATCGGGATCACCTGCGCGACCCGCATCGTCACGGTGCCGGCTTCGACTTGGGCGCGGATCCGGTCGAGCAGGTCGGCGCGCCGGTCGTACTCGCGCACCCAGGTGGTGTGGAAGCTGATGCCTCGCTCGCCGGTACCGGCCCAACCCCGGACCGAGGCGTAACCGCCGCCGTCGCGGATGGCGGGCACCACGAGAGTGTTCTGCACGGAACCGTCGGCCAGGCCGTCGGCCCCACCGGGGCACGCGGCGAGGATGCGGTCGGCGACGTCGTCGCCGCGTCGCACCACCACGTCGGCGCCGAGCGATCGGACCAGGTCCTCATCCGCGGCCGACGCGTCGGCGATCACTCGAAGACCGTCGGCCTTGGCCAGTTGCACCACGTAGCCGCCATAGCAACCAGCGGCGCCGGTGACGGCCAGGGTCTGCCCAGTCGCCAGGCCGAGTTGATCGAGTGACAGCCGTGCGGTCAGGGCGTTCATCGGTACCGTCGACGCCTCGGCGTGGGTCGACCCGGCCGGCGCCCGCACGACAGCGTCGGCGTAGAGCACGATGCTCTGGCGGTAGGCGCCATGGCTGCCCTTGGGGATCACCATGGCCATCACCCGGTCGCCGACCGCGAGGTCGGTCTCGGTGCCGGGGCCGATCTCGTCGATGACGCCGGCGGCGTCCATACCAGGGATGTACGGCGGCGAGATGTCGGCCAACATCGCCGCCCGGTTGCCGTTGCGCAGATGGGTGTCGGTCGGGTTCACCGTGGCGGCGTAGACCCGCAACCGAACCTCCCCGGGTCCGGCGTGGACCTCGGGCACATCCACGACCCGCAGCGCGTCGGGACCCCCGAACTCGATGATCCCGACAGCTCTCATGTGTCCTCCGTTGTTCGGGCATGTGGCTGTGGACGATGATGGCACGGTGTCCAGGGCCGTACCCCAACCCACGCCGGAGACCGCTCACTTCTGGGAAGGGACCCGCGTCGGCGAGCTGCGCTACCAACGCTGCGGCTCTTGCGGCCACGCGTACCTACCGCCGCAACCGCTGTGCCCGGCGTGCGGCTCCGCCGATGTGACCGTCGAGATCTCCGCCGGTGCCGGAACCGTCTTGAGTGCCATCGTGTCGCATCTGAAGGCGCCGGGAGTCGAGCCGCCGTTCGTGCTGGCCGTCGTCGAGCTCGACGAGGGAGCGCGGTTGCTCACCAACGTCGTCGAGGTAGATGCCCGGCTCGATGCCGTGCCGCCCGGCCGGCGCGTGCGCGTGGTCTACGAGTCGATCGGCGAGCAAACCCTGCCCCTGTTCGCCCCCGCCGAGGTCGGGTTATGACCGGCGCGGCGATAGTCGGCGCGGCCGAGAGCACCGAGATCGGCCGCGTGCCTCACCTGTCGGCGCTCGGCCTGGCGGTCGACGCCGCCCGCCGTGCGCTCGCCGACTGCGGGCTTGGTCCGGCCGATGTCGACGGGGTCGCCATCGCCGGGCTGGCGCCCTACCTGCCTGTTCACCTGTCGGGGGCACTCGGCATCGAACCCCGATGGGTCGACGCCACGATGATCGGCGGCTGCTCGAACTTGGCGCACGTGCGTCACGCCGCCGCGGCGATCGCCGCCCGCCAGGCCGACATCGTGCTCGTCGCTCACGGCGAGAGCGGCCGGTCGCACGTCGGCGGGCCGTTCTTCCGCCACGCCGCCGACAGCGCGGCCGGCCAATTCGAGCTGCCGTTCGGCACCGCAGGGCCGATGACACTGCTGTCGCTCGGCACGGCGCGCTTCCTCGCCGATCGGGGGCTCGACGCGTCTGCGCTGGCCCGGGTCGTCGTTACCGAACGCGAGTGGGCCCGCCGCAACCCCCGCGCCCTTCGGCGCGACCCGATCACCATCGACGACGTGCTGACCGCCGACCCGGTGGCCGAGCCGTACACCAAGCCGATGTGTTGCGTGGTGACCGACGCCGGCGGCGCGCTCGTCATCACATCGCACGAGCGGGCCCGTGACCTGCCTCGCCCGCCGGTCCTCGTGCTCGGAGCCGGCGAGGCAACGGGACGCCCGCTCGCGGCCCAGATGCCCGACCTCACCTCGTCCGATGCCTTTCGGCGAGCCGGCGCCGCGGCGTTCGCGCAGGCCGCTCTCGGGCCCGGCGACGTCGATCACGCCATGCTCTACGACGCCCTCGCCGTGTTGCCGCTCATGGCCCTCGAAGACCTGGGATTCGTCGAGAGGGGCGGCGCCGGATCGTTCTGGGCCGACGGCCACACCGGCCCCGGGGGTCGGCTACCGGTCAACACGACCGGCGGCGGGCTCAACTACACGCACTCGGGCATGTACGGGATCCACGCCGTGCTCGAATCGGTGCGCCAGCTGCGGGGTGAAGCGGCGGCCCAGGTCCCGGGTGTCGCCACATCGGTCGCCCACGCCATCGGCGGCATGTTCCAGGCCGCCGCGACCCTCGTGCTCGGCGTGCGCTAGGCCCACAGGGCCACGGCCGTGGCAATGCCGTTGACGAGCATGTGCGACACCACATTGGCGCCCAGCCGGTTGAGCCGCACCGCCGCCACCGCCCAGATCAGCGCCCACACGATGATCTGGGACCACAGCAGGATCTGACCCTCGATGCTCTCGGTCGTGATGTGCGGCAGCGTGAAGATCACGGCCGATCCGATGATGGCGACCCTCTGGCCCCACCGATTGTGCAGGGCCCGGAGGGTGAGGCCCCGGAAGAACAGCTCCTCGGCGACGGGGCCCACGAACACGACGACGAATGCGATCAGCCAGATCCACGGCGAATGCTCGTTGTCCTCGAGCAGCGCCGTGTTGCTTCCCTCGTCGGTGTCGATGCCGAGGGCGCGGGAAACACCGAGCGCCACCAGGGTTCCGACGATCAACATGGCGACGGCGAGTCCCAGACCTATCGCCAGGTCGATCCACCGGAACTCGAAACGGAAGTCGAGCCGCAAGCTGCGCCGGCCCTTCCAGCGGGTCACGATCCACGGCCAGGCGAGCGTGGCGCCGAACTGGCCCGCCGCCCCGATCGCGAGCAGAGCCGGCTCGTTGTCCTCGCCGAACGCGACCAAGGCCCCGATGGTGAACAACATCGCGACGCCGAGCATGACCGGGAGGCCGAGCGCCACGTCGCCCATCCCCCACCTGATCGGGGGCGGCGGGGGCGGCGCCAGCCGCGATGGCTGGGATTGCGTAGGCGACGACTCCGGTAGCGTGCTCGGCGTGGTGCGCCACCCGCGGTTGCTGTTCATGCCCGTCATTGTGGCGATCATCTTGGCAGGAACCGCATCGCTCGCCGCGCCCGCGGGCGGCCAGTCCGACGACGGCGCCGAGCGCACGACGACGACCGCCGAGCCATTCGATCCCGCCGAGAACCCGGGGTACAACAACATCATCGGATCACCCGAGGCCGGGCCCGACCCCGAGCACGCCGGCGATCGTGGCGGCTGGATGCAGCTGGCCCTCCTCGGCGCGATTGCCGTCGGCGCCGCCGTCGTGCTCGTCCGCGTCGCCCGCCTCGCGTCACGCCACTCATAACCCCCTCGTGCCGAATCAGTCGCTGAACAACCGATTGCCGGCCGAGGCGTTGTTCATCACGGGGGCGGTCACGCAGTACATCGGGGCGGCGATCGCGGTCGACCTGTTCGACGAGATGGCCGCTCAGGGTGTGGCGTGGCTGCGGGTCGTGGGCGCGGCGATCATTCTGACCGCGTGGCGCCGGCCGTGGCGACGGCCGTGGAACCGCCACGATCTGGTTCTCGCGGCGATGTTCGGCACGGTGCTGACGACGATGAACCTGATCTTCTACCTGGCCATCGACCGCCTCGACCTCGGCACCGCGGTGGCGATCGAGTTCGCCGGACCGATCGCGGTCGCCGTGGCGGGAACCCGCACGCGCCGCAACGCCGCGGCGATCGTCCTCGCCGTGGCCGGCGTGGTGTTGTTGGCGAAGGTTCAGCCCGAGGGCAGCACCACCGGAGTCGCTCTCGCGCTCGCGGCGGCGGTGCTGTGGGCGGGCTACATCGTGCTCGGTTCACGGGTGGCGAAGTCGGGGGCGGCGGTAGACGGGCTCGGCGCGGGCATGGTCGCTGGCGCTTTCGTGCTGGCGCCGTTCTGCGCCGGCAGCGTCGGCCCGGCGGTAGACCGACCGACGCTGGCGGTGCTCGCCATGGCGACCGGGCTGTTGTCGAGCGTGATCCCCTACGCCCTCGACCAGGTGTCGCTCAGCCGCATGCCGGCGGCGCGGTTCGCGTTGTTGTTGGCGCTGTTGCCGGTGACGGCGACGCTCGTCGGCGCGGTATGGCTCGGCCAGGTGCCGTCGGGCACCGAGGTCATCGGCATCGCACTGGTCGTCGCCGCCGTCGCCACCCGAGACCGCTAGGAGGGCGAGCGCCTGACCGGGTACGGTCGCGGCAATGGCTGGGCCTGCGTTCATCGGCGAGTTCGAGCCCCGCTACGGGCAGTGCGTCGATGTCGCCCCCGGCATCCGGCGCGTCGTGGCCGACAACCCCTCGAAATTCACCGCGTGGGGAACGGGGACCTACATCGTCGGGCGGGGCGAGGTGATGATCGTCGACCCGGGGCCGGCTCGCGACGAGCACATCGACGCCGTGTTGGCGGCGGTCAGCGGGGAGACCGTCACCCACCTGCTCGTGACCCATACCCACGGTGACCACTCGCCGGCCACGGCGGCGATCCAGTCGGTCACGGGTGCGGCAACCGTCGGGTATGGCCCACACCCGCGCACCGAGACGAGTGCCGACGACGAAGGCCTGTACGAACTGGTCGACGACAGCGACGAAGTCGACGACAGCCGCGACGGCGAACGGGCTGGGAGCGGCGCCGCCGGTACCGGCGATCCACCGACCGAAGAGCACGCCGACACCGCGTTCGCGCCCGACATCGTGGTCGGGCACGGCGACGTCATCGAGGGCACCGAGCTCTGGATCGAATGCCTCTACACGCCGGGCCACATCTCCAACCACATCTGCTATGCCGAGCGCAGCACCGGAGCGCTGTTCCCGGGAGACCACGTGATGGGCTGGTCGACCACCATCATCCCCCCTCCCGACGGCAATCTCGCCGACTACCTCGCCAGTTTGCGGCTGTTGGTCGGCCGCGACGACGATGCCTACTACCCCACCCACGGCTCGCCGATCCCGGACCCGCAGCCCTTCGTCGGCCAGTTGCTGGAACACCGCCTCGGGCGCGAGCGCCAGGTCATCGAACAACTGGCCGAGGGCCCTCGAACGATCGGCGAGATCGTCGCCGTGCTCTACACCGACGTGCGGCGCGAGCTCCACAAGCCGGCTGCTCGATCGGTTCACGCCCACCTCGTGGCGCTTATGGCGTCGGGCCAGGTCGAGCGGGTCGAGGCCGCCCGATTCGCGCTCACCGGACGAATTGGGCGGCGAGCGAGTAGGCGAGCCGACCCAGCGAGCAACGTCGGCTTGTCGGCTGGGCTAGCAGGCGAACCAAACCGATCGGAAGCTGATCGTGCACCTACCCGCGCCCGTTATAGCGTCCCCGGGAACCAACTGGGGGGTCCAGACGTCTGATGGTCGTGCGACGGGGAGTGGCGCTACTGGTGGTGCTCCTCGCTGCGGTGATCGTTGCACCGGCGGCGGCAGGCCAGACCAGCCAAACCGGTGAGGACGGAGCCGACGGCGAGGACGACACCGGTGTCGGTCTCCGCGTCGCGGTCGGCGTCGATGGGGCCTATACGCCAGGCCGGCACCTTCCCCTCCGGTTCCTCATCGACGCCGACCGACTTGTCTCGGGCGAGCTTCGGGTCACGTCCGAGATCGACGGGTCCGATCAGCAGATCGTGATCCCCGTCGAGGTGCCCGGTGGCAGCTCCAAGCGCTATGTGGCCGTGGTTCCGACCAGCGCGTTCGACGACTCGGGTCGCATCACCATCGAGTTGGTCGAGAACGGCGAGACGATCGTGAGCGACAGCGTCCGGCCCCGTTTCGACGCCGACGCGGTCCTCGTCGGCGTGCTCGAGGCCGTGGCCACCGCCGACGAACTGCCGGAGCGGGTCACCCTGGCCCTGGCCGACGAGTCCCGCGATGGCGTGGTCCGTCTGGCCTCGGTCGGGCCCGACCTACTCGACGCCGGTACCGCCGCGCTCGACGTGTTCGACTCGATCGTGGTCGCTCCGACCGATCTGAGCGAGATGACCGACCTCCAGCGCATCGCGCTCATCGGGTGGGTCAACTCGGGCGGAGATCTGGTCGTCGACAGCGAATCCGGTTTCGTCGCCGGCCTGCCCGAGCAATGGCAGCCCGCCCCCGACTCACCGGCGAGCGCCGGCTCGGGGCGAGTGCGGCTGTCAGGCGGGGGCATCGCCGACGGCACGTGGGCGGGCGTGTTCGTCCCCGCGGCCGCTCGCTCGGCTCGCGAGACCCAGAACCTCGGCGACATCTCCGGCGCGAACTTCGGTACCCAGTCCGAGACGCTCACCCAGGCCCTGAGCGCTGACGCCGGCTTCGAGCTGCCCGACCTGCCGTGGCTGCTCGGCGTTCTCGGCCTCTACGTGGTCGTGGTCGGTCCGGTCCTCTACGCGGTGTTCAGGGCTGTGCGCAAGCCGTCGCTGCTCTGGGTCGCCATCCCGCTCACGACCCTCGCGTTCACCGCGGTCGTCGTGTCGCTCGGCGATCGCCTGCGCGACTCGAGCGAGTTCGCCCACGCCACGATCATCGACGTCGGCCCCGAGGGGGCTCGCGCGTACACCCACATCCTGGCCACCAGCCGCTCGGGTGGCGACACCGGCGTGACGCTGCCCGCAGGCTGGGCGGGCCTGGCGCCGGCGACCAACCCCTTCTTCGGCGGCTTCCCCGGTCAAGCGCTGACCGAATCGGCGCCGGTCACCATCATCGCCGGTCCCGCAGGTGGCACGGCGACCGTGGAGCTCGACCCCGGGGCATTCGAACGGTTGTCGGCCACTGGGCCGATCGAGTCCTACACCGACGCGCTCGCGGTGACGGCAACCAGCACCACCGATGGCCAGGTCACCGGAACTATCACCAACAACCTCCAGGTCGCGCTGGCCGACGTGGCGATCTTCGCGGGGGGCGCCACGCCGCGGAACCTCGGGGACCTGGCGGCCGGTGAGACGGTCGACTTCGCCCTCCGGGGCATGTCGGTGTTCAGCCAGCCGTTCAACCAGCCGGAGATGACGGTGTGGCCCGACGCGTTCGTGTCGTTCCAGTGCTGTGACGCTCAGGGCCGTCCGATCGTCCCCGAGATCGACGGCCCCCGTCCGATCGTGAACGGTGCGGCGTGGAGCGACTTCACGACCCGGGAGGCGCCGGTGCTGAAGTCGCGCGGCGAGGTCCTCGTGGTCGGTTGGACCGACGAGCTCGACGCTCCGATCACCACCGACACCGGCGACATCATCGCGTCGGGTCGCACGGCGCTGGTCCGGCGGGCACCGATCCTCCCCGATGGTCGCGTGACCGACACGACAGTGGCCCGCCGGATCCTCGGCGGGGGTGGCAACTTCGGGCAGTTCGGGCCCGAGGTGGTGATGGGTTTCATCGTTCCGGGGACCGCGTCGCCTGACCGGCTGCTCACCCTCGACCTACCGGCCTGGGCCCGCGACGCGAGGGTGTGGGCCGGCGACGAGTGGTTGATGGTCGAGACCAACGCGGCTCGGTCCCGCATCGCCGAGCTCCCGCCCGAGTCAGTGGTGCAGTCAATGGTGGTCGTGGAGTTCACCCTCGACTACAGCCAGCTGTTCTCGGGCTCCGCGCGGGTCGACCTGCTGGTCCGCGAGCCCGAACCGGGTGAGGTTCTGGAGTTCGTGGAGCTGTTGACCGAGGACGAGATCGACGCCCGCGAAGAAGCCGCCGAAGCCGAGGCCGAAGCATGAGTTCGACGCACGGCGCGAGCGCCAGCGAGCCCGAAGGCGAACCAGAAACCAACGCGCGCGCGACGGGCGCCGACCCCTCGCACGAAGCCCGCGAACCGAGTGACCGCGCGCGCGCGACGGGCGCCGACCACGCGATCGAGATCACGGGGTTGGTGAAACGTTACGGCGAGCTGTTCGCGGTGCGGGATCTGGATCTGGTGGTGCCGAAGGGGGCGATCTTCGGGTTGATCGGGCCGAACGGGGCGGGGAAGTCGACGACGTTCTCGGTGCTGGCGTCGCTGTTGAAGCCGACGGCGGGGTCGGCACGCGTGATGGGGCTCGATCCGGTGCGCCGGCCCCGTGACGTGCGGCGGGTGGTCGGATACATGCCCGATGTCCTCGGGGTGTACGACAACCTCCGGGTCGACGAGTACCTGGAGTTTTTCGCCCGGAGCTATCACCTGCCGCGTCGGCGGTGGCGGGCGACGATCGACAGCCTGCTCGAGCTGGTCGATCTGGGCGGCAAGCGCACGTCGATGGTCAACTCTTTGTCGCGCGGGATGAAACAGCGATTGAGCCTGGCCCGAGCGCTCGTGCACGACCCCGAGGTGCTCATCCTCGATGAGCCGGCGAGCGGGCTCGATCCCCGGGCTCGGGTCGACCTGCTCGACCTGTTGGGTGAGCTCCAGCGGATGGGCAAGACGATCGTCATCTCGAGTCACATCCTCGTCGAGCTCGAACAGCTCTGCACCGAGGTCGGGATCATGGAAGCCGGGCGCCTGCTGGCCTCGGGGCGACCCGACCGGATCGTCGCGGACCTGGGGCGTACCCGTCGCGTCAAGGTGGTGTTCGCGGGTGGCGAGGTCGAGGAGCACGAGGTGGCCGACGAAGCCGCCCAGCGCGAGCTGTTGCACCGCTTGGTCGCGACCGACGCCCGGCCGGTCGTGGAATTCACCCTCGTCAACGGCACGCTCGAGGATCTGTTCCTCAGCATCACGACAGGGGCGGTCCAATGACGCGCCGCGGCAAGGACGCTCCGAGGAGGTCGCGGCTGTGAACCTGGTCAACCCGGTCCTCGGGCGCGAGCTCAAGGAACGTATGCGTGGGTTCCGTTCGCCGTTCGTACTCACCGCGTACCTGGCGCTGATGGGGGTCGTGGTCTACGTCGTGTACGCCGAGCAAACCGGTGAGCGGACGAACCCCCTCGGTGGGGCCGACGCCACCAGCTCGGCGCTGATCGGCCGCGGGATCTTCGAGTGGATCGGCTTCTTCATGCTGGTCCTGGTGCTGTTCATCGTTCCGGGGCTGACTGCGAGCGCGATCACCGGCGAGCGCGAGCGCCAGACGCTGCTGCCCCTCCAGGTCACGTTGATGCGGCCCCGATCGATCGTGATCGGCAAGGTGGGGGCGGCGGCGGCGTTCGTGGTTCTGCTCGTCGTGGCCACCGCACCGATGCTCGCCCTGTCGTATCTGATCGGTGGGGTCTCGATTCGAGACGTCGTCCAGTACATCGGGCTGGTCGTCGTGTCGGCGCTGGCGATGGCCGGCATCAGCGTGGCCATCTCGTGCTTCTCGAAACGGGTGGTGACGGCCACGGTGCTGTCCTACGGCGTGGTGCTCCTCCTCGCGCTCGGCAGCTTCGTGGCCTACGCGGCCGCCGAGGCCATCGACGAGAGCCGCGGCACCGACGAGACCAACCCGCCCGAGCGCCTGCTGATCGCCAGCCCCCTCGCCGCGGCTGCGGACCTGCTCGGGCCGGCTCGCAGCGGGCTCCAACGCCAACCGTCGTCGCCGTTCAACCCGATCCGCGACCTGATCGATTCAACCGACGACGAGTCGACCAACAGTGGTGTCATCGTGCCCGGCCCGTTCCCGGTGCCGGCCCCGGGCGCGTCGACTGCGACGTCGGCGTTCGAGGACGAAGATGGCAGTGGTCTGGCGTTCTGGATCGAGTGCCTGATCGCCCTCACGGCGTTGGCGGTGGCCGCCATGGCCGCGGGGTCGCGGCGCCTCCGGACCCCGGCGAAGTCCGAGCGGTAGCGGCGGTAACGACGACATGGGACCGGTCGACGAGTTCCTGCGAGGCGTGACCCGGCGGCTGCGGGTGGCGTGGGCTCTCGATACCGCCACCTTGGTCGCCGCGCCGGTGCTCGGTGTCGCGACGGTCCTCGTGTTGCTGGGCCGGCTGCGGCCGTGGGGGTGGCCCGAACCGCTGGCGCTCGGCCTCGTCGCGGCGGCCGCGGTCGTCGTTGCGGTGATCGCCGCGCTGGCCCGCATCTCACGACACACCGCGGCCCGGGCTGCGGACCGGGGCCTCGACGCGGCCGACGTCATCACCACGTCGCTCGAGATCGCGCCCGACGAGGTGCCGTTCGGGCCGCTGATCCACGACCGCGCCGCGGCCCAGCTCCACGGCGTCGGGCCCGCGGACGCCATTGCGTGGTCGGTCCTCCCTCGCCGGGTCGGCTGGGCCGCCGGACTGGGTGCGCTCGCGCTTGGCCTCGGCTTGTGGCCCAACCATCAAGACGGCGTACGGTCCGCCCGCGCCGCGGCCCAGGCCGCGGCCGACGCGCAGGCCGACGAACTGGCGGAGCTGGCCGACTCGCTGCGGCAGACACCCGACGGCGCCGAAGCGGCGGCCGAGCTCGATGAGCTGATCGCCGAGCTCCGCGAGGCCGACGATCTCGACGAGGCGCTGTCAGCACTGGCCCAGGCCGAGCAGGAGCTGCAATCTCTCGTCGATCGGGACCTGTTGTCCCAGCAGGCCGCCACCCAGGGCCTCGAGCAGACCCTCGCTGCCGATCCACTGACCGGAACCGACGGTGGTTCCGCAGCGGACCAGCTCCGGGAACTGGCCGGCGAGCTCGACGACTTGTCCGATGCCGAAGCCGCGGCTCTCGCCGACCGGCTCGAGGACCTGGCGGCCAGCCAAGCCTTGGGCGATCCGGCCACCGCGCAAGCGTTGGCGCAAGCCGCGGCGGCGTTGGCGGCCGGGGATCGCTCGGCGGCCGCGGCGGCTCTCGGGGAAGCCGCGGCGTCCCACGAGGCGGCGAGCGCCAGCGTGGGCTCCCAGGAGGCCGCCGACGAGGCTGCCGAGGCGATCGCGGGCTCGGCACGTGAGTTGCGCGATGGCGCCGGTTCGAGCGGCCGTCAGGGCGAGCCATCGAGCTCGCCGGGTGGATCCGGCGAGGACTCGGGTGGCGATGACTCCGGCAGCGATTCGGGCTCCGACTCGGGAAGCGACAGCGGCTCGGACTCCGGCTCGGACTCCGGCTCGGACTCCGGTAGCGATTCCGGCTCCGACTCGGGAAGCGACAGCGGCTCGGACTCCGGC
>CAYMJU010000162.1:0-13527 GCA_964390555.1 uncultured Acidimicrobiales bacterium | reverse complement strand
TGCGATGATTAAGTGCAAGCAAGCCCGCCCGCCGCCGAGCGGTGACCTCACCGCGTCGCGACATCTGGGCTATTCGACACCGATGCCGACACCTGCGGTGAGGCCGGCGTATCGCTCACACGACGCCACGTCGTAGGTCCGGCCGCCCGCGAGGACGCCTCGGCGATCATTCGCAACCCAGGCGTGGCGAGTGGGATGGCGAAGCTGACGGCGTAATCGGCGTCGACCCAGACCTCGCGGCCGTCGCGGACGCCGGCCGCGTACTCGTCAAAGCTGCGCAGACCCATCAGCCACCACCATGACCGACGCTCGGGCGGTCTGGGACGACCGTCAGTCGAACAGCCAGCACGACATCGCGGTGCCCATGACCGTGCCGCGAAAGATCGGCCGCGCCGCGACCTCGTTGGCGGCCCCGGCCGCGACCATGAGGGGCAGGAGGTGCTCCTCACGAGCGTGGGCCTGGCGAGCGAACGGCGCCCGGGTCCACTCGACGAGTGCCTGGCGGCGCCGCTCGTCGCCCGAGATTCACGCGAAGCGCGTGACCTGACTGATGTGGCCGGAACCGGGGATGAACAACCCCGCCGATCCGGCGAGCTTGGCGAGATAGCCGGTGTCGCCCTTGGTTGCCATCCGGTTCGCGTCGGCCGTTGCGATGTCTGGCGCCACGCCGATCCACGTGATCTGTCCCATCGTTCCGAACAGATCGGTCAACACGGCCACCGGCGAACCGACGACTCCCTCGACGTGCTTCGCGATCTCGACCGACCACGTGAGCGCGTCGGTCATCCGATCGACCACCGCGGTCGCGGTCGTCGTTACCGCGACGCTGCCGACCGCCGGAGGCTCGCCGGGCTGTCCGTAGATGATCTCGCGGAGATGGTCGGTGCCTGGCTGCACCAACAGGTCGGCCGCCGACTCGATCAAGTCGAGGTAGGCGCCCTGCCCGAGCAGCGCCGACGTGGCGGCTGCCAGCTCGGCTTGCGAGTCGACGAGCGCCGACCAGCCGATGGTGCCGATGGGGAAACCGAAGTTGGCGGCCCAGGCGGTGGTCTGTAGTGAGCTGTTGGCGTTGACGTACGCTGTCGCCTCGGCCGCGAACGCGAGCGTTCGTCTCGGGCTACCGACCGGGGTGACAATTCGTGTGAACAGCAGCATGATCTTCTCCTAGTGATGTTGGTTGAGCCGACGATGCTTCAAGCCGTCAGCGTTGTCTGTCGCATGTGCGACACTCCGCGACCAAACGCGATAGCGGTCACGCGTCGGAGGACTGGTTGATGGCGGTGCGGTCGAGCTTCCTCGAACGGTTGGCGGCCCCCGACCGGGAAGCGCTCGCCAGCAAACTCCAGCAACGGAAGTACCCGGCCGGACAGGTCGTCTTCAACGACGGCGACCGCGGTGACTCGATGTTCATCGTCGACTCCGGTCGCCTCGAGGTACAGATGACGACCCACGACGGCCAGACCGTAACGGTCCGGGTCGTCCAGCCCGGAGAGCTGTTCGGCGAGTTGGCCCTCGTCCATCCCGACGATCGTCGAACCGGACGCGTGCGGGCGCTCGAGGCGACCACACTTCGGGTGCTCACCCGCCGCGACTTCGAAGCCGTGCGCCGCGATCACCCGGCGCTCGACCGATTCCTCGTCGAGGTGCTGGCCGAGCGGGTGCGCCGCACCAGCGAGATCGCGCTCGAGTCGGCGCTGCCGGCGGAGACTCGGGTGTGGCGCCGGCTCGCCGCCTTCGCCGAAGCGTACGCGGGCGAGCCGATCCACATGTCTCAGGAGTCGCTCGCCCAGGCGGCCGGTACGGTCCGCCAGACGGCGAACCGAGTCGTGCGCGAGGCCGTCCGCGATGGCATCGTCACCGTCGGTCGGGGTTCGATAACGGTGCTCGACGGGCTTGCGCTGCGCCGGCGGGCCGGGCTCACAACCTGACCCGGGGTTGGCACGTACGATCTCCCAGACCAGAGATTCCATGATCTGGCGGCGACCGCCGACCTTGGGGAGATCACGTGACCCAGATGCTCGAACGATCGGCGCGGTGGGTCGATGGCTCCGAGCCTCCTCGCATGACGGGGTTGTTCTCCGCCGACACCGGCACGGTCGCGGAGGTCGCCGACGGTGTCGTCGTGGTCGAGGCATTCAGCAACGTCGTGGGTTTCGACACCGACGACGGCCTTGTCGTCTTCGACGTGTCCCACGCGCTGTCGGCACCTCGGGCGATCGAGCAGCTCCGCACGTGGTCCGGGGCGCCGGTACACACCGCCGTCTACACCCACGGGCACGTCGACCACGTGACCGGCGCGGCAGCTTTCGACGCCGCCGCGGCAGCCGCGGAGCACGCCCCGATCCGCTATGTGGGGCACGCGGCTGTCCCAGCGCGCTTCGATCGCTACCAGCTCACCAACGGGTACAACGGGCACATCAACATGCGACAGTTCCGGTTGCCCGAGCCGACGTGGCCGAGCGAGTTCGTGTACCCCGATGTCACGTTCGAATCGTCGTTCGCGCTCGATGTCGGCGGGCGGACCTTCGACTTGAACCACGCGCGCGGTGAGACCGACGACCACACGTGGGCTTGGGTTCCCGACCAGCGCGCGGTGTGCGTCGGCGATCTGTTCATCTGGCAGTTCCCCAACGCCGGCAATCCCCAGAAGGTGCAGCGCTACGCATGGGACTGGGCGATGGCCCTTCGCCAGATGGCGGCGCTCGCGCCGGACCTCTTGTTGCCCGCCCACGGCCCGGCGATCGGCGGTACCGAGCGGGTGGTCCGGGTGCTCACCGATACCGCCGAGGCGCTCGAATCGCTCCACGACCAGACGATCACCCTCATGAACACGGGGGCCCGCCTCGACGACGTGATCCACCAGGTCCGGTTGCCCGACCACCTGGCGGGCCTCCCCTACCTGCGACCCACCTACGACGAACCCGAGTTCGTGGTACGCAATCTGTGGAGGCTGTACGGCGGCTGGTACGACGGCAACCCGGCCCACCTCAAGCCGGCCCGCGAGGTCGAAGTTGCCCGGGAGATGGCAGCGCTCGCCGGCGGCGCCGAGGTGCTGGCGGCCCGCGCCGAGGTCCTCGCCACGACCGACCTGCGCGTCGCGTGTCACCTCGCCGAGATGGCCGCTACCGCGTCGCCCGACTCCCGGCGCTGCCACGAGGTCCGCGCCGCCGTCTACGAAGCGCGGCGCGACGCCGAGGAGTCGTACATGGCCAGTGGCATCTACCGTTCAGCCGCCATCGACGCCCGTACCCGAGCCGAGGAGCTCCAGTGACGACGAACGAGGTCTCCTTCGGGCGGCGACTCACCGAGATCGCCGCCGAGCGCCCCGACGACGCCGACCTGATCGTCGTGGGCCGCGACGGCGTCGAGCGGCCCGTCACCTGGCGCGAGATCGAGGCGCGGGCCAACCAGATCGCCCGGGCCCTCCAGTCCCACGGCGCCGTCAAGGACTCGATCGTGTGCCTGGCCCTGCCGACCTCGGTCGAACACGTCCTCGTCACCAACGCCATATGGAAGCTGGGTGCCACGCTCCTACCACTTCGCCACGACCAGCCCCAATGGGAGATGGACCGCTTGCTCGCCCTCGCCGAGCCGATCGTGCTCGTGAGCGACACGCACACCGCGGCTTGCCCGGTCCTCACGACCACCGACCTCGCCGCGACCTCGACGCTCGACGCCCAGGCCTTGCCCGACGCCATCTCCGAGGTGATCAACCTCGGCGCGTCGTCAGGATCGACGGGGCAGCCGAAGCTGATCGTGACCCCGATCCGCGGCGTGATCGCCGAGGACCTCGCCGCCCAGCACACCGTGGGCGACGACCTGGCCGCGGTCGTGCTGGTCGTGTCGCCGCTCTACCACGTGAACGGTTTCGCGTACTTGTCCCCGCGCCTGCTCGAAGGGTCCAAAGCGATCGTCATGGAGAAATTCGACGCCGCGCTGGCCGTCGAGCTCATCGAACGCCACGGCGTCACGTTCACGGTGATGGTGCCGACGATGCTTCAGCGCATCGCCCGGCTCCCCGACATCGGCCCCGACCACTTCCGTTCGGTCAAGCGGGTCGTGTACGGCGGCGCCACGATCCCGGACTGGGTGGTCGACCGTTGGCTGGAGTTGATCGATCCCGAGGCGTTCATGTTCACCTACGGTTCGAGCGAACGGCTCGGGATCGTGTCGATGTCCGGCGCCGAGTGGGCCGAGCACCGTGGCTCGACCGGGAGGCCGGCCGATGTGACCGTGAGCATCCGCGACACCGACGGCAACGAGATGCCCGTCGGCGAGGTCGGCGAACTGTGGATGAGGCCCACCGACCCCGACCGCCGGCTGTTCCGGTACATCGGGATGGCGACGCCGGCCCCGGCGGCCGACGGCTACTTGACCGTCGGCGACCTGGCGCGGGTCGACGCCGACGGGTACGTATTCATCGCCGACCGCCGCACCGACATGATCGTGACCGGCGGCGCCAACGTCTTTCCGGCCGAGGTCGAAGCGGCGCTCAGCGGCCATCCCGGCGTGATCGACCAGGTCGTGGTGGGTGTCCTCGACG
Organism: uncultured Acidimicrobiales bacterium; assembly: GCA_964390555.1. Lineage (GTDB taxonomy): Bacteria > Actinomycetota > Acidimicrobiia > Acidimicrobiales > SHLQ01 > CAVTWS01. Next base: position 8,984 of record CAYMJU010000162.1, on the reverse strand, counting down.
ACGAATGGGGCCACCGGGTGCACGCCATCGTGCAGCCCGCCGACCCGGCGAATCCACCGACCACCGACGAGCTGCGGGCGTGGTGCAAGGAGCACCTGACCACGTACAAGGTGCCCAAGACCTACGAGATCCTCGACCCCATTCCCCGCACGCCGGCCGGCAAGCTCAACCGCACGGCCCTCGGCCAGGCGCGATCCGCCGAGTCGCCGAGCGCGTAAGGTCGGACCCTTGTACCTGAACGACTTCGCCCCCGACCTCAACGCCCGCGACATGACCTCGTCGCCGGAGTTCTCCAGCTTGCTCGACAGCGCCACCGACCTGGGCATCTCGCACTCGCGCGACGTGCGCTACGTGTCGCGCCACACGGTGATCCGCAGCCAGCGGTTCCATTTCACCGAGTGGGGCTCGCCGGGTGACCCGCAAGTTCTGTTGCTACACGGCGGCAACCAGTCGTCGCACTCGTGGGACCTGGTGAGCTTGCACCTGTCTGACCGCTACCACGTCTTCGCGCTCGACCAACGCGGCCACGGCGACAGCGAGTGGAACCGCGAGCTCGACTACTCGATCGACGCCATGGTGAGCGACGCGGCGGCGTTCATCGCCGACCAGCAACTCGACCGGCCGATCGTGTTCGGGCACTCCATGGGTGGGCGCGTCACGCTTACGATGGCCGTCGAGCACCCCGACTTGGCCCAGGCGCTGGTGATCGTCGATGTCGGACCCGAGATCTCCACCGAGGGCGCCAAGGTCATCTCGAACTTCGTCGTGAACAACGTCGAGTTCGACGATCTCGACGTGTTCCTCGACGCCGTCGCCGCCTACGACAAGTTCCGGAGCCGCGAGCACATCGCCCGCACGGTCAAGTACAACATGCTCCGGCGGGTCGACGGGAAGTACGTGAGCAAGGTCGACCACCGCCGGATCCCCACGCCGAACCGCGACCTCACGCTCGACGACGTGGCGACGATCGGCTGTCCCGTCTTGGTGGTGCGCGGCGCGGAGTCCGACCTGCTCACCGCCGACGCCGCCGAACGCTTCGTCGATCGCCTGCCTCACGGCACGCTCGTGACCGTGGCCAACACCGGCCACAACGTCCACTCCGGCAACACCCCCGGCTTCCTCGACGCCATAACCCCCTTCCTCGCTGGGCTCGCCGGCGAGCCCACCGAATAACGCGCATTCGCCAACCGCAGAGGTAGGCGAATGCGCGTTATTCGGATTGGGGGAAGGCTCGACTGAGCGATCGGACGCGCACCGGCTAGGGTCGTTGTGTCCGTGGGCACACCGCCCGTTCGGAACAGAACAGGGGATCTGATGCGATTGCTAGGCCGACCTTGGTTGCTTCTGCTCGTCGTGCTCGCGCTGGTCGCTGCGGCCTGCGGCGACGATCGCGAGGACGAAACCGCCGCCACCGACGAGACGACCACGGCCGTTCCGGCCGGCGGTGACGATGGAGACACTACGGGCTCCACCGCAGCCCCAACCGGCGAGACGACCACCACGGCCGCGCCCGAACCCGTCGAGATGTTCGGCGATATCCCCTGGCCGTGCGCGCCCGGTGACGGCGCCAACACCGACGACGGCTCCACCCGCGGCGTGACCGCCGACTCCGTCACGATCGCCATCGGTGACGATGCCGGATTCGTGTCCGCTCCCGGGCTCAACAAGGAGATGACCGACGCCATGAACGCGCTGGTCGCTCGTTGCAACGAACTGGGCGGCATCAACGGTCGCCAGATCGAGACCAACTACTACGACGGGGCGATCTTCGAGGTCGCCACCGCGATGCAGCAGGCGTGCGACGACGATAACTTCATGCTCGTCGGTCAAGGCTGGGCATTCGACTCCGCTCAGGAGGAGATCCGCCTCGGGTGCGGTCTCGCTTCGGCGCCGACGTACACGGTGAGTGCGGCGTTCGCCCACGGACCGGGTGTCTTCCAGGGCGTGCCGAACCCGGCCGACGAGACACCAGCCGCCAGCATGCACCAGTTCGCCACCGCTCAGCCCGACGCCGTGCAGGCGATGGGCGCGCTGGTCAGCGACTTCTCGGCGACCCGTGAGACCCGGGACAAGATCCTGGCCATCGCCGGCGACTACGGCTGGACCTTCGTGTCCGAGGACATCGAGTACAGCTCGTCAGGCGAGGCCGACTGGACGCCGTTCGTGCTCCAGCTGCAAGAGGCGGGCGTGCAGGGCATCTACTGGTCGGGCTCATGCCTGCCCAACCTGCAGCTCTTCATGCAGGCGGCGGTAGCCAACGGCCTCGACGTGCCCGTCTACACCGACGCCAACCACTACGACGCGCTGTGTGCCGAGGCCAACACCGATGGCGCCCTGGACAACGTCTACATCCGGATGGCTTTCCTCCCATTCGAGGAAGCCACACCCGACAGCGCTGCCCAGCAATATCTGGACCTGGTGAACGCCTCCGGGGGGAAGATCGGCCTGCTCGGGGCGCAAACGGCTTCCTCATTCATGTTGTGGGCCCAGGCCGCGTCGGATTGCGGCGCGGCCCTGACCCGTGACTGCGTGATCGACAACATGTCGTCGATCACGTCGTGGACGGGTGGTGGCCTGCACAGCGAGGTCAACCCCGCCGAGAACCACCCGCCGGACTGTGGCACCTTGATCCGGCTCAACGGCACCGCCTACGAGCGGGTCGCGCCGACCGAGCCCGGGACCTACGAGTGCTTCGACGACGGTATCGGCGTCATCGCCGACGCCCCCGCTCTCGTACCAGTGCTGCTCGACGAGAACCGTATCGCCACCCAGTTCGGCGAGCTGGCGGACCGGTAGCTAGCCCAGAACGTGGCCCGATGCGGGGTTGAGTCGGTCCGCTGACCGACTCAACCCCGCATCGGCTCGATTCACGACGATGGACAACTTCCTCATCTACACGGTGCTCGGCATCTGCCTGGGCTCCATCTACGCGATCGCGGCGACCGGTCTCGTTGTGACCTACTCCACCTCGGGCATCTTCAACTTCGCCCACGGCGCCATCGGCATGTTGAGCGCCATCTTCTATTGGCAGGTGCGGTTCGGCTGGCATTGGGCTGGCCCGATCGCCGTCGCCGTGACCATCCTGGTCTTCGCCCCTCTTGTCGGGGCCTTGATCGAGTTCCTCATCATGCGAGGATTGCAGGGCACGTCAGAGGTGACGCAGATCGTGGTACCCGTCGCCGTGCTCTTGGCGGTGAACGGTGCGGCGACGTGGATCTGGTTCCGCACCGGTGAGGATCTGTACCTGCCGACTCGATTCTTCGGCGAGACGAAGACCATCGACGTGTTGGGACAGGTCGTCTACTGGCATCAGGTGGTCGCGGTTGTGCTCGCCGTCCTGGTCGCCATCGGGATGTACATCTTGCTCTATCGCACCCGTATCGGTGTCACGATGCGGGCCACCGTCGATGATCGCAACCTGCTGATGATGAACGGTGGCCGACCCGATCGTATGAGCCTGGCCAGCTGGGCCATCGGTGCCGCGCTCGCCGGTCTGGCCGGGGTGCTGCTGGCACCGAGCCTCGGTGCTCTCCAGGTCATCGCGCTCACCTTGCTGGTGTTCGACGCCTATCCGGCCGCCATCGTCGGGCGGCTCAAGAGCGTGCCCCTGACCTACCTCGGCGCCTTGGGGCTCGGCCTGGCGGTCAACTACTGGACGTGGGTGTCCGACGTCGGAGCTCGGTGGCCTGCGTTTCGAAACGTCGGCGACGCGCTCCCCGCGATCCTTTTGTTCGTGGCCCTGCTCATCTTGCCGCAGGAGCGTCTGCGCGGCGCCACGATCACGCGTACCCGCGAACGTTTCACCGTGCCCTCGTTAGGTCAGTCCGTGGTGTGGGGCGTGATCATGATGGTGGTCGTCGCCGGGCTGCAGGCCATCATGGCGAACAGCGCGGTGATCCAGCTCTCGAACGGCATCGCCCTGGGGCTCATGGCGCTGCCGTTGGTCCTGCTGACCGGCTATGGCGGTCAGGTCAACTTTGCGCCGTATGCGTTCGCTGGGATCGCCGTCATCGTGGCGTACCAGTTCGACGTCGGGCCGACCGGGTTGGCGCGGCAGGAGTCCATGTCCGTCGCCGCCATCGTACTGGCGGTGGCCGTGTGCGCAGTCGTCGGCGGACTCATCGCCTTTCCTGCGTTACGACTGCGGGGCCTCTACCTCGGGTTGGCCACCTTTGCGTTCGCGATCATCGTCGACAAACTCGTCATCCGTCAGCAGGATCCGCTGCGACCGGAGATCCTGGGCCTCGACGAGGTCAACCTGTTCACCAACGGCACGTTCACGGTGCCGCGCCCGAACTGGTTCGGTGTCAACTTCTTCGCCAGTCAGCGCAACATGCTCATGCTGTTGACGGTGGTGTTCGTGCTGATCGGCCTCGGGCTCATCACCCTCCGCCGCTCGGCGTTCGGCCGGACCATCGTGGCCATGAAGGACAGTCCGGCCGCGTGTGCCACGCTCGGGCTCAACATCGTGCGCACCAAGCTCGCCGTGTTCACCATCGCGTCGGGATTGGCCGGACTCGGCGGCCTCCTTTGGACCTCGCAGCAACGCACGGTCAACGCCAACGGGACGTTCGACCCGTTCCTCGGGCTGGCCCTGTTCCTGATCGCCGTCGTCGGCGGCATCGGGTATGTCAGCGGCGCTCTGCTCGCCGGCCTCTTCATCGCCGTGCTGGGCAGCATCATCCCCGACGTCTTCGAGAAGCTCGGAGAGGACTACCCGTCGCTCCAGTGGCTCTTCGTCGACACGCTCGGCAACTTCGCGAAATTCCTGGGTGTCGCCATCGCCGGCATCGGTCTCGGCAGGCACCCGAGCGGCGTGGCCCAGCAACTCATGGACGGCTACCGCCCGCTCCGCAAGGCGCCCGGTGCGGTGGCGATCTGGGTGGGTTCTGTCGTGGTGCTGTGGTTCCTCGCGTGGCAGGAAGTCATCGGCAACTGGACGTTCACCTTGATCCTGGCGGCGTCGTTCCTTGTCGTGCCAGGCCGCATCATGCGCTGGGTGCACCCCGCGCGTTTCCACCACGAGGTGTTGCACCTCAGCGGTCCCGACCTCGACCGGGCCGGACTCGACGAGCCGCTCACGCCGACCGACCGCGACCGCTTCGACGCCGCGCTCGGCCTGGAGTCGCTCGACCTACGAACGGGTGTGTCATGACCGGCGAGCTTCAGATCCAAGCCGTGTCGGTTCGTTTCGGCGGCCACCTCGCCGTCGATGACGTCAGCCTCGATGCCGGCCCCGGCACGATCACTGGGCTCATCGGCCCCAATGGTGCGGGCAAGACCACGCTGTTCAACGTCGTGACCGGCCTGCTATCTCCAACGTCAGGTCGGGTGCTGCTCGATGGCGTGAACCTCACTCGCCTGCCGCCGTACAGGCGGGCCCGACTCGGGATCGGCCGAACGTTCCAGAGGCTCGAGCTGTTCACCTCGCTGTCGGTTCGCGACAACATCAAGGTGGCGGGCGAGATCGCCAACCGGTGGCGTCGCGGCAGGAACAGAATCGACGTCACCGGCGACGCCGAGCGCATCATGCACACCGTCGGGATCGCTCACCTGGCCGATCGAGAGGTCACGGAGATCCCAACCGGCATGGCACGACGGGTCGAGCTCGGTCGGGCGTTGATGGCACGACCGCAGATCCTGCTGCTCGACGAGCCGGCCTCGGGTCAAGACGAGCAGGAGACCGAGGAGTTCGGACGGCTGCTCCAACGACTCGCCACCGACGGGATCGGCATCCTCCTCGTCGAGCACGACGTGTCGCTCGTGATGAAGGTGTGCGAGTACATCCACGTCCTCGACTTCGGTCAGATCATCGCCCGCGGCACGCCGACGGAGATCCAGTCCAATCAGGCCGTGCTCGAGGCCTACCTCGGGGCCGAGGCGACGCCATGACGGCCTCCGACTCGCCACTGATCGAGCTCATCGACGTGCGCGCCGGCTACGGATCGATCGAGGTGCTCCACGGTGTGAGCCTGTCGGTCCCGCAGGGCTCGGTGCTCGCCCTGCTCGGTCCCAACGGCGGTGGCAAGTCGACGACGCTCAAGGTGTGCGGCGGTTTCCTGCCGATTACGGGCGGCGACGTGAGGCTCGCCGGCAAGTCCATCATGGGCGCCACGCCCGACCATCTGGCCCGGCTGGGAGTGTGCACGATCCCCGAAGGCAAGGGCATCTTCCCCAACCTCACCGTGCGCGAGAACCTCCGCATGGCGACCTACACGGGCGTCAGGTTCGCCGACGTGGAAGCGCGGGCCTACGCCCAATTCCCCCGCCTGGCCGACCGACGATCACAGCTCGCCGGCACCCTGTCGGGCGGCGAGCAGCAGATGCTGGCCATGTCCCGGGCGTTGGCCACCGACCCGGCGATCCTGCTGCTCGACGAGCTCTCGATGGGGCTGGCGCCGATCATCGTCCAGGAGCTGTACGAGATCGTCGCCGCCGTCTCCGCGACCGGCGTCTCGATCCTCGTGGTCGAGCAGTTCGCCCGCACGGTGCTCGGGATCGCCGACACCGCGGCGATCATGTTGAGCGGCCGCATCACGCGTGTCGGTCCCCCGTCCGAGCTAAAAGAAGAACTTTCCTCTGCCTACCTGGGTGGTCACTCATGACAGCTTCCAACAACACCGACACCGACGCGTCCACCGTGTCGAGCCACCGAGTCGAGGTCTTCAAGCGCGAGATCGCCGATCTCCAGCTCAAGACCAACACCGGCGGCGCTGAGAAGGCCGCCGGCATCGCCGGCACGATCATGATGTCGGTCGCCGTACTGGTGGCGTTGGTGAGCTACATCCAGTCGAGCGGCAAGGACGATCCACGCGACCAGAACGAGCTGATCATCTTGTGCCTGCTCTGCGTAGTCGTGGCGGTGGTGGGCGCAGCGTTGCTGCTGTGGAACCGCATCATCCGGTTCTGGCGTTTCTGGATGCTGCGCCAGATGTACGAGCACCAGGCTCACCTCGACCAGCTCGTCGAGCGCCTCAACCGCTGACCCCCCCCAACCCAGCCACCAGCCCAGCGAATAACGCGTATTCGCCTACCTCAGAGGTAGGCGAATACGCGTTATTCGGGAGGGTCACCTAGGCCCAGCTCAGGGGATCGCTCTACACGGGAACGCGCTTCGGCGAGACACGCGAGCGCGACCTCGTCGCTGATCGCCCGGAAGTCCTCGTACCACGCGCCGACGGCCCGGAATCCCGTCGGCGTCTGTGGGCACACGGCCTGATCGGCGAGACCGCGCAGGCCGTGCTCCCAATCCCGCGGCGCCACCGGCACCGCTGCGACAATCGTGTTGGCCCCGCGGGCCCGAGCGACTCGACACGCCGCCGCCATGGTGGCGCCGGTGGCGAGGCCGTCGTCGATGATCACGACAGACCGGCCGGCGAGCGGAACCGCCGGGTGAACGTCGCGGTACATGGCGATCCGCTCGTTGAGCACCAGGCGCTCGTGACTTTCAACAGCGACAAGGTCATGCGCCGGCGCGTTGACCGCCGCCAAGACATCGTCGTTCACGACGCGGGTGCCGTCCTCGCCGATGGCGCCCCATGCCAACTCCGGTCGATACGGCACGCCCAACTTCCGGACGAGGATCACGTCCAGCGGAGCGTCGAGTCCCTTGGCCACCTCGGCCGCGACCGGCACCCCACCGCGGGGAAGGGCGAGGACAACGGGATCGTCGTCGCGAAGGTGATCGAGATGGCGGGACAACTCCCGCCCGGCGTGGGTGCGATCGCGGTACATGCACCGATGCTGACCCAGCAACGCCGCCGCCGCCAGGGACTTCGGCCGGTAAGGCACATCGACTCCTGGGCCCGCGGCGAACCGACCTCGCGGGCGATCTCACTCTCCGCAACTCGGATGACGTCATTTCGTCATGGATTCGCAATATACTTACTCTGCTGGGCGCCATCGCGGGCGGGAAGGCAGAGATCGTTGAACCCGTTGCCACGCACGATGGCGAAACTCGTCGTCGTCGCCACACTGACCGGAGGGCTGCTCGGCTGCCAGCCCGCTGACCCCGACCTGACCGTAGAAGGCGCCACGCCGTCACCCTCGGTGAGCCTCGACCACGATGACCGCACGGGCGAGCCTCCCACCTCGGCCTCCACGACTCCTCCCACCGCTCGACGTGTGACCGAGCAGCGGATCGGCACCACGACGACGACCGCGGCGCCGGCCACCACGACGACGGTCCCGCCCCCGCCGGTCACCACCGCCGTTCCTGCGACCACCGCGCCGCCGCCGCCACCACCACCGGTCGCGCTCCCCGCACTCGCCCCGCCGCCAACCCTCCCGCCGCCAACGCCGCCGGTCACCGCCGCGCCAGCACCCGCGCCGACCGACGAGCAGTCCCGGGCGGTCGCGGTGTCGCTACGGCTGCTCAACGATGAGCGGGCCGTCGTCGGTCTGCCGGCCCTGCAGCTCGACACCACGATGAGCAACTACGCCCGCGACTGGTCCCGGACCATGGCGGCGTCGAGCTTTCGCCACAGCTCGGGCCCCTACGGCGAGAACATCGCCTGGTACAGCGACGACGCCTTGTCGCCCGAGGACGCCGGCGCCTACTTCAACAACGCCTGGCGCAACAGCCCCGGCCACTACGCCAACATGACCAACGCTGCGTACACCTACGTCGGCATCGGTTTCCACCACGACGCCGGCGGCTGGTGGGCCACCCACGTCTTCCGCTGACCGACCCAGGACGACCGCCTGTGGTCATGCCGAGATGGGCGTGAACCGGACCGGCATGCTGTGGGGACCCCAGATGAACGCCGAGTGGAGCGGTTCGGGATCGTCGGACAGGTCGAGGTCCGGCAGGCGCCACAGCACCTGCTCGAACATGGCCTTGATCTCGACCCGGGCCAGGTTGGCACCGAGACAGAAGTGCGCTCCCCCGCCGCCGAAGGCGACGTGCGGGTTCGGGTCGCGGCTCACGTCGAAGCGATGCGGGTCGGCGAACACGTAGGGGTCGCGGTTGGCGGCCGGGTAGA
>CAYMJU010000161.1:0-36112 GCA_964390555.1 uncultured Acidimicrobiales bacterium | reverse complement strand
CGAGCTCGAAGCGTCGGCGCCGCAGCCCGCCAACAACGCCGCGACGGCAATCGCCGTGAGCCTCACGTCGCCACGATCTGCAAGCCGGAGATCTGTGAGATGGTCGTGAAGTCGCGATCGGCGTGCAGCACCGGCACGTCGAGCCGGATGGCGATCGCCGCGATCAGGGCATCGAGCGACGACCGAACCGTCACGCCGACGCGGCGTCCCGCAGTGACGATCGCGGCAGCTTCGAGCCAGTCGATGCGCGCGGCGGTCGGCTCGTACTCCTGGGACCCGAGCAGTCGCAGCAACTTGGACTCCTGTTCGCGAGCCGCTCCTGGCATGACCTCCATCAAGACGGGATCGGTGAGGATGATCTCGTCGCTCGCGAGTGCCTCGCGCATGCGGAGGTTGACCGGGCTGCCCGTGGAGCGGAGGTACTCGACCCACGCGGACGTGTCGGCCAGGAGCATCAGAACTCCCGGCTGCGCCGCATCGCGTCGAGATCGCCGATCCAGCCCGTGCCTTCCATCGCGAGCTGTTCGTCGACGCTCATCGTGCCTTCGCCCACCAGCCTCTCGAGCGCGATCTGGACCGCTTCGCGCTTGGTCCGCAGGTCGAACAGCCGCATGGCCCGCTCGATCAGCTCGTCGTCGATGTCGATGTTCGTGCGCGTCATCGGGGCTCCTGGCGCGGCTTCGATGTGGCCGACACCGCCATACACACGACGGTGTATGGCGGTCAGGCCAGTGTGCCGCCGTCGACGCGGATGTGCTCGCCGTTGACGTGCACGGCGTCGTCGGACGCGAGGAAGGCGATGACCCCGGCCACGGTCTCGGGCCCGCGGAACGTGTCGAGAGGCGAGATCCGATCGAAAAGTGAATAGTCGACACCTTCGGCCGGGGCGGCGAAATCGGTGGTCATCGGCGTGATGATGCCGCCCGGGGCGACCGCGTTGACCCGCACGCCGCGGCGGGCGTACTCCATGGCCAGCGTGTGCATCATCGACAACACGCCACCCTTGGACGCCGCGTAGGCGGCCATGTAGGGGTGGCCCTGCAGCGACGCCGTCGATGCCGCGAACACGATGTTGCCCTTGGTCTCGAGCAGGTGCGGGATGCATTCGCGGGCCGACAGGAACGCTCCGGTGAGGTTGATCCCGATCAGGCGGTTCCACAGGTCCATCGTGGTCTGGTCGGCGTGTTCGGCGGCCAGCACGCCGGCCATGGCGACCAGCGAGTCGATGCGACCGAACCGGTCAGCGACGTCGGCGATCGCGCGGACCACGTCGGCTTCCGACGACACATCGCAGCGCCAGGACTCTGCGGTCGCGCCGTGAGCCGACGCGGCCTCGACTGCTGATGACAGCCCGGCGTCGTTCACGTCGAGGCACGCCAGCGTCGCCCCCTCGCTCGCCAGCCGGTCGACCGTCGCCAGACCGATGCCCGACGCCGCGCCGGTCACGACGACGACCTTTCCATCAAAACGACGCATGGGCACTCCAGGGTGTGAGATGGTCAGGAGAGGGTGGCGTGCGGAAGGTTCTCGCGCAACCCGAGCGGCGTGATGCGCATGAACTCGGCCTTGGCCCAGAACTCCGCGATGGTGCGGGCATCGCTGTAGCTCATGGCGCTCTTGACCCCAGCCATGAGCCGCCACACGAGCTTGTCGACGTCGCCCTTGTAGGGGACCATACCCTCGACGCCCTCGGGCGCCCGCTGCTCGAAGTACTCGTCGTCGACCTCGTCACCCTGCCGGGTGGCGCGAGCCGCGACCGCCTCGAACGACGCCATGCCGCGCACCCGCTTCATCAGGCCGTGACCGGTGGCCTCGACCTCGCCCGGACTCTCCTTGGTGCCGGCGAACATGCTGCCGATCATCACCGTGTCGGCGCCGGCCGCCAGCGCCTTGGCGATGTCGCCCGAGGAGCGGATACCGCCGTCGGCGATGACCGGCACGCCGCAGCCGGCGCAGTCGGCGATGGCGGTGAGCTGCGGCACGCCGACCCCGGCGACGACCCGGGTGGTACATACGCCGCCGGGGCCCACGCCGACCTTGACCGCATCGGCCCCCGCGGCAACCAGATCGGCCGCGCCAGCGCGGGTGGCCACGTTGCCGGCGATGACGTCGACGTCGGGCACCGCCGCCTTGAGGGCTCGCACTCCTTCGATGGCGTGGTCGGCGTGGCCGTGGGCGATGTCGAGCACGACGGCATCGACGCCGACCCGGGCCAATGCCCGTGCCCGGTCGACCATGTCGTGGTCGGTCCCAACCGCCGCACCGACCCGGAACGAAGCGTCGGAGCGCTTCACCTTCTCGACCATCGCCACCTGGGCATCGATCGACAGGAATCGATGGAGTATGCCGATGCCCCCGAGCCCGGCGAGGGCCAGAGCCATCGCTTCTTCGCACACCGTGTCCATGTTGGCGCCGACGACCGGCAACTCGAGCTCGACGCGCCGGCTGAGGCGCGTCCGCAGCGAGACGTGTGAGCGCGAGCGGATCGACGATCGCTGCGGCACGAGCAGCACGTCGTCGAAGGTCAGTCCCGTTCGGAGGTTGTCGAGTCCCATGGCGTCGACCACCCTCCCAGATATCGGGCCACCCGGCCACCCCGGAAACTGGCTTGTTCACCCGCCGATGACAGACAATGGGCGTATGCAAGACCTGAACGAGCGCTACGTCATCATCTCGATCGACGGTCACGCGGGTGCCGACCTCCGCGACTACCGGCCGTACCTCGCGAGTCGATGGCACGACGAGTTCGACGCGTGGGCCGACGCGTTCGTCAACCCGTGGGGCGATCTGGTCAACCCCGACGCCGACCGGAACTGGGACAGCGATCGCCGCTTGCGCGAACTGCATGCCGACGGGGTCGTCGCCGAGATCCTGTTCCCGAACACCATCCCCCCGTTCTTCCCGTCGGCCAGCTTGCTGGCGCCCAACCCGAGCGCCGCCGAGTACGAGCGACGGTGGGCGGGTATCCAGGCCCACAACCGCTGGCTGGCCGCCTTCTGCGCCGAGGCGCCCAAGCAGCGGGGCGGCCTCACCCAGATACTGCTGAACGATGTCGCCGACGCGGTGGCCGAGATCCGTTGGGGGGTACAAGCCGGGTTGACCGGCGGCGTGATGTTGCCGGGGAGCGTGCCGGGCTCGGACATCCCGGCGCTGTTCGATCCCTGTTATGAGCCGATCTGGGAGGTGTGCGCCGAGCTCGACGTGACGCTCAGCCACCACAGCGGCGCGGGCGTACCGGCGTTCGGCATGGAAGCGGCGGCCCGAGCGGTCACGCTCATCGAGATCCCGATCTTCTCGCATCGCGGCATGTGGCACCTGATGTACGCCGGGGTGTTCGAGCGCTACCCCGACCTGCGATTCGTGCTGACCGAGCAGGGCACCGGGTGGGTGCCGGGCACGCTCGCCAGCCTCGACTGGTTCCACCACCGCATGACGCTCGAGGGCGCAGCCGAGGAGCGCTTCGGCGGCGACGCGGCGTCGAAGATGTCGCTGACGCCCACCGAGTACTTCCAGCGGAACTGTTGGGTCGGCGCGAGCTTCCTTCGCAAGGTCGAGTGCGACGTGCGGTACTCGGTCGGTGTCGACAAGATCATGTGGGGCGCCGACTACCCCCACAGCGAGGGCTCGCCGCCCTACACCCGCGAGGCGCTCCGCTGCACGTTCGCCGAAGTGCCGGTCGCGGAGACCAAGATGATGCTCGGAGAGACTGCCGCCAAGGTCTACGGGTTCGACTGGGACCACCTGGCCGCGCTCGCGGCCGAGGTCGGGCCAACCATCGAGGAGGTGCACGTGCCGCTCGACGCCTTCCCTGCCGACTCGACGTGCGGAGCGTTCGACGACAAGGCGATAGTGCGCTCCTGGTAGGCCGCCCAACCGCCCAACCCCTCCGAACTGGGTGGGGTGCAGCGGGCCTACGACCCTGGCGCCCCACCCAGTTCGGAGGGGTGGTGTGACTCAGCCGCCGAAGGCGGCGGTGTACTCGTCGATCCACCAGGTTCCGGCGACTACCAGCTCGGGCGGCGAATCGAGGAGGGTCGGATCCTGGCCGAGGTCCTCGGGAGTCGGGCCGACCTTGGCGGCGATCGGCGCCAACGCGTCCATGTCGAAGCCGTACGCGCGCCCGGCGGTCTCGCCGAGCATCTTCCGAGCGTCGTTCACCGGCACGTCGCAGAAGTCCTTCTTCAGCCGCTCGACCGTGTTGGGCCACGTGCCCTCGGGGTGCGGATAATCGGTTCCCCACATCACCGTGTCGATGCCGATCAGGTGCCGGCGCCGGATCTCCTCTTTCGACATCGTCGATGCGCCGATGAAGATGTTGGAGCCGAAGTACTCCGACGGCAGCTTCGAGATCTTGCCGGTCATCATCGCCGCCATCTTCTTGGTCGTGTGACCACCGCCGAAGTACTGGTCCCACTTCCACTTCATGTCCGGCACCCAATAGGCGGCCGCTTCGGTAACGGCGAATTTGAGGCCGGGGAATCGCTCGAACGCGCCCGAGAACAGCAGGTGGGCGATCGGGCGAGCCGTCCACCACACGACCTCGGCGAGGTAGATGCCGACGTGGTCGTTGTACTCGTTGTGCGGTGCCTCGCCCGAGTGCGTGTGCACAACGAGACCCGTCTCCTGGCACGCCGCCCAGATGGGGTCGTAGTCGGCGTGGTTGTAGGGCAGGCGGTCGTGCCACATGGTCGGGATCATGATCCCGCGGATGCCCGGCTTGCCGGCCAGCCACTCGATCTCGGCCACGCCCCGGGCGATGTCGTGGCTGATCGGCACCAGGGCGATGCCGGCCCGGCGCACCGGGTTGTCGGAGCACAGCTCGACGAGGAACCGGTTGTGGGCGTGCGCGCCGGCGAAGGCGAGGTCGGGATCCTGAATGGCGCCGGCCGACAGCCCGGCGCCGAACGGCGGCGACTCCATGCCGGTCACGGCGTCGGAGTCGGCGAAGATGACCTCGCCGGCCACACCGTCGGCATCGAGCTCCTTGTCACGGATGGCCGCGTCCCACGCGCCCCGGAGGCCTTCCTCGTGCTCGGTCTCCCAGCCCATGATGTAGTCGTAGTTGACGGTGAGCAGGTCGGCCCGGCGAGCCTCTCGTTCGGCGAGGAACCCGTCGAAGGCGTCGTGGTACTTGCCGTCGAGGTAGGGCCGGTACTCCTCGCACTTGAGTCCGGCGTGGCCGTCGGCTGACACGATCGTGTAGCGCTCGTTCATGCTCGCAGGGTCCCACGTTGCCGGCCGCGTGTAAAGATCGGCGCGTGTACGACATGGTGCTCGACAACGGCGTGATCGTCGATGGGACCGGCCGGCCGGGCTTCGGCGGCGGCGTGGCGGTCACCGGTGGGCGGATCGTCGCGGTCGGCGAAGTCGATGGCTCCGCCCGGCGCCGCGTCGACGTGGGCGGCCAGGTGATCGCCCCGGGGTTCATCGACGTGCACACCCACTACGACGCCCAGCTGTTCTGGGACCCGGCGGCCACGCCCTCGTCGCTGCACGGCGTGACGACCGTGATCGGCGGCAATTGCGGCTTCACGCTCGCGCCACTCGACCCCGCCGACGCCGATTTCCTGCGCCACATGATGGCCCGGGTCGAAGGGATGCCGTTGGCCGCGCTCGAAGCCGGCGTGCCGTTCGACTGGCGGAGCTTCGGCGACTACCTCGACCGGCTCGAGGGTCGGATCGGGGTGAACGCGGGATTCCTGGTCGGCCACTCGGCCTTGCGGCGGATCGTGATGCGCGACGAAGCCGCGACCCGGCCGGCCACCGAGGCCGAGGTCGACGCGATGAGGACCCTGCTCGCTGACGGGTTGCGGGCGGGTGGCCTCGGCTTCTCCACTTCGCAATCGGTGGCTCACACCGATGGCGACGGTCAGCCGGTGCCCTCCCGGGCGGCCGGCCGAACCGAGCTGCTGGCCCTAGCCGCCGAGGCCGGGCGTCACCCGGGCACCACCCTCGAGTTCATCACGAGCGGGTGCATGGGCCAGTTCTCCGATGACGAGAGCGATCTGATGGTCGAGCTGTCGATGGTCGCCGACCGGCCGCTCAACTGGAACGTGCTCATCGTCGATGGGGAAGACCCGAGCCAGCACGAGCACCAGCTCGCGGTGTCGACGCGTGCCGCCGAGCGCGGCGGGCGCGTGGCCGCACTGTCGATGCCGGCCAGTGGCCCGGGCCGGATCTGCTTCGCCGACTACGTCGCCTTGTTCTCGGTCCCGGGCTGGGCCGACTGGTTCCGGCTTTCGGTGCCCGAGAAGATCGCCGCACTGGCTGATCCGGCCGAACGCCGCCGGCTCGACGCCGCCGCCCACAATCCGGCGATCGGCCGGCTGAGCGGTATGGCCAACTGGGCCAACTACGAGATCGGCGAGGTGTTCACGCCCGCCAACGCCGGGCTGGTCGGGCGCACGATCGGCAGTGTCGCCGCCGAGCGCCGGGCCGAACCGATCGACGTCGTCTTCGACCTGGTCGTGGCCGACGAGCTGCGCACGGTGTTCTGGACCTCGTTCCAGCCGACGGCCCGGTTCACCAGTGCCAAGGCCGCGGTGCTGCGCGATCCGCGGGTGCTGGTCGGCGGCTCCGATGCCGGCGCCCACCTCGACCGCATGTGCGGCGCCCGCTATCCGACCCGCTTCCTCGCCGAATTCGTCCGGGCCACCGGGGTCATGCCGATCGAGGAGGTCGTTCGGCTGATGACCGCAGTGCCCGCCGCCTACTTCGGCCTGCGAGGCCGGGGCTCGATCGTCGCCGGCCACCACGCCGATCTCGTCGTGCTCGACCCGGCGACGGTCGACGCCGACCGGATCGTGACCCGCCACGACCTCCCCGGCGGCACCGCCCGACTCACGTCCGAGGCGATCGGCGTCGACCTCGTCGTCGTCAACGGCTCGACGCTAGTTGAGCGCGGCGAGGTCCTCGACGCCCGGGCCGGCGCGCTGCTGCGAAGCGGGGCTGACACCGCGACGGTGACCGCGCGACCATGAATTGGTGGCGGCGGCTGCTCGGGCGTGAGCCGTCTCCTGGTGCGTCGAGCGCGCCATCTGTCACCGCGGCCGTGATCGCGCGCTACGCCGAGCGGTTCGACTCGGCGGTTACCGCCGGGGGGCATGGCGTGTCGTCGCCGCTCGGGGCGTGGCTCCTTCTCGCGCTGGTCGGTCCGGCGGCTACCGGTGAGCAGGGGATCGTTATCGAGTCGCTGCTCGGAACCGACGTGGTCGACGCGGCGCAGCGGGCCGATTCCCTCCTCGCCGATCCACCAGCGGTCGTCGGCGCGGCCGCGGCCGTTTGGGCGAGATCGCAGTTCCTGACCGCCGAAGCCGAGGTGTGGCTGACCGACCTCCCGGGCCCGGTCGAGCAGGGCGACGTCCCCGACCAGGCCAGTGCCGACGAGTGGGCTCGCCGACACACCCATGGGCTGATCGACCGCTTCCCCATCGCCCTCGATCCCCTGACTGCGCTCGTGCTCGCCTCGGCACTCGTCACCCGGGTCTCGTGGGAGGAACCGTTCGACGTCGTAGCGAGTTCCGAGATGGGCGGCCCGTGGCCAGAGCGGGTGAACAGCGCGCTCTCGGCGCCGCCCCGGCACGAGCGGTTCCTGGCTGCCTCCGCTGCTGGCGACGTGGCGGTGCACGCCGCTCGTTCCACCGATGGTCTGCTGGTCGTGTCGGTGATCGCCGCGCCCAACGTAAACGCGGGCGCGGTGCTGGTCGCCGCGCACGAGGTCGCGGCTGCCCTGGTAGAGCGAGACGCGTCGGCTCGCCGGTCGCTGTTCGATCTGCCGCTCGGCGACGGGCACTCGTGGACGATCATCGAGCGCGTCGTCGAGCGCCCGGCATCGGGACCGGATCGCGTCGAGTACGTGCGCTCGCTCGTGCTTCCGGCGTGGGACGCCCGCTCCGAGCACGACTTGCTCAGCGCCGACGTCGGCTTCGCCGAGGCGGCCGCAGTGCTCGAACGTTTCGCCGATCCGGCGTTCGCTCCGTTCACCTTCGATGCGCGCCAGGTCGCCATGGCGTCGTACACCCGGCTCGGGTTCGAGGCCGCCGCGGTCACGGCGATCGGGATGCGCGCCGGCTCCGCGGCGCCGCAGCGGCGGACCGTCACCGAGCGCCTGGCCGACATCCGGTTCGCTCACCCCTACGCCGTGGTGGCGGTCGTCGAGCCCGCCGCGTCGACGACGTGGGCCGGCGTGCCCGTGTTCTCCGCCTGGGTCGCCGATCCGTCCGAGGCGTGATCGACAACGGCAACGCCAGTTAGTGCGCGTGCAGGTCGAGCGACTCCGACGGGAACGAGCTCGGGTCGCGAAGCCAGGCCTCGGTCTGTTGCCGCGCCCCGTCGACCAGCTGGCGGCCCTGGCTGAAGTCGGTCGGCACGACCCTGACCGGGCACAGCGTCGGCACGACCCGCAGGTCGAAGCGGCCGGTGTACTGGGCGAGGTCGACGTGAAGGCGTTGCTGCACGAGCAACGTGATCGCTTGGAGCGCGGTGGCGAGCGCACCGCGGGGTGCCTTGTCGAGAGCGCACGCGTACCCGCACGGCAGTACCCACACCTGGGTCGCGCCGAGCGCGAGCGCGTGAGAGATCGGGCAGTTGTTCACGACGCCCCCATCGACGAGGGTCTGACCGTTGATCACCACGGGTGGGAACACCCCCGGGATGGCGGCTGAGGCGCAGACCGCCTCGACGGCATCACCGCGGTCCATCAGCACGTCGCGGCCAGTGCGGATGTCGGTCGCCACCACGTACAGAGGGATGGCCGCGTCTTCGAGCCGCCGGATCGTGAGCTCGCGCTTCAGCAATCGCCGTAGTCCGGTGTCGGGCACGATGTGGGTGCGCTGCCCGACGAATCCCCACATGCCTCCGAGCAGCTGGATCGGGAAGATGTCGGAGCGCTTGAGCCGGCACCACACCTCCTCGAGTTCGCGGAGGTCGGCGCCGTGGCCTCGTCCCGCGAGCCACGCGGCGTTGACCGCGCCAACCGACGCACCGACGACCACGTCGGGTCGCACGCCGTGAGCCGCCAACGCCTGGAGCATGCCGACCTGCACCGCGCCGAGGTTGCCACCCCCCGAGAGCACGAACGCCGTCGTCACGGTGCCATCGCCGTCGTCACGGTGCAATTCCCGTAGTCATGGTGCCGATCGTACGACTCGCATCACGTTCAAGCGAAAGGTGGTCGGCTCAGCCGTGCTTGCCGGGTCCCGCCTGCGGGATCGGTTCAGGCGGTGATGCCCCAGCGGTCGAGGCCGTAGGCGCGGATGGCGTTGCCGCGGAGCAGCTTCCACGTCTCGGTCTCGTCGAGGCCGGCGCCGGCGCACATCTCGGTGGCGATCTTCTCGGTGTTGGGCCAGGTGGTGTCGGCGTGCGGGAAGTCGACCTCGAAGGTGATCTGGTCCATCCCGATCCGGTCGCGCAACTGGAGCCCGGTCTCGTCGTCGAACATGCAGAAATACACCCGGTCGGCGATGTAGCTCGACGGGCGCTCGGGGACGGGTGCGCCGAAGACACCGTCTTGTCCCCTCTGCTCCCAGAGCTTGTCGGCCCGTTCGAGCACGTAGGCCGCCCACCCGACCTGGCCCTCGCTATACGCGATCCTCAGCCCGTGAAAGCGGGCGAGCGTGCCCGAGAAGATGTAGTCGACGAGCGAGTCCATCGAGTTCGAGAACGTGAGCGTCGACGACACGATGAACGGCGCGTCGGCGGTCGTCGTGTGCATCGTCGATGACGAGCCGATGTGCATGTTGATGACCGTGCCGGTCTCGTCGCACGCCCGGAAGAACGGGTCCCAGAACCGGCCCTTGTCGTGCACCGACGGCAGCCCGAGCTTGGACGGGTCCTCCGAGAACGTGACCGCGAACGACCCCTTGTCCGCGCACCGACGCACCTCGGTGGCGGCCAGCGCAGGGTCCCACAGGGGGATCATGGTCATGGGGATGAGCCGGCCGTAGCCGTCGCCGGCGCACCACTCGTCGATCATCCAGTCGTTGTAGGCCTGGACGCACGCCAGGCCGAGGCCGTGGTCGGCCGCTTCGTAGAACCGCTGGCCACAGAAGCGGGGGAGCGTGTTGGGGAAGCACAGCGACGCCTCGACGTGGTTGTCGTCCATGGCGGCCAGCCGGTCGGCCTGCTTCCACGTGGCGGGGTGAAGCTGGTCGTAGGTGACGGCCTGCCATTCGATGGTGCCGAGCCCGATCCACGCCGCGGTGCTCGGGAACGGCATGGCGGTGTCCTCGAAGCACCACAGATCGCACCACTCGCCGTCGGGGTTGCCCCGGTCGATCGCCATCTTGCCCTGGGCGGGGTTGAAGTCGAAGGTGATCCGGTCGCGCTCGACATGGGGCGCGACATCTCGGTACTTGGCCGGCAGGCGCGCCGTCCACAGGTCAGGTGGTTCGACGACATGGTCATCGACAGAGATGATGCGGGGGATCGAGGCGGTCACCGCCTCAGTCTCATAGACGGGCGACCGAACCGGGCAATCCTGTCGAAGTTGGCCCGCCGGTAACCTCGCGGCGTGCGAATCGTCGAACGTCTCCGCGAGTTGGTGCGACCAGGTCGACCGGTCAAGCGACGACCAGGCTCGGGCACGTTCGTCCGCGCCGCCGCTATCGAGTTGCTCGGGTACGGCACCTACGACGTGCTGGTCATCGGGGGCGGGATCACCGGCGCCGGGGTGGCGCTCGACGCCGCGTCGCGTGGCATGCGGGTCGCGCTCGTCGAGGCCGGCGACTTCGCGTCGGGCACGTCGTCGAAGTCGTCCAAGCTCGTGCACGGCGGGCTCCGCTACCTCCAGCAGGGAGAGATTGGCCTCGTCTACGAGGCGCTGGCCGAACGCCAGATCCTGCTCGACAACGCGCCCCACCTGGTCGAGCCGCTGCCGTTCCTCATCCCGATCCTCAGCAAGGACGGCCTCCTTCCGCCCAAGGTGGCCCGGGCCCTCGGCGGCGCCATGTGGGGCTACGACCTGACGGGCGGGTTGCGCATCGGCAAGCGTCACCGCCGGCTCTCGCGCGAGGAGACGTTGAAGCGATGGCCGCTGCTCCGAGCCGATCGCCTGGCCAGCGCCTACCTGTACCACGACGCCCGCACCGACGACGCCCGGCTCACCTTGGCGATCATCCGCAGCGCCGCCCTCGACTTCGGTGCCGTCGCCGTCAACCGCGCCCGGGTGGTCGCGCTGAGCCACGATGCCGCCGGTCGGGTCGACGGGGCGACCGTCGACGTCGGCGCCGGCCGGATGGTCGAGGTCGCGGCCGGGGCGGTGGTCAACGCCACCGGAGTGTGGGCCGACGACATCGCCTCGCTCGACGACGGCGTCCGCCACGAGACGATCCGGCCCGCGAAGGGCGTGCACATCACGGTGCCGTGGGATCTGATCCGGGCCGAGATCGCCGCGGTGGTCCCGGTACCGGGCGACAAGCGCTCGGTGTTCGTCGTGCCGTGGGGCGAGCACTGCTATGTCGGCACGACCGACACCGATTACGACGGGCCGCTCGATTCACCAGCGTGCACCGCCGACGATGTCGACTACCTGCTCGGCGCGGTCAACTCGGTGATCGTCGAGCCGGTGCGAGCCGATCAGGTCACCGGTAGTTGGGCCGGATTGCGACCGTTGGTGCGGGGGGCGACGTCGGCCCGGACGGCCGATCTGTCGCGGCGCCACACGGTGCAACGGTCGGCGAGCGGGCTGGTCACGGTGGCCGGTGGCAAGCTCACGACATACCGGCGCATGGCGGTCGACACCGTCGACGAGGTGTGCGAGATACTCGGTCGGCACCACTCGTCGGGCACCAAACGGCTGCGCCTCCGGGGTGCCCCGGAGACCGGGCGGGTGGCGGCGGGACACCTGAACCGGCGCTACGGCACCGAGCGCCCCGAGCTCGACCGGCTGGTGGCCGACGACCCGAGCCTCGGCCTGCCGCTCGTGGCGGGCCTGCCGTACCAGCGCGTCGAAGCGGTGTGGGCGGTCGATCACGAGATGGCCACGACCCTCGACGATGTCTTGTCGCGCCGTACCCGATGCCGGCTGCTCGACGGGTCGGCCACCGCCGCGGCCCTCGACGACGTCGCCGCGCTGATAGGCCCGCGGCTCGGCTGGACGCCCGACCAGCTGGCCGGCGCGGTCGCCGCGTACCGAGCCGACCTCGCTACCGAGGCCCAGTCCACCCGCCGTTGACGAGCGCGACCCTCGCCTCGCGCTCGATGTCGGGGTTCAGCCGGCGGCAGTGATCTCGCTCGTCTCCACGAGCCCAGGGAACCGCTCGGCGAGTCGAGCGGGCGAGAGTGCGTCGCCGATGTCGGCGAGCTCGAACGTGGTCAGCGCGAAGCCGAGGGTGGTGTGGTTCAACACGTCGAACAGCAGCCGCGGGTCGGTGTACTGCTCGGGCAGACAACCCTCCTCGCCCGAGGCGACCAGCTCTGGCGGCAGACCCAGGGTTGCGGCCAGGTCGGCCAATCCACCCCGGTCGTAGATCGGCGCACACTGGTCGGTGAAGCTGTTGTGACCGGCGCGGTCGAGGACGACCCATTGCCGAGGGGAGAGCAACGCGTCGTAGTACTCCCGCGAGCGTGCCGGGTCGATGGTCTGGTCGCCATCGGCGACCACGAACAGGGCGGGCTGGACCGGCAGGGACTCGGAGGGGTCGCCCCCTGATGCCCAGCTGACGTAACCGGCGATGCGATCGTCGAGCTGCGCCATCTGCGCTGCGGCGAAACCGCCGGCCGAGTGTCCTACGACGATCGCCCGGCTCGCATCGACGGCCCCGGCGAGCACCGTTGCCGGATCGTCGCTGGCGGCCGCGACGAGGTCGAGCGAGTTGATCAGGTCTCGCTCGTCGGCCTCGGGGTCGGGCTCGATTTCCAGCATCCCGTTGGCGGCGAGCAGACCCCGCTCGAGATGATCGGTCGTGGTGACGACGAACCCCCATGACGCCAGGTGCACGAACGAGAACGTCGCCATCTTGCGGAACCCTCCCGCGCCGTGGCTGTACATCACGACCGGGAACGGGCCATCGGGGGAAGCCGGCGTGTCGCGGAAGGCGTCGATGACGACCTCGGTGTTGACCTCGGCGAGCAGGTCCTGGATCGCCTGCGGGAACAACTCGAGCTGGCGGTAGGCGTCGCGCTCGAGGCCCTCGGCCGACGCCGCGTCGATCGGGTAGTACACCTCGACATCGCGGTCGTCGAGGCGCAGTGTGGTCACGCCGACCGCGTAGGACCCCGGTTCGCTGAGCGCGCTGGCATCGATCACCGGTAGCGGTGGCTCGGTCGTCGTCGAAACCGCCACAGTCGCGGCGGTCGTCGAAGCGGACTCGGCGACGTCCGCCGGATCCGCGGCCGTGTCGTCGTCGTCACCGCAGGCGCCGAGGACGAGAGCGAGGGCAACGCCGGTGGCGACAAGTCGGTTCATCATTGACTCCTGGTTGCTTTGGCCGACACGGTCACGGGGAGGCGCTCGAGACCTCGCAGGGTGATCGTGTCACGCCACGGCAAGGTGTCTTCGGCCAGCTCGATCGATCCGAACCGGGCGAGAAGGCGTTCGAGCACGACCCGGCCCTCGATCCGCGAGAGGGCGGCGCCGAGGCAGTGGTGGATGCCGGTGGCAAAGGCGAGGTGCGTGATCTCGGGCCGGCCGATGTCGAACCGCTGTGGATCGGCGTTGACCGCCGGATCGCGGTTGGCCGCACCGAGCAGGGTCACGACCACGTCGCCGGGCTCGAGCGGCAGACCGAGCGTGTCGGTGGGTTCGAGGGCCGTCCGGGCGTCGAGCTGGACCGGCGACTCGTAGCGCAACATCTCCTCGATCGCCGCCGGCGCGAGGTCGGGGTCTGAACGGAGCCGAGCGAGCTCGTCGGGGTGACCGAGCAGGGTCGCGACGCCGTTGCCGATGAGGTTGGTGGTCGTCTCGAACCCGGCGGCGAACAACAAGATCACGGTGGCGATCAGCTCCTCCTCGCTCAGCCGGTCGCCGCCGTCTTCGACCTCGGCCAGCGCTGAGATCAAGTCGTCGCGGGGCGCTCGGCGACGCTCCTCCAACAGCGCCCAGAAGTACATGGCCATCTCGCCGATCGCCGCGGCCGAAGCGTCGAGCTGCTCTGGGGTTACCCCGGGCTCCAGGTTGGTGGCCGCCGCTCGAACGAGTGGCCGGAACCGGTCGCGGTCCTCGGGCGGAACCCCGACCAGCTCGCCGATCACGCGGACCGGCAACGGGAACCCGAGCACGTCGAGCAGGTCGCCGCTGCCCGCGTCGGCCAGCTCGTCGAGGCACTGGTCGGTCATGGCCGCGACGCGGGCCTCGAGGGCCGCGACCCTCCGGGGTGTGAAACCACGGCTGACGAGCCGGCGCAGCCTCGTGTGATCGGGCGGGTTCAGGAACAGCAGCGGCGGCGTGCCGATGTCGCGGCGCTCGCGGACCGTGCCCGTCACGAGATCGGTCAAACGCCCGTCGGGGTCCTTGCCCAGCCGGCCGTCGCGGAGCACCTGGTGGCAGTCGGCGTAGCCGGTGAGGTACCAGATCCGCCCGGTGCTGCTGCGGTGGCGTGGTGCCAGTGCCCGCAGGGCTTCGTAGCGGGGATACGGGTCGCGCTGCCCCTCGGGCGTGGCGAGGATCTCGTGTACCAACTCGTCGGCGCGTCCCACACGCCGACCCTAGCCAGCCAGCGGTGGACCAGCGTTCTCAAGGCGTGAAGTAGCCGGACACGTCGGCGATGAGGTTGGCGCCGCCCTGGGTGAAGATCGACACGGCACCGCCCGTCGACATGGTCGCGGTCGTGTGATTGGGGATCGTCTGGAGGAATCGCTCGACGTTGAGGTTCGACGCGACCGGCATGCCGGCGCCCGCCGGCCACACGGTCACGAAGCCCGGGAACAACGTTTCGGTGGCGGTCACGTTCAGGACTGCGCCCCGGGCGCCCGCCGGGACACCGGCCCTCCCGGTGATCTGGAGCCCGACCGTGCCCGCAGGCGGGATCCAGGCCGCGGGCGCCCCCGTACCGTCGCGGGTGTCGAGCAGCCGGGTCGGCGAGATGGGTACGAACAGGCCCTGGGACGAAGTCGGTGCCGAGGCGGCCGTGTAGTAGCCAGCCACGTCGGCGAGCAGGTGGGCCGACCCCTGGGTGAACAGGTTGATACGGCCGTCGGCGCCGATCGGCACGATCACCTGGTTCGGGATGGTCTGCCCGGCCCGCACCACGTTGAGGTTCGACGCCGTGGGCAGCGGCGAGCCCGAGGGCCATACCGTCACGTAGCCGGCCCGGGTCGAGCCGGTCACGGTGACGTTCAGCACGACCGCCGACGCGCCGGTCGCCGGCACTCCGCCCTGGCCGGCGACGGCGACCGAGATCGTTCCGTTGTCGGGCACGATGCCGTTCACGCCGCCCGTGCCGTCACGGGTATCGAGGATGCGCGCCGGGGTGAGCGGCTGGTACCGACCGGCCGCGGCCGAGTTGGCCGGGACGTAGTACCCCGCCACGTCGGCGAGCAGGTGCCCTCCACTTTGGCTGTAGAGACTGACTCGGCCGCCCGCGCCGATCGGAACGGTGACCAGGTTGGGGATCGTCTGGCCCGGCGTCTCGATGTTCAAGTTGCTCGCCAAGGGCCGGACGTACGCGGCGGGGAACGCGGTGATGAAGCCGGCGGCGGCCGACTCGGTGGCGGTTACGTTCATCACGACTGCTGTGGCGTCGGCGGGTACACCAGCCCGCCCGGTCACCGCCACGTCGATCGATGAGTTCGCGGCGACCGGACCGGGGAGGAACTGCCCCAGCCCCGATCGGGTGTCGAGGATCCGTGTCGGGCTCACCGGCACGAAACGCGACGGGATCGAGGGCACCACGTCGCCGAGCATCTGCACCGGCCCGGTGGAATAGGCCTGACCGACGGCGCCGGTCGGGTCGGTGACGCGCACGTGGATCCACTTGGTCCCGAGATGATCCCGCGTCGGCACCCAGTGGAAGGTGTTGACGCCCGGACCGATCGTCATCGAGCCGATCTGGGCGCCGTTGAAACCGGCGCTGTCGTCGTCGGCGTAGATGACCGCCGTCGAACCCTGTTGCCAAGCGTTGTCGAGGAACGTGATGTCGTAGCTGCCGACACCTCGGTCGTCCTCGGCGAGGCGGATCTCGTCGACGCGGTAGGTGCGCACGCCGGGGTCCTCGGTCGTGTCGAACCGCACGCGGTCGACGACCCGGCCGAACCAACCGATGCCATTGCCGCTGTCGTTGATGGCCCCCGACGGGAAGGTGTTGAGGTCGATGGCGATCTCGTTCACACCCGGGTACACGACGATGTCATCGGACACGTCGTTGGTCGCGGACCCAGGAAAGTGCCAGGCCAGCCGCGCGTTCATGCCGCCGCCCGGTGCGTTCAACAGGCTGAACGGTCCGTCATAGGTGACTCGGGCGACCAGCCGGTGAAACCGCGTGGCGTCGATCGGCCCGCTCGGGAGCATGATGCCGGCGTCGCCGGGGTTCGGCCCGGTGTTCTGGCCGTGGAGCTCGCCGTTGATCACCGTGCCGGTCGAGTTCCAGAACGAGGCCACGTCGGACTGTTGGGAGAAGTCCCACGGGTCGCCCCGCACGATGGTGGCGTAGTCGGCGCCGCCGGCTCGGTCGGGCTGGATCACCCGGACCTGGGGCCGGGCCTCGATGGTGAGCGCTGACGAGTACCCCGATGCCGCCCCGTCGTCGACGGCGTAGAAGCGGTAGGTGCCCGGTGGGTAGCGGTCCGACGGGAACGAGACCACGCCTCCGGACGCCGAACCGACCGGGCCCCAGTCCGGGTTGGACGCGGTGTTGTTGGCCTGGTTCGTGTCCGCGTCCCAGTAGACCGTCGGGGCCGAGCCGGGCGTCGTGTCGCTGACCGTGACGTTCACGCCGCCCGTGCTGGGTTCGTACACCCGTATCCAGTCGATCTGGAAGTTGCCACCGATGACCGTCGGCGTGATGGCGATGCCGTTCACCAGCCCAGCCCAGGCGCCCCCGTAGGAGGGCACGTCGTTGCCGATCACGATGTCGTAGGTGTGCCAGCCCGCCTGTAGCGGGAACGGGCGCTGGCCGAGGCACTGCACGATGACCACACCGCACGTCGAGTACACGATGGTGGCGGTGTCGGCCGAACGAGGCGCGTTCATGCGGACCGAGATGCGGGTGAACCTCGACGCGTCGATCGGGTGAAGCGCGCCATCGCGACCCCAGGGCAGGCCGCCTACCTCCCAACTGTCGGTCATCCATAGCCGGCCGTCGGCGCTCGGGCTCTCGACGGCGTGGGCGTGGAACAGGCCCCCGGATATCGCGATGCTGTCGAGGTCCTGCATCTTGACGCTCGGGGTGAGGGAGTGGTCCTCGATGTTCGAGAAGTCCCAGGCGTCGGCGAAGCTCTCCGATGCGAAGTCCGGCGCTTCGAGGACCGACGACTGGGCGACCGAGATCGAAGTGACACCGGCGGCGGCCGGCGGGGCGAGGGCCAATCCGACGGCGAGCGCGGCAGTGGCGACGGCAAGGGCGATGAAACGGCGAGGCATTGGTTGACTCCGGGGTTCGAGCGTCCCGCGCTCTGGTGCAACTATCGGCTTCTGCCTGCGCGACCTGAAGGTTACATGTAGGTCTCGGGGCCCAGGCCGCGCCCCGGCGTATGGCATCCTGGTCGCCTGACACACCGAACTCGGTGGGGGTGCCCATGACCGCAATCGACGCGTACCGAGGGCCGACGTGGTTCAACCACGTGGCGATGAGCCTGCCCGCCGACGCCCTCGACGCCGGCGGCCGGGAGGCGATCGTCGCCTTCTACTCGTCGGTGTTCGGTTGGGACGAGATCGCGCAGATGACGTCGGACCGCCACCGCCTGGTCCTGAGCGTCGGACAGGTCGACCAGTTCATCTTCCTTATCGCCGACGACTCGCCGATGAAGGCGCCCCGGCTCGACCACTTCGGCGTCGCGGTGCAGTCACTCGACGAGCAGCGCATCGTGCTCGATCGGGTGAAGGCCTGGCAGGCACGCGACGACCGGGTCGATCTGATCGACTACCACGTCGATGACCACGGCATGGTGAAGATCCACTCGTTCTATGTCGGCTACCTCCTCCCGATGATGGTCGAGGTCCAGTTCTTCGAGTTCTCACATGGATGACCGGTTGACACCCGAGTTGTGGTTCGAGCTGACGGATTTGCCGGTTTCGGAGTACGCGACCGGCCGGGCCACGACGTTGTCGGCGAGCCCTGGTGTCGAACGGGTCACCTGGTGGACCAACGTCGTGCCGGATCGCACCGATCTCCCGCGCACGGTCGCCGAGTTCACCGTGTTGGGCATCGCCGAGATCGGCCCCGACTTCGCACCGCCCGCGGTCAGCGATGGCGTCCGCACGATCCGCTGGCGCCGAACCGCTCGGCCCGGTCAGGGCACGATCTCCGACGAGACCACCAACGGCTTGAGCGTGGTGATGATCAGCCCTCGCACCGAGTCGGGAGCGTCGGCGCTACGGGCATGGGGCGACCTGGTCCACATCCGCCACATCGCCGAGGCGTCGGTGCCCGGCTACCGCATGATCACGCCCTACGAGAGCGTCGGCGGTGGCCCGCGCTGGTTGCACCTGTACGAGATGGTGACGCCCAACCCCGAGCTGTCGTTCAAGACCATGACGCCTATCGTCGCGGCCCGCATGGGGGGCTGGTCCACGCCGACGTTCAAGCAGTGGGCGTTTCACCCCGAGCTCGTGATCGACTACGTCAACACCTTCACCCTCGCCGGCCGGTCCGACCCCTGATCCCCTCGTTCTTGGCGCGATTCAGGGTGCGCAGCACCCTGAATCGCGCCAAGAACGAGATGTCGATGGGGCAAGAACGAGATGTCGATGGGGGATGAGGTCAGAATTGGGGGGTGAGGTCGTCGTTGGGGGTGTTGCGGCACCGGGACTTCCGGTTGATCACCATCGGCAACGTGATCTCCCAGATGGGGACGTGGGCGCAGTACGTCGGTACCGGGTGGGCGGCGAGCCAGCTGTCGGATTCGAAGCTCGTGATCACGGGTGCCTTCGCCTCTCAATTCGTGCCGTCGCTCGTGCTGTCGCCGGTCGCGGGGGTTGTCGCCGACCGGGTCGACCGCAAGCGGCTCGTGATCGCCGGCAACATCGCCATGGCTATCCCGCCGCTGGTGATCGGTTTGCTGCTCGCCGCCGATCGGCTCGAGAGCTGGTCGCTGATCGCGCTCGTGGGCGCCGGTGGCGTCGGGTTGGCGCTCAGCCAGCCCGCAGCGATGGCGATCGCCCCCGATCTCGTCCCGACCGGCGAGCTCGGCGCCGCGGTGGCGACGAGCAGCGCCCTGAGCAATCTCACCCGCGTCGTCGGACCGGGCATCGGCGGTTTGGCCGTCCGGGCGTGGGGAGTCGAAGCGAGCTTCTACCTCAACGCGGCGAGCTTCCTGGCCGTGATCATCGCTGCGCTCATGATCCGGTGGCAGGCCAGACCCCGGTCGACCGACGGTGAACCGTTCGTCGCCCGATTCCGCCATGGTCTCGCGTACGCCCGGGCCAACCGAGCGGTGGGGCGCATCTTTCAGGTCACGTTCTTCATGGGGCTATGCACCATGCACGCGCCGCTGATGCCGTTGATCGCACGCGATGTCCTCGACGGCGATGTCGGGACCTATTCGCAGCTCGCCACTGCCCCCGGCATCGGTGCCGTGCTCGGTGCGTTGGCCGGCGGTCGGTACGTGACCGCCAGGGCGAGGCGCCGGGGCGTCGCCGGGGCGGTGGCGCTCGTCGGGGTCGTCCTCGCCGTCGTCGCCACGTCTCGAGCGATTCCGCTCACGTTCGCGGCGCTGATGCTGTACGGCCTCGGCTTCTTCCTCCAGAACTCGGTGTGCACGACGATGCTGATGGAGACCACGGCCGACGCGTTCCGGGGGCGGGTCATGGGCCTGTTCGGCACCGTTCAGATCGGCATGATCCCGGTGGGGGCGCTCGCTGGTGGCGCACTCGCGAGCGGCATCGGCGTGCCGGTGACGGTCGGTCTGAACGCCGCGGTGCTTCTCACGTTCGTGTCGTGGAGCGCGGCGACGCGACGGTTCCAGGATCTCGACGTTCAGCTCGCCGCCGCGGCCTGAACGCGGCCGGGCAGCTTGTGGATGCACAATGCGGCCAACGCGGCGTAGATGAGAGCCCCGTAGGCGAACGGGCGGACCGTGCCGTCGAACGCCGCGTCGACCGCGGCGCCGAGTGTGGCCCCGACCATGGTCGAGATGGTCCCGAGCGCCGCAGCCGCGGTACCCGCAACGTGGGGTACCGGTGCCATGGCCAACGTGCTGCAGTTCGAGCCGAGGAAGGCCACGCCGGGCAGCATCAGGGCCGCGAGCAGGCAGAACACCCACACATTGGGGCGGCCGTCGGTGGCCAGCACCACACCGACCATCAGTACCCCGCCAGCGACGAAGATCGACGAGACCAGCCGCACCGTCGATTCGGTGCCTCGCAGCCCCACCAGCCGGGCGTTGGCGAGCGACGCGAGTGCCAGCAGCACGCCGAGCGCTCCGAAGACGAGCGGGAAGTTGTCCTCCCAGTCGAACACGTCCTCGAAGATGATCTGCGAACTGGCCAGCCACGAGCTCATGACACCGAACACGAACGTCACTGCCAATCCGTAGGCGACGGTCGCCCGCGTGCGGAACACCACCGCAAAGCCCTCGAGCAGCGAGCCGACACCGATCGCGCGGCGACGGGAAGGCGGGAGAGTCTCGGGCAGCCGAACCGACCACGCCAACAGCGCAGCGGCCGCCGCGCCGGGGAACCAGAACACCACGGGCCACGGCGCGACCGCGGTGGCGAGTGCTCCTATTCCGGGGCCGAAGATCGGGACCACCATGAACGTGGCCATGATCATCGCCATGGCCCGCGCCATGGCGTCGCCCTCGTGGGTGTCGCGGATCATGGCCAGCGCGATCGCGCGGGGTGCGGCGGCACCGAATCCCCACACGGCGCGGATCGCGATGAGCGCGTTGAGCGACGGCGCGAGCGTCGCCGCGCCCGCCGCCAGCACGACGATCGCCAACCCGATGCGCATCGGCAGCTTGCGGCCGTAGCGATCCGACATCGGGCCGAAGATCAGCTGTCCGAGCCCGAGCCCCATGAAGTACGACGTGATGACGAGCGCCACCCGGTTCGAGTCGGGATCGACTCCGTACTCGGCGCGCATGTCGTCGAACGCCGGGAGGATCACGTCGATCGACAACGCCGATATGGCCATCGTGAGGGTGACGATAAGCAGGAACTCGCGCTGCGAGGTGGAGCCCGACGATGCCCGGGGCGCGAGGTGTGAGAGGGCCGTGGTGTCGACGAACGCCAGTGTGGCCGACGGAACTGGCGCAGGCTCAGTCGAACACGACGTGGAGGTGGTGGGGTGCCCGGAAGCCGAGGCCCTTGATCTGCGGTGGCGGCTGGTCGGGGTCGACGCGCACGTTCGGGAGCCGGTCGAGCACCGCCTCGAGCGCGACCCGCATCTCCATGCGGGCCAGGTGGATGCCGAGGCACAGGTGCGGCCCGCTGGCGAATGACATGTGGCCCTTCGCCGGGCGGAAGATGTCGAACACGTCGGGATTCTCGTACCGGCCGGGGTCGCGGTTGGCCGCCCCCATACAGACGCCGACCTGGGCCCCGGCGGGGACGACCACGCCGTCGACCTCGACGTCGCGGGTGGTTCGGCGAGCGATGCTCGTCAGCGGTGGCTCCCAGCGCACGGCTTCCTCGACCGCCTGTGGTACGAGCGACCGGTCGTTGCGAACGGCGGCGAGTTGGTCCGGGTTCGTCAACAACCCGAACAGGAGGTTGCTCGTCGATCGGTACGTTGTCTCGGCTCCGGCCGGCAGCAGGAGACGGATGAACGCGATGATCTCGTCGTCGGAGAGCTGTTGGGTGCCCCCGTCGGACTGGGGAAGCGACGCCCGAACGAGCAGGCTGATCAGGTCGTCGGCCGGTTCGGCCCGCCGTTCGTCGATCAGTTCCTTCAGGCGGCCGTACAGGTTCTGGGCGGCGGCGAACCCGCGCATCGGCTCGCCCTGGATGTTGGTGATCTCGACGGCGGACCGGTAGAACCACGGAAGCTCCGGGATGGGAAGCCCGATCGCGGTCGCGATCACGTGAACCGGGTACATGAACGTGAACTCGGTGACTAGGTCGGCCCGGCCGCGGCTGGCGAACGCGTCGATGTACCAGTTCACGAGCGGCCGTACGTACTGGGCCTCCCACCGATCCATCTCGCGTTTGGTGAACGCCTGCTGGATGAGCTTGCGGTACGTGCCGTGCTCGGGTTCGTCCATCTCGAGGATGGTCCGGCCCATCACCAAGCCCATCATCTCGGCGTAACCGCCGGACGAGAACGTGTCGCCGTCGCGCAACACCGTCTCGACGGCGTCGAACGAGTAGGCGCTGTACTGGGGCCGATCGCCGAGCACCAGTTCCTCGCCGGAAGGGCCACCCGTGCCGAAGCGGTGGCTCTGGGAACCGGCGTGGACCGGGCACTCGCCACGGAGGGCGTGGAACACCGGATACGGGTCGTCGATAGCCGAGCCGTTGGCCCGGTCGAAGGCCTCGAACGGGTCGTAGCCGGGCTCGCCGCTGTCGCGGGCTGCGGTCAGGATCGAGGCGGGGGTCAGATCGTCGCTCATGGGGACCCATCGTCGCATCGATCAGGAATTACAGCCAGACGGGCGCTCCGGGTTGGATACCGTCGAGGCATGCCGATCGTTCCCGATGACAAGAACTGGACGTGGGTGCTCGAACGAGCGTGCCCTGATTGTGGCTTCGACGCCTCGAGGTTTCCGGCGGTCGAGGTAGCAGCCGCCGTCCGCGCCAACGCCGACGCCTGGAGGCCCATCCTCGCCGACCCCCGTGCCGCGGTTCGGCCCGACGACGCCACCTGGTCGGCGCTCGAGTACGGCTGTCACGTGCGCGATGTCTACCGCCTGTACCGCTACCGGTTGGGGCTGATGCTCGACCACGACGACCCGGCGTTCCCGAACTGGGACCAAGACGTCACCGCGGTCGAGGAGCGCTACGACCTCCAGGACCCCGCGACCGTAGCGGCGGAGCTGGCGGTGGCGGCCGAGGAGCTCGCGGCCGCGTTCGACGGGGTCGCCGGCGACGTATGGCTGCGTGCAGGGCGGCGCAGCGATGGCGCCTCCTTCACCGTGGACACCTTCGCCCGGTACCTGGTCCACGACCCCATCCACCATGTCGTCGATGCCGAGGTCGGCTACCGGTCGCTCGGTGACGGCTGACGCTCACCCGGCCATCGTGGCCAGCTCGCGGGCGGTCGTGCGGCGGACCCGGTCGGCGACGGTGGCCGCGATGACCCCGAGCACGGCCATGGCGAGGAAGGCCGACCGGTACCGGTCGACATCGAGGTGGGTCGCCACGAAGCCGAACACGAACGCGATGCCGAGACCGTTGGAGACCTGCCGCATGGTCGACAGGACTGCCGAACCGGTGCCGTAGTCGGCGGCCGGCAGCTCGGCCATCGACAGGGCGTTCAGCGACGACAGCACCATCCCCCAGCCCCCGAATCCGACGAGCAGCTGCCCCGGCAACTCGACGGTGAGGTACCGGTCCGATCCGTCGAGGCACAGCGCCATCCACGCCCAACCCACGACTGAAGCCGCGATGCCTACGACCGGGACCATGCCCAAACCGATGCGGCGGGCGATCCGCGGGGCGAGAACCGACGAGATCGTCGCCGCCAGCGCCAGCGGCGTGAGGGCCAACCCGCTGCGGAGCACCGAGTAGCCGTAGATGTCGTGGTTGAGCTGGGTGAGGAGGAACAAGTTGGCGGCCAACGCGCTCGAGATGATCCCGGCGACGAGCATCCCGCGCCGAAACGACGCGAACCGGAACAGCGCCGGGTCGACGGCGGGCACCGGGTGGGTACGAGCGCGGCGCCAGAACAGCGGAGCGAGCACCACCACGACCGCGAGCGCTGCGGCGATGCGCAGGTCGAACCATCCCCATCGCCGGCCCTGGTAGATGGCGAGAGTGACCGCGGCCATCATCGTGGCGAGGGTGAGCGACCCAACGGGATCGGGAATGCGGGCGTCGGCGTGGCGCTCGGTGTCGGGCAGGGCGCGAACCGCCGGAACGAACGCCGCGACGGCCACCGATGCGCTGATGAGGAAGGCGAACCTCCATCCGGGTCCCGCTTCGACCACCGCGCCGAGCGTCGGGGCCATCACACCGCCGGCTGAACCGGTACCGACCCACAGGGCCAACATCCGGGTGTGGTCGCGCTGGTGGGTCATGCCGAGGAGCAGACCGATCGAGCTGGGTGTGAGCATGGCGTGGGCCGTGCCTTGGGCGACACGGGCCGCGATCAGGACATAGCCCGATGGGGCGAGGGCGGCGCCGAACGCCGCGACCGCCCACAGAGCCAACCCGGCGATGAACACCCGGCGGCGCCCCGTGCGATCGCCGACGCGGCCGGCCGCGACCGACAAGGCGCCGACGGTGATCGTGTACGCGCTGAACACCCAACTGAGCGTCGTCTCGGGAGTGTCGGACAGGTCGGCATGGATAGCCGGGAAGAGAACCGGCAGCATCAGGCTGTCGATCGACACCACGAAGATGGCGACCAGAGCGATTGCGATCGGCACCCACGGCAGCTCACCTGGTACCGGTGCTGGTCGCGCGGTGGTGGTCACCACCTGGAGTCTCGTCGCGTCGGTGGGGTTCCCTCGAACCAGCGGGCGCCCGTAACCTGGCCGAGCAGATCGTCGGAAGGGCCGCAGGTGCGGGGAATCATCAGCTACGCGGGGTACGTGCCGTATCGGCGGCTCGACCGCAAGGACATAGCGGCCTTCATGGGGAGCGGCGGCGGCTCGGGCCAGCGATCGGTGGCGTCGTTCGACGAGGACACCACCACCATGGGTGCCGAAGCGGCCCGCTTCGCCGTCCGGTCCCTCGCGGTTCGGCCGACGATCGACACGATCTTGTTCGCCACCGCCGAGCCGGCCTACCTCGAGAAGACCAACGCCAGCGCGATCCACGCCGTCCTGCGGTGCGACCCGGCGTGCTCGGCGATCGACACCGGCGGCGCGGTGCGCTCAGGCATCGGCGCTCTGCGGCTCGCCCTCGACGGTCGGGGTACGGTTCTGGCCGTGTCGTCGGGCATCCGGGTCGGGCTGCCGACCAGCCCCGACGAGGCCGTCGGCGGCGATGCCGCGGCGGCGATACTCGTGGGTGACGACAGCGATGGCGCCGTCGTCGTTGCCGAGTACCTGGGTGCCGCGACCGCGACTGCCGAGTTGATCGACCGATGGAGAACCCCCGGGGACCTGTCGAATCGCCAGTGGGACGAGCGGGTCGGCGAAACGGTGTACGGGCCGCTCGGTGCCGACGCCTGGAAGCGGGCGCTCTCGGCCGCGGGGGTCGACGCGTCCGAGGTCGCCACCGCCGTGGTGGTGGGCAGTCACGAGCGCGGCACCAAGCGCCTGTCCGGCGGCCTCGGTGGCGTGCCCGTCGCCGAAGGTCTGGCGGCGAACGTCGGCAATCCCGGTGCGGCCCAGGCGGGGCTGGCATTGGCCCACGCCCTCGACGCCGCCGAGCCCGGCCAGGTGATCGTGCTCGCCCACGTGGGCGACGCCGTCGAGGTGATCGTGTTCCGGGCCACGGCCGGACTCGCCGTCCATCGGCCCTTCCGCACCGTGGCGCAGCAGATCGCCGTTGGCGGCCAGGTCAGCTACGCCAAGTACCTGGCGTGGCGCGGCGTCCTCACCCCACAGCCGCCCAACCGGCCGCTGCCCGATCGCGTTTCCGCGTCGGCCGCGGCCCGGTCGGTCGACTGGAAGTACGGCTTCGTCGGCTCACGCGACCACGAGACCGGGGCCGTCCACATGCCGCCGGCTCGGGTGTCGTTCTCGACCGGTAGCGTCGACGCCATGGACGCCGCTCCGATGGCCGACGCCGAGGGGGTGGTGGTGACGTCCACGATCGACAGGTTGGCGTACTCCCCGAGCCCACCGATCGTGTTCGCGGTGATCGATTTCGACGGCGGCGGGCGCACGCCGCTCGAAGTCACCGACGTCGATGCCGGCACCGTCGAGATCGGCGATCGCGTGGAGATGACGTTCCGGCGGTTGTCGACCGCCGACGGGATCCACAACTACTTCTGGAAGGCCCGGCCGGTCAGGTCGGGCCCCACCGATACTGCCCGGCCGGTCAGGCCGGGCACCGGAACGGCCTAGGAGGCGATCGATGGGATCGCACGGGATCAAGGACCGGGTCGCTGTCGTCGGCATGGGGTGCATCCCCTTCCGCGAGCACTACGACAAGAGCCGCGACGACATGATCGTCGAGGCGGCCCAGCTCACCTACGCGTCGGCCGGTATCGCCCAGGACGACATCGACGCGTTCTGGCTGGGCACCGCGGCATCGGGTATGGCCGGCATCACTTTGTCGGCGCCGCTCAAGATCTCGGGCAAGCCGGTGACACGCGTCGAGAACTACTGCGCCACCGGGTCCGAAGCGCTGCGCCAGGCCGCCTACGCGGTGGCGAGCGGCGCCTACGACGTGGCTATGGCCCTCGGTGTCGAGAAGGTGAAAGACGGCGGCTACCAGGGCCTCAATGCCGCGCCCATCCCCGGCGACGGCACGCAGCGCACCCTTACCGCCGCCGCCATGTACAGCCTGATCCTGCCCGCCTACGCCAAGCGCTACGGCGTGTCCGAGGACGAGCTGCGCTATGTGGTGGCCAAGATCGCCGAGAAGAACCACTACAACGGCGCCCGGAACCCTCTCGCCCAGTTCCGCAAGGAGACGTCGGCCGAGCAGATCTGCCAGATGGCGGCCGTCGCCGGTCGCTTGTCGGTGTTCGACTGCGCCGGCGTGGCCGATGGCGCGGCGGCCGCGATCGTGTGCCGCGCCGAGGACGCTCACCGCTACACCGACAACCCGCTGTACATCAAGGCGCTGTCGTTCGTGTCGGGGACCGGCGCCGGGGTGATCGACCCGACGTATGACTTCACGACCCTTCCCGAGTGCGAGCAAGCCGCCGCCGAGGCCTACCGGCAGGCCGGCGTGCGCGACCCGCGCACCGAGATCGCCATGGCCGAGGTGCACGACTGCTTCACCCCGACCGAGCTGGTGCTGATGGAGGACCTCGGGTTCTCCGACCGCGGCCACGCGTGGAAGGACGTGCTCGACGGGCGGTTCGAGCTGACCGGCGACCTGCCCGTGAACACCGACGGCGGGCTCAAGTCGTTCGGTCACCCGGTGGGAGCGTCGGGTCTGCGTATGCACTACGAGCTGTGGCTCCAGCTCCGCGGCCAGGCCCCGCCGGAGCGAACGATCGCCCCGCCGGCTGTCACCGGCCGGACGCTCGGGCTGGTCCACAACCTCGGTGGGTATCCCGGCGAGATGGTGTCGTTCGTGAGCATCCTCGGCCCGGAACTCGGATAGCGACCATGTTCGGCGGGGGAGGGGGTGGGCTGCGCTTCACCTTGTTCGGGTTCCCGACCCGGGTCGACTGGTCGTTCTTCCTGATCGCCGCCGTGATCGTGTTCAACGGTCTCTCGCTGTCACGATCGCTGGTGTGGGTCGCCGTCGTGGCGGTGTCGATCCTGATCCACGAGCTGGGCCACGCCTTCGCCGCGCGTCGCTACGGTGCCACCCCGCAGATCGCACTGTACGCCATGGGCGGGCTCACGAGTTTCGTGCCGCCCACACCCCCCACGCGCCGGCAGTCGGTGGCGGTCAGCATCGCCGGGCCGGGCGCGGGGTTCGTGGTCGGCATGGTGGTGGTCGCCTTCCGCCTATTGGTCGATCCGGTCGACGACACCCTCCTCGCCGATGGTGTGGTCATGGCGATGTTGGTGAACCTCGGGTGGGGGCTCGTCAACTTGGTACCGGTGCTCCCGCTCGACGGTGGCGCGATCCTGCGCGAGCTGCTTCCCGGCGAACCTTCGGTCCGGCATCGCCGGGCGGCGCGCATCTCGGTCGCCGTCGGTGTCGTGGCGATGGTGGCGGCCCTCGCGGCCGATCTGACGTTCGTGGTGATCTTGTTCGCGCTGTTCACATTCTCGAACGTCGGCCAGGCCAGCGGCGGAAAGCGCAACACCGCCGACGACCGGCTGGCCGACTCGTTCGACCGGCTCCGAACGGGGGACCGCGACGCGCTGGCTGCGGTCCAGCGCGAGCTGGCCCAGGTGGCCGATCCTCGCCGCCGGTCGGTGTTGGTGTCGGCCGTCGGCGATCTGCTACTCGCCCAAGGCGCGATCACCGAGGTCCGCGGACACGTCGATCGCTTCCCCGCCGACGCCGATCCTGCGCTGCACGCGCTGGTCGCGGTGTACGAGTCCCGCTTCGGAGCGGTCGACGAGCTGCTCGCGCTGGTCGCCGCCGAGCCCAGCGCGCTCGGGGTCCGCTGCCTGGCGCGCGGGCTCCTCCATGCCGGCCGGGCACCCGAGCTTCTGGCGCTCGTCGTAGCGGGACCGGCCGACCTACGGCGCTTGGCGGTGCTTCGCGAGATGCACCTGATCGTCCACGCTTCGGGAGCGTTCGAGGTGGCGCGTCGACTCGGCGAGCTGATGCTGACCGAGCACCCCGATGCCGAAGCCGGAACGTGGTTCAACGTGGCGTGCTCCCACAGCCGGGCCGGCGCGCTCGACGACGCCTTCCAGTGCTTGGCGGTCGCCATCGACCGCGGCTGGGCGGACCGCGGCCAGCTCGACCACGATCCCGATCTCGTCGCGCTCCGTGACCACCCCGCCTACCCCGCCCTGCGCCATCGCCTCACCGTGTGACGCGCCTCACGAGTCGAGGGTGACCGTGAAGCCTTGGGCGCGCAGCGCCGCGATCGTCTCGTCGCGGTGACGGGGGCCGCGGGTCTCGACGGTGACGGTGATCTCGACCTCGCCGACGTCGAGCCGCACGCCCTCGCGGTGGTGCTCGACGCTCAACACGTTCGCCCCTTCGGCGGCCAAGACGGTCGAGAGCCGGGCGAGCTGGCCGGGACGATCGGGTACCCGGACCGTCATCCGTAGATACCGGCCGGCAGCCGAGAGGCCGTAGTCGATCAACTTGCCGAGCAGCAACGGGTCGACGTTGCCACCGGAGAGCACGAGCACGACCGGGCCGTCCGAGCGCACCGCGCCCGACAGCAGAGCGGCCAACGTGAGCGCCCCGCTCGGCTCGACGACGGCCTTGGCGCGTTCGGCGAGCAGCACGACTGCCTCGCCGGTGGTCGGATCGTCGACGGCGACCAGCTCATCGACGAATCGCTGGACGTGGGCGAGCGTGAGCTCCGACGGGGACTTGAGCGCCACGCCGTCGGCGATCGTGTGCACCGAGTCGAGGGGGGCGACCCGACCGGCTGCTAGCGAGGCCGCCATCGACGCGGCGCCGGTCGGCTCGACACCAACTATGCGACCCCGGTGCCCGCGTTGACGCAACGCCGCCGCGACGCCGGAGATCAGCCCACCTCCACCGACTGGGACGATGACCGTCGCCTCCGGCGAGATCTGCTCCGCGAGCTCGGCTCCGAGGGTCGCCTGGCCGGCAATGATCAGACGGTCGTCGAAGGGTGGGACGAACACCGCGGACGGGTCCGCGGCTGCCACCGCGCGCGCGAAGACGATGGCGTCATCGACGGTCTCGCCGGCGAAGCGAACCTCGGCGCCGTAGCCCTCGGTCGCCTGGACCTTTGGGAGCGGCGCGGCTTCGGGCATGTAGATGATGGCTCGCAACGCTGACAGCTCGGCGGCCAGCGCCACGCCCTGCGCATGG
Source organism: uncultured Acidimicrobiales bacterium (assembly GCA_964390555.1). Classification (GTDB taxonomy): domain Bacteria; phylum Actinomycetota; class Acidimicrobiia; order Acidimicrobiales; family SHLQ01; genus CAVTWS01. The sequence goes on along the minus strand of CAYMJU010000161.1, from coordinate 6,363 downwards.
TTGCCCGCCGATGCCGCGATCACGGTCGTGCCGGCGTCGAGGCGCGAGATGCGGTTGTACGCGCCGCGGATCTTGAACGAGCCGGTGCGCTGGAGGTACTCGCACTTGAGCCAGACGTCCGCGCCAGAGAGCCGGGACAGCGCGTGGCTGCGGCGCAGCGGCGTGGGCTCGGCGACCCCGGCGATCCGGGCCGCGGCGTCGTCGATCTCCGAGCGGGTAACCAGCTCGACCGCGTCGACACCGTCCTCCTTCGCCACGCGCCGACTGTACCTGGCATTCTGTGCACGGTTGCGTGCCGAATGGTCACGTGACCGTGCACAGAACAACGAGCCTGGGGGACGTTACGGGTGGAGTCGAGTGGGTTGCCTCTAGAGGGGACGCGGGTCGTCGATCTGACCGCCGACCTGGGTGCCATGTGCGGCCGCGTCCTCGCGGACCTGGGCGCCGACGTCGTCCTGATCGAGCCGCCCGGCGGGTCGCCCGCTCGCGGTCTGCCGCCGCTGGTGGGCGACGTGAGCCTGTCGTTCGCGTTCCGCCACGCCAACAAACGGGGGGTTGTCCTCGACCGGTCGACCGAGGAGGGCCGGGCCGGCCTCGAAGGGCTGCTCCTCGCCGCCGACGTCGTGGTCGTGTCGGAGTCGTCGGCGGTCGACCCTCGCGAGCTGCGAGACCGGCACCCTCATCTGGTGGTGGTGTCGGTAACCGGCTACGGCCTCACCGGGCCTTACGCCGGGTTCGTGTACACCGATGCCACGGTCAGCGCGACCTCGGGCATGGTGTTCAAGGCTGGCGTCGCCGACCGCGAGCCGCTGCTGCCGCCGGCCACCGTCGCCTACGACGTCGCCGGCATCCACGCCGCGTTCGCCGCTCTGACCGCGCTGTGGCATCGCCGTGAGACCGGGTGGGGTCAGTTGCTCGACGTGTCGGCCAACGAGGCGATGGCCCAGAACACCGACTGGTCGATGACCAACGCCAGCGTCCAGCTCAACCAGGGGATGATCCCCGGCGAGACCCGCCAGGGCGCCGGACCCGTGTACACGATCCTCAAGGCCGGCGGCGGGTGGGTGCGCCTGATCATCTTGAGCCCCCGGCAGTGGCATGCCATGAGGGCGTGGCTGGGCGAGCCCGACTTCCTCCAGGATCCCGAGCTCGACGGGTTCGTGGCCCGCCTCGGCCTCGCCCACACGGTGTTGAACCCGCTGTTCGAGTCGCACTTCGCCGAGATGGGCCACGAGGAAGCCGCGGCCGAGGCCCAGCGTCGCGGCATCGTGTGCACCCCGGTGCTGCGACCCGACGAGGTGCTCGTCAACGAGCACATGGTGTCGCGGGGCACGTTCGTCGATGCCGAGATCGCGCCCGGACTTCGAGGGCCGATGGCGACCGGGTTCTTCGAGATCGACGGTCGGCGGGCCGGCTTCCGGCACCGGGCCCCCGGACCGGGCGAGCACACCGCCGAGGTGCTCGCCGACCCGGGCGCCGCTCGACCGGCGCCGACCGGAGACCGCCCGTCGCCGTCGCTGCCCCTCGCCGGGCTGAAAGTGATGGACTTCGGGCACGGCGGCGTGGGTGTCGAGGTCGGCCGCATGCTCGTCGAGTACGGCGCCGACGTGACCAAGATCGAAAGTCGCACCTACCCCGACTTCATGCGGACCGTCGCGGGTAGTGAGATGTCGCCGTCGTTCGCCAGCTCCAGTCGCTCGAAGCGGAGCTTGGGCGTCAACGCCAAGACCGCAGCGGGGCACGACCTGTTGATGACGATGGCGGCCACCGCCGATGTCGTCATCGAGAACAACTCGACCGGGACCATGGACGACCTCGGGCTCGGCTACCGCCACCTGTCCGGCGTCAACGCCGATGTCGTCATGGTGTCGAGCCAGTTGCTCGGCTCGCGCGGCACCTGGAAGGACTGGCTCGGGTACGGCCCGAACACCCAACCGGTCTCGGGCATGATCCACCTCTGGAACTACGCCGACAGCGAGGCCCCGGCGGGCAACACCTCGATCTTCCCTGACCACTTCGTCGGTCGCCTGGGTGCGGTGGCGGCGCTGGCGAACCTGTTGGCGAGGGACCGCCGTGGGCGAGGCGCCCACGTCGAAGTCGCCCAGGTCGAGGTGCCGATCGGCGTGCTCGCCGACTTGTTCCTGAAGGAAGGCATCGAGGCGGGCTCGGTCCGGCCGATCGGCAACCGCAACGACCGGGGCGCGCCGTGGGGCATGTACCGATGTGCCGGGGGCGACGAATGGGTCGCGATCACCGTGCGCGACGACGCCGACTGGTCGCGGCTCGTGGCGGCGCTCGGCGATCCGACGTGGGCGCTCGACGAGGCGTTGGCGAAGGTCGATGGCCGACGGGCACACCACGACCAGATCGACGTGGCGCTCGGCGCGTGGACCAGCGGTCTCGACAAGTACGAGGTGCAGCGGATCCTCCAGGACCACGGCGTGCCGGCCGGGGTGATGTTGACCGGGTCGGGCCAGCTCGCCGACCCCCATCTCGCGGCGCGCGGGTTCCATGTCGAGGTCGTACATCAGGACCTGATCGGCACCGATCGCGTCACCTTCGACGGTCCCGCATTCGCCTCCGATGCCATCGCTCCAGTGGTGATCCGGCAGGCACCGCGGCTCGGCGAGCACTCGCGAGACATCGCCGCCGACCTGGGTCTCGATGCCGACACGATCGTCAGATTGCTGGATGATGGCGTGCTCGAGGTGACACCACGTCACCAACCACCGAGCGCCTGACCGGGAGTCCGTCCATGTTCCGTGCCCTGCTCGTGTCCGAACCCGCGACCGGCGAGGCGCCCGTGAGTGCCGTCGGTGAGCTCGACGACGGCGCCTTGCCCGAGGGCGACACCACCGTCGCGGTCGAGTGGTCGACCGTGAACTACAAGGACGGTCTCGGCATCCGCAACGCCAGCCCGATCTTTCGCACGTGGCCGATGGTGCCGGGCATCGACTTCGCGGGCTCCGTGGCCGGATCGACCGGTGAGTGGCAACCCGGTGACCGGGTCACCCTCAACGGTTGGGGAGTCGGTGAGACTCGCTTCGGCGGTCTGGCCGAGCGGGCTCGGGTGCCGGGGGAATGGTTGGTGCGGCTCCCCGATTCGATCACCACTCGATCCGCGGCCGCCATCGGCACCGCCGGGTTCACGGCGATGCTCTGCGTGCTCGCCCTCGAGGAGCACGGGGTCACACCCTCGTCGGGTCCGGTCGTGGTCACCGGTGCCGCCGGTGGGGTCGGCTCGGTCGCCGTCGCGGTGCTGGCGAAGCTCGGATACGAGGTCCACGCGTCGACCGGCCGACCCGCCGAGGCCGAGTACCTCACCGCGCTCGGTGCCGCCGCCATCGTCGAGCGGGCCACTCTCGCCGACCCCGTCACCCGACCACTTGCCAAAGCGGTATGGGCCGGGGCCGTCGACGCCGTCGGGAGCCACACCCTCGCCAACGTGCTCGCCCAGACCAAGGACAACGGGTGCGTCGCCGCGTGCGGCCTGGCCCAGGGCATGGATCTCACCACGAGCGTCGCGCCTTTCATCCTGCGCGGCGTGACCCTCGCAGGGGTCAACTCGGTCATGGTGCCGCGGGCCCGACGCCAGGTCGCGTGGGATCGGCTGGCGAGCGATCTCGACCCGGCCAAGCTCGACTCGATGATCTCCGAGATCGCCCTCGGTGACGTGCCGGCGGTGGCCGAGAACATCCTCGCCGGCGCCGTGCGTGGCCGGGTCGTCGTCGACGTCAATCGTTGAGAACCGTCGTCTCAATCTGCGAACAGGGAGAAGCGAATGAAGTTGTCCATCGGGATGCCGCCGGGACCGCTCGCACCGGACGTCGCCAAAGCGGCCGAGGCGGCGGGATGTGACCGGTTGTGGCTCTTCGACTCGGCGGCCCTCTATGAAGACATCTGGATCACCCTCGCGGAGTGCGCCCGGGCGACCGACACGATCGGGCTGGGCTCTGCCGTACTCGTCCCGAACCTTCGCCACGTCATGACCACCGCGTCGGCGATGCTCACCATGGAGCGCCTGGCGCCGGGTCGCAACGCCTACACTTTCGGCACCGGCGCCACCGCCCGCTGGGTTCTCGGCAAGTCGGCGTTGTCGTGGAAGTACACCCGGACCTACATCGAGCAGCTCCGAGGTCTGCTGCGCGGCGACGTGGTGACCATCGACGGGGCGCGCTGCCAGATGATCCACCACCCCGCTCTCGCGGTGGCTCGGCCGGTCGGCATTCCGATCCTGCTCTCGGCCATGGGTCCCAAGGGCCACGCCATCGCCCGCGAGGTCGCCGACGGGGTCATGGGCATGGGTCCGGTCGAGGGCTTCGACTGGTGCATCCAGATGATCAACGGCACCGTGCTCGACCCCGGAGAAGCGGGCAGCTCGAACCGGGTGCTCGAAGCGGCCGGGCCGTGGAGCGCAGTCGGCTATCACGGCATGTGGCAATTCGCCGGTGCCGCGGTGGACGGGCTACCCGGTGGCGCCGAGTGGCGGTCCCGCATCGAAGCCGAGCGACCCGAAGGCGAGCGCCACCTAGCCGTCCACTACGGACACGTGAGCCACGTGGTCGACAACGACCGACCCCTGCTCGAGGGCGTCGACCTCTCGCAGAAGTCGGCGTGGGTCGCTCCCGCCGACCAGATACGCGAGCGGGCCGAGGCGGTCGCGGCCAGCGGGGTCACCGAGCTGCTCTACACGCCCGCCGGTCCTGATCCCGTACGTGAGGTCGAGGCCTTCGCCCGCGCCGTGTTGTAGCAGACTGTCGGAAACCGACGAAGGGGTCGCCATGCCCGTGATCGAACCCATTCCCTGGGACCAGTTGCCCGCCGAGTCGCGGGCGATGATGGAGGAGGGTTCGGCGAGCGGCATGTACACGATGACCATGCCGCTCCAGGTCATCGCCTACAGCTCCACCGCGCTCAAGGCCATGCACGACCAGTACCTGGCCACGTTCCGGCGCGGCGTCCTCGAGCCGAGGTTGGTCGAGCTGCTGCGCATCCACTCGGCCCAAGCCGGAGCCTGCGAGCCGTGCTCGGCGTCGCGCAAGGACGACTCGATATCCGAGGACGACGTGGCGTGCCTGCTCGACCCCGATGCCGAGCGGTTCACGCCGCGCGAGCGGGCGGCGCTGCGGTTCTTCGACCTGCTCGCCACCGATCACCACCGCATCGACGAAGCGTTCTACGTCGAGTTGCGGGACCTGTTCTCGATCGCCGAGATCATCGAGCTCGGGTACCTGTGCTCGGTCCAGGTCGGCGGGCACCGCTTCTTCCACACGCTGGGTCTGTTCTCCGAAGGCGAGCCGGCCATCAAGTTCGACCCGGGCGAGATAGACCGCACCCGCGCCGACGTCGCGGCATCGACAGCGTGATCCAGCGGAGCGACACGGGCCGCCAGCGAACCAGCGACATCCCCGTCGCGCCCCCTGGTCGGCGCCTGCATCCCCGGCACGGAACCCATGAGCCGACCACCAGCACACCGCCGCGGCGGCCGGGTTCGATCCGGCGCACGACCAGCCTCGACTCGCTCCGTGTCACCGACGATCTGACCGGACCGGTTCGAGTCGTCGCGCGCGCCCGCGATCTGTTCACCGAACCCGACGGTCGCGCCCGCACGCTGGGACAAGCCGAGCTGGTGGTCGAGGTCGGCGGTCGGCTCGACCCCGCGATCACCTCGATCAGCTCGAACCCCGCGCTTTCGGTGCTCTCCGGGCTGCTCGGGCGGTCGGCCATGGCCGGGTTCCGGGCGTCGATGCGCCAGCTCACCGCCGACCACCTGACTCCGGGCGACCTCCTGTTCAACGTGCTCGATGACCTGCCGGTGGCGCTGCTCGTCGCCGGAGTCGTCATGCAACACGCCGGGGTGACGGGCGACTTCCCGGCTGAGCGCCTGGCGCCGATGGTCGACCTGTGCGCGGGCTGGCGGAGGGGTGGCACGATCCTCGACGGCGTCGCGACCGAGGGCCGTGTTCCGGTGGTGACAGGGCCGCCGGCACCGGTGCTCGAGCCGGTCGACGATCCCGAGTCGTGGCACGCGCTCGATCGGTTGCCGATCCACGGGGCGCGCCGTCGCCGCCGCATCGACGTCGTCCGGGGCGAACCGGGGCTACCGTGGCTCGTCGATGCCATGTTCCGGGACACGCACGTCGACGGGACCGGCATCGAGGCTGTGGTGCACGAGTACGTCGTCGAGTCGTTCGTCGACCCGGTCACGGCGACGTTCTTGTCCGGCGCGGCAACGCCCCGAGTCCTGCCGTGGGTCGAGTGCCCCGACGCCGCCGCCAGCGCCTCGCGGCTCGCCGGCCGGGCCGCCGCGGACCTACGCGAGATCGTGCTGGCCGAGTTCACCGGCATTTCCACGTGCACCCA
>CAYMJU010000160.1:0-18059 GCA_964390555.1 uncultured Acidimicrobiales bacterium | reverse complement strand
CCTCGCGCCAGCGCTCGGCTGTGGCTACGTCGTGCCGCGCACCCGGACCTGGTCGCGCTCGAGCACGGTGATCCGACCGTGCGCGGTCGAGATCCAGCCGAGGTCTCGCAGCTTCCGCAGCGCCTTGACGACCGCCTCGCGCGACAAGCCGCACCACTGCGCCAACTCGGTCTGGGTCAACGGGAGTACGCGGCCCTCGAAGCGGGTGGCCAGCTCGTCGAGCCGAGCGCAGACCCGAGCCAGGGCATCGGAACTGGCGTATTCGAGCCGGCGACGATCCGACAGCCGCAGGCGCAGGATGGTCTGCGCGAGCAGTGCGTGGGTGGCAACCGGGTGGTCGCGGAGGAACGCGTTGAAGCGCTCGACACTCACCGATATCCCTTCCACCGGCGTCATGGCGACACCGGTCGCGGACCGACGGCCACCGTCGAAGGCGGACAGCTCGCCGAGCAGCGCGCCGGCGAGGACCACATCGAGCACGACCTCCTGACCGCTCAGGGCCGCGGCGGTCAGCTTCACTTCCCCGGACTCGAGGAGCAGCACCTCGCTCGGCTCGTCACCCTCGACGAACAGCGTCGACCCCACGGGATAACGCCGGCGGGTCCCGATCGCACGGAACCGATCGAGGTCTGGTCCCGCGAGCCACGAGGTGTCTCTGTCTTGCATCGCCTTCCAGTCTCGACCGCGAGCACAGGGCGCGCCCAAGCGAGGGTGCCTTGCCTTGGGTACGAATACTCACCTCTCGGTGTACCGGGTGCCTGCACGACCGACGATCGGCCGTCACGATCCCACAACGAAGGCGGCGCACCCAGCACCGTCACGACACGGGAGGCGTGCGATGGTCACAACAGTCGACCTGGCTGATTTCAAGTTGTTCGCAGGATGCAGCCGGACCGAGATCCAGAGGGCTCGCTCGCTGTCGACCTCAGCACACGTGAGCGCCGGTACTGCGCTCACGCTCGAGGGTGCCTACAGCCACGAGTGCATGGTGATGCTGAGCGGCTCGGCCACCGTGGAACGGTCCGGCAAGCCGATCGACACCGTGGGGCCCGGAGACGTGATCGGCGAGCTCGGTCTGCTCGACAACGGGTACCGCAGCCGCCGGGCGACGGTGCGGGCGACGACCGATTGCGATCTTTTGGTGTTCAGCAGCGCCGAGTTCGCCACCCTGCTCAACGACGTCCCCCGTCTGGCCGCTCGCATCGGGACGACCGCTGTGCGTCGCCTCGCCGCCAGCCTGACCGAGATCGAACCGACTCCGCACTGAGCGACCGATCACGTCGTGTCATCGGCCGACGACGCGAAGCGCTTCGGGGCCAAGCAGCGGTAGCTGTCGCGCACGAGCTCGGCGACGACGGACCAGCCGGTCGGGATCTCGCTCAGTCGCGCCGGCCGACCCAGCGCACGCCGATGGGACGGATGCGACCAGCGGCGATCAGGTCGTCCTCGAGGGGGCGCAGCGACTCGGTGAGCTTGTACCGGAATAGGTACGCGCCGGGCGTCTCGTCGATCGTCGACACTCCGACGTCGTTCAGCGCAGAACGCAACCGCGGCCAATGAATGACGTGGTGCTCGATCTTGGCTTTCCACCAGTTCCCGAAGCCGGCGAAGTCGGGGTCGACGTCGTCGAGCTCACCGATGGCCTGGCGAGCGAGCAGCTGGTGGTGCCACCACCTCTGCGTGGGTTCGTGGCCCTCGATCACGTCACGGTCGAACTCCCGAAGCAGCACCGCTCCCCCCGGCGCCAGCGTCGCGGCCACCCGCTGCGCGGCGGCGGCGAGGTCGCCGACGTGGTGCATGGCCACGCTCGACACGATCACATCGAACGACAGGTCGGACTCGTACTCCTCGATGGTGGACCGGACGAACCGCGGCCCGTCGGGGCCGTTGGGGTCGATGCCCAACACGTCGAACCCGTCGGCGGCCAGCCGCTCGGTGAGGGCCCCATCGCCGCACCCGACCTCGAGCACCCGGCATCCGGGCGAGCCGTGTGACGCGACCCACGCCGCCATGTCGTCTAGATCACGGGGATAGTCGAGCTGGTTCACGCCTGGCACCGTATCGCCCACCGACGCACCCTCTCGCCCCGTTCTGGCCCTGAGATCGTGCGATCGGCGCTGTCACCCGGGGCCAGAACGCGGGGTCGGGAGGTGCGGTGGCGAGCCCCACGATCCCTCGTTGGCCCGGCGCTCCACGATGACCTACGGTGCGGCGCTGGCCCAGCCGACCGGACCGGAGCCCCATCATGCCTGTCGATTTCCCGTTCGAAGAGGCGGTGCTGTTCACGCCCGACGATGACCTGGCCCACTCGCCGGGGCCGAACTGGGACTGGACCGAGACGATCTGGTTCACCTTTCACGTGCCCGAGCGCGACCTGATGGGCTGGCTGTACACGCAGATCCGGCCCAACCAGGGCACCTGCGCCGGCGGCGCCTACGTGTACACCCCGCCGTCATCGCTCCCCTGGGAGGTGCCGTACTACGCCTACCAGCACCACCAGCGGTTGCCGGACCCGCTCGACTTTCGCGACGCGACGTTCCCGACCGGCGTGAGGGTGAGGGTCGTCGAGCCGGGCATGATCTATGACGTCGGGTACCGGTTCCGTGACCACGAGGAATTCGTGGCCGACCTGCGTTTCGACGGCATCTCTCCCCCGGTACCTCACTTCCGGGGCGCGCCGCCGTTCATCGGGTCGTCGCACTACGACCAGCACGGGCGGGTCACCGGCACGCTCGAGCTCAGGGGCGAGACGATCCCGGTCGACTGCGTCACCATCCGGGACCGGTCGTGGGGCCGCCGCCCCGAGCTGCTCGGTCGCCGTGAGCGCCTGAGCTACGCCTACGGCGCGGCGTCGGCCGACGACGCGTTCCTCGCCTTCTGCATCCCGTCGCGCGACCCCGAGGTCGAGCGCCTGTCCAGTGGTTACCTGCTGCGCGACGGCAAGCTCCGGCGTCTCGCCGAGGCCGCTCGCCGCGTCGAGCGGCGCGCCGACGGCATGGTCGACCGCATCGAGATCGACGCCGTCGACACCGACGGCCGCCGCCTCTACGGTCGGGCCGAGACCCGCAGCGGCCTGTTCCTCCACAGCACCAACATGTGCATCAACGCCTACCTGCGGTGGGAATACGGCTCGTCGCCCGACGATGTGGTCGAGGGCTGGGGCGAGGACCAAGACATCTGGCCCATCCCCGCCCTCGCCGACCGAGTTCACGCCACCACCTGATCCCATCGCGTTCGTGGCTACGAGGCTCAGCGGATAGGCGAAGGTCTCGCGACCGAACGGTCGACGTCGCCTTGCTGCGCAAGGCGACAAGACACTTTGTTTCTGGGTCGCGTGCGCCTGTCGGCGCACGCTCTACAGTCCTGCGGCCATGGGGGCACTGAGCGACATCCGGGTGATCGATCTGGCCGGACCGCTGGCCGAGATGACGGGCCGGACACTGGCCGACCTCGGCGCCGAGGTGATCAAGGTCGAGCCGCCCGGAGGCTGCGAGTCCCGACGCCTCCCGCCGTTCGACGCCACCACCAACTGCACCGGGGGCGAATCGCTGTACTGGCGGGCGTTCGGGCGCGGCAAGCACAGCGTCGTGCTCGACCTCGATGCAGCCACCGACCGGGCCACCTTCGACGAGTTGGTCCGCGGCGCCGACATCATCGTCGTATCCGACCCGCCATCGGCGCTCGACGCTCGCGGCCTCGGCCCGGAGTCGATCGCGGCCCTCAACGCGTCGATGTTGTACGTGTCGGTCACCCCATTCGGGCGGACCGGACCCGAAGCGGAGAGCCCGGCGACCGACCTGACGCTGGCGGCCGCCGGTGGCTTCCTCAACTGCCAAGGTGACCGTGATCGCCCACCGGTGCCGATCGGTGTGCCCGAGACGTCCCACAGCGCCGCGGTCCAAGCCGCCGCCGACGCGGTGTGCGCCCTGTTCGAACGGGATCGCTCCGGGCTCGGCCAGGTCCTCGACGCGTCGATGCAAGCCGCGGCTGTGGGCACGTTGTTGTACATCGTCGGGTTCGGGGTCCAGGGCCTCGACGCGCCGGCCATGGGTGACGACCGAGCCGACCCGGCAACCAACGCCATCGGGCTCACCATCCCGGTGTTCGCTCGGACCGCCGACGGCTTCCTCGGCATGACGCTCCTCATGGGCAAGCCCGGGGCTCGGAGTCTCGGCCGCATGATGGCCTGGGCCGGCGCGGAAGGTGGGCTCGACGCCGACCTGGCCGAGCACGACTGGTCCGAGATGGTCACGCTCATCATGAGCGGCTCCATCACTCCGGGCGACGCCCAGCGCGGCATCGACCAGCTCGTCGCCTTCTTCGGAACACGCACCAAGCACGAGATCCACGATCGCGGCGTCGCCGGTCGGTGGCTGGTCGCTCCCGCCAAGACGGCCGAGGACCTGCTCGCGGACTCGCAACTGGTGGCTCGCGAGTTCTGGGTCGACGTCGAGGGCACGCCACATCCCGGGCCATTCGCCAAGCTGTCACGAACCCCGATCCGCTACGACCGACCGGCCCCGGCGCTTGGCGCGGATCAGCAAGTCGTGGCCCAGCTTCGTACGCCATCGGCGCCACCACCGTCGACGGGAGCTCGCCCGCCGATCTTCGAAGGCCTAAAGGTCGCCGACTTCTCCTGGGTCGGCGCCGGGCCATTGATCTCGCGGGAGCTGTCGAACCTCGGGGCGACAGTGCTGCGGATGGAGTCCGAGAGCCACATCGACCCGTTGCGGATAATCCCCCCGTGGAAGGACGGCGTGCCCGACCACCGGACCGGGCACTGCATGGCCAACTTCAACCAGTCGAAGCTGGGCCTCGCCCTCGACCTGGGAGTGCCCGAAGCACGAGAGGTGATCGACCGCCTGGTCGGGTGGGCCGACGTGGTCATCGAGTCGTTCGTGCCGGGGACGGCCGCCCGCTTCGGCCTCGACGCCGACACGGTCCTGGCCCGACGCCCCGACATGGTGATGATGTCCTCGTGCATGAGGGGGCAGACGGGGCCCGAGCGCGGCTACACCGGCTTCGGTCTCCAAGGTGCGGCGCTCGCCGGATTCGTGGCGGTCACCGGTTGGGCCGACCGCATGCCGGCCGGGCCGTTCGCGGCCTACAGCGATTTCTTGGCGCCGCGCTTCTCCCTTGCCGCGCTCGCCGCCGCGATCCGGCACCGGCGCCGCACGGGCGAGGGCCAGTACATAGACCTGTCCCAGGTCGAGGCGGCCATGCACGTGATCGCACCGATGATCCTCGACTACGCGGTCAACGGCCGAGTCGCCGGCCTGCGGGGCACCGACTCGGATCGGGCGTGCCCCCATGGGGTGTACCGCACTGCTGGCACCGAGCGCTACGTCGCCATAGCGGTCGAGTCGGCAGCGCAGTGGCGGGCTCTGCGGGCGGCTACCCCAGGGCTCGCCGGTTTCGACACACCCGAGTTCGATTCGCTCGAACACCGGATCTCGCGCCGAATCGACATCGAATCGGCGCTGACCGACGTCTTCGTCGAAGAGGACCGTCTCGAGCTCGCGGCACGCCTACGGACCGCAGGTGTGCCGGCGTACGCGGTGCTCCGGGCCACCGACCTGGTGACCGACCCACAGCTCGCACATCGTGGGCACTTCGTCGAGCTCGACCACCCGGTCATCGGGCCACAGCGCTACGAAGCCGCGGTGACCCGGCTGTCGGCCACGCCTCATCGCCCGACCCACGCGGGGCCGGCCATCGGCCAGCACACCCACGCGGCGCTCAGCACGCGCCTCGGCTACACCGACGACGAGATCACCGAGCTGGCCGCCGCCGGCGTCCTCACCTGACGGCAAGTCCAATTCACGCCGGTCGCGGGAACCAGCGGGTCAGCTCGGCGTGGGGTAGGGCGTCGACGCGACGGCCCGCTTGGCCGGTCATCGTGACGTTGTCGACCAGCGCGTTGAGCACCGCCTCCTCGGTCGCCTGCACGACTGCTTCGTAGAGGGCGTTGACCCCGCCCCACGGAAGGAAGTCGAGCCGATCCCGCGCTCGACCGGGACCGACGAGCCCCGCCGCGTCGAGCGAGAACCCGCCCGGGTTCGCCGTCGACACCGCCAGCACCAGGTCGCCGCTGTAGTGCCCGGCGTAGGTCCCGGTGCGGGCCAGGCCGAGGGGCGCCCGGCGGGCCAAGGCCCGGCACTGGTCGGGCAGCAGCGGGGCGTCGGTCGCCACCACGACGATCACCGATCCGGCGCCCTCGATCGCTTCACCCGGCCGGCGGCCGAGTGCCCAGCCCTCCTCGGCGAGGTGGCGGCCCACGGGCACGCCGGCGATCGTCAGCGAACGCATGGCCCCGAAGTTGGCTTGCACGAAGACACCGACCACGAACGCCTCGTCGCCGATGACCGTCCGGCGCGACGACGTGCCGCTTCCGCCCTTGAACCCGTAGCAGATCATCCCGGTACCGCCGCCGACGGAGCCCTCGGCCACCGGCCCGCCGCGTGCACCTTCGAGGGCCTTCACGACGTGGACGGCGGTGATCGAGGGTCGGTTGATGGTGTTGAGGTGACCGTCCCATGTCTCGGCCACGACTGGGAGTAGCCAGCTCACGGTGTCGTCACCCCGGCGAGCGACGTCCCACTCGACGATCGCCGAGTGCACCACACCCACTGCGTGGGTGTTCGTGATGCCCACGGGCCCGGTCATGGTCCCCGACTCCGCGACCCAGTGCGAACCCGTCATCTCACCGTTGCCGTTCAGCCGGAACATGCCCGACGCGCACGGATCGCCGAGGTCGCGCCGACCTCGAGGATGGATGGCGGTGACGCCGGTCCGTACGTCGTCGCCCTCGACGATCGTCGAATAGCCGACCTCGACGCCCTCGACATCGGTGATGGCGTTGAACGGTCCGGGCTCCCCGTCGAGGGTGATTCCCAGGTCGCGCGCCCGGGTCACTGCACCCTCACTGGGCGAGCTTGGCGTAGGAGTAGGCGGTCTGGGCCAGGCGCTCGCCGAACACCACTTCGCCCGGCGACTTGCCATCGATGTGCCCCATCGTGCCCAAGTAGAGCTGATAGCCGAGGAGGCGCAACAGCTGGTCGCTGAACCCCGCGGCGACGTCGGCCGGTATCCCGACGTAGGGGTTCTGCTGTTGGCGCACGAAGCCGGGGCAGTACTGGACGTTGACGCCCAGCCGCCAGTCGTCGGCGGTTCGGTTCGACCCGCCGGCATGCCAGAGGCTGCCGTGGAAGATCATCACGCTGCCGGCCGGCATCTCGCACGCCCGTACATCGACGTCTCGCGGCCGGTCCGGGTGGTACGGGTGGTGCGTCCACGCCTGCGATCCGGGGACGAACAGTGTCCCGCCGTTGGCGGCGGTGAAATCGGTCAGCGCCCACATCGACGTGACCATCATCGGCGCGTGCGGACGTTGCAGGTGCCTCGACATAACCCCGTCGTCGCCGTGCATGGGTTGGGCGTCCTCGCTGGGACCGATGTCGATCGAGGTCATGCCCGACAGCAGACAGCCGTCGTCGAGCAAACGCTCGACGACCCCGAGCACGTTGGGGTGCACCGGCATCTCGGCGAACGCCGGATCCTTGGCGAGCAGGTTGTACATGCGACGGGTGGCCTTGCCCTCGAAGGCGGTCTGTCGAGGTGTCACATCGAGCTCGTCTTCGAGGCGACGGATGGTGTCCCGAAGCCGAATCACCAGCTCGGGCTCGATGGCATCTTCGACGATCACGTAGCCGTCGCCGTCGCGGATCTCGTCGGCCAGCCGATCGAGCTGGTCGTCGCTCTGGATCATGTACCAAGGTTGACACGTGGAGCCAGCCCTCGCGCACCCGCTCGACGCTCCAACGTGGGGCTCGCTCACGACCACCCATCACGAGCTGTCCAGCGGTGACGGCTCGGCGCGTCGCCTGGCACGCGACGTCGGGTTGTTTGGCGCCTACGATCCCGCCTCCGACGGCTCGGGGCTCACGGGCATGCTCGGTGACCGCGACGTCGTGCTCCTGGTGGGCCAGTCGGTTCCGCCGGGTTGCTTCCGGTTCGGCGGTGGCGACGCCTACCAGATGGTCCTCGAGGCCGTGCCCGACGACCCGGTCGGAGTCGATTGGGAGCTCCTCGGCCCCGCCGACGCCGACGCCATGCACGCGCTGGTCGCCCTCACCGAGCCCGGTCCTTGGGCGCCTCGCACCGCGGCGCTGGGCACCTACCTCGGCGTCCGACGCGGTGGCGAGCTGGTGGCGATGGCCGGCGAGCGGCTACGGCCCCCCGGGTTCACCGAGATCAGCGCCGTGTGCACCCACCCGTCGGCCCGGCGGGAGGGCTTGGCGAGAGCGCTGTGCGCCGAGTTGGCGCGCCGAATTGTGGCCCGCGACGAGACGCCGTTCCTCCACGTCCACGTCGACAACAGCGGCGCTCTGCCGGTGTACGAGAAGCTCGGCTTCACCATCCGGCGCACCATCTCGTTCACCGCCATCCGCCGAGGCGACTGATCGATCAGCGCGGCAGGCCGAGAACGCGCTCGGCGAGCACGTTGCGCATGACGTTCGACGTGCCGCCCATGATCGTGTACGCGGGGGCGTACACCAGCCCCCGGGTCACGTCGCTCCACAGCAACGCCTCGGGGCCGAGAACACGGGCGACGAAGTCGGCGACGCGCTGTTCGTGCTCGGTGCAGTAGCACTTGGTGGCGGCGCTGAACCCCGCTGGCCGCTGGCCCAAGGCCTCGCGGATCACGAGGATCCGCCCGATCCGGTAGCCGGTCTCGATGCGAGCGATCTCCTGGCGCACCACCAGGTCGGTACGGTCGACCCGTTCCAGGGCGTGGCGGTACAGGGCGTGGTTCGACACCAGCCGGTCGATACCTCCGCGCTCGAATTCGAGCTGCCGCATCGTCTGTTTGAAGCTGCCGCCCTCGGCGCCGACCAGGTTCGTGACCGGCACCGTCACGTCGGTGAAGAACACCTCGCAGAAGTGCCGGTGCGTGGTGAGGTCGGTGATCGGTCGGACCTCGATTCCAGGCGTGTCCATCGGCACCACGATCTCGCTGATGCCCTGGTGCTTGGGCCCGTCGGTCGCGGTCCGGCAGATCAGGTAGCAGTAGTGGGCATCAGCGGCAAAGCTGGTCCAGATCTTCTGCCCGTTGATCACCCACCGGTCGCCGTGACGCTCGGCCCGCGTGGCGAGAGACGCCAGGTCCGAGCCGGCCCCGGGTTCGCTCATCCCGATGCACCACGTGGTCTCACCCGACAGGATCCTCGGCAGGTACTCGGCCTTCTGGTCAGGCGTGCCGTATTCGATCAGCGCCGGCCCCATCTGGCGGTCGGCGAACCATGACGCGCCGACCGGGGCACCGGCGGCGATCAGCTCCTCGGCGACGATCAGCCGGTCGATTGGTGGTCGGCCACCACCGCCCACCGCCGCGGGCCAGGTCATCCCGATCCAGCCCCGCTGGCCCAGCTCGCGGCTGAACTCGCGGGAGAACCCGTTGATCCAGGAATCGTTCGCCCGACCGAACCGGGCGACGGCATCGGCGGCCACCGCCGCGGCATCGGCCCGAAGGGCCCGCTGCTCGTCGCTCCAGTCGAAGTCCATGTGCGTCGTGGAGGGTACCCGCGCGAGGATCGGGCCCATGAAGTTCGGCCTCCCCCTCTTCGGCGTCGCTCCCCGCTTCTATGCCGCCATCGCCCGCGCCGCCGAGGACAACGGGTTCGAGTCGGTCTGGATGCCCGAGCACCTGGTGTTCCCGGCCGAGATCCCGCCCACCTACCTCTACAGCGAATCGGGCTACCCACCGGTCACCGCCGACACGCCGCTGTACGACCCGTGGGTGGTCCTCGCGTACATCGCCCACGCCACCGAGCGGATCCGCCTGGCCACGAACGTGTTCATCCTTCCCTTGCGCCACCCGATCGCCGTCGCCCGCTCGGTCGTGACCCTCGACCGCCTGTCGAACGGCCGGGTCACGATGGGCATCGGCGTGGGATGGCTCGAGGAGGAGTTCACCTATGTCGGCCTGTCGCCTCGCACCCGGGGCAAACGGACCGATGCCATGATCCCGCTGTTGCGGCAACTCTGGTCCGACGACGAGATCGAAGCCCACGACGAACACTTCGACTTCGGTCCGGTGAAGTTCCAGCCCAAGCCCCGCCAGGCCACGATCCCGATCGAGGTCGGCGGCTCGACCAAGGCCGCGCTGCGTCGGGCCGGCGCGCTCGGCGACGGATGGATCGAGGTCGGTGCCGCCACCCACGACGAGGCCGCGGCCATGCTCGCCGTCGTCACCCAGGCGCGAGCCGACGCCGGGCGCTCCGACGAGCCTTTCGAGGTGTCGTTCTCCGGACGCCTGGGTCACGACCTCGACAGCGTGCGCCGGAGCGCCGAAGCCGGTGCCACGCGCGTGATCGTGACCCCGACCACGTCGGATCGGATCACGCCCGACGCCATCACCGACTGGATCAAACGCTTCGCCGACGACGTCATCGCCCGCGCCTGACCCACGTGATATGGGTCGCGCTGGTCATCGAGCGGATCGATGGGGCACATGCCGACCGCTCCGCTCGGCCCGGGCGAGG
Organism: uncultured Acidimicrobiales bacterium; assembly: GCA_964390555.1. Lineage (GTDB taxonomy): Bacteria > Actinomycetota > Acidimicrobiia > Acidimicrobiales > SHLQ01 > CAVTWS01. The sequence goes on along the minus strand of CAYMJU010000160.1, from coordinate 7,515 downwards.
TCGGCCGGCTCCTGCGGCTGGTCGACCGCCTGGCCAGATGGAGACTCCCGCAACAACTTGCCCTTGCTGCGTCCCCAGCGGTCACGCCGCTCTTGACCGGTGTGCCGTCGGTCAAGCAGGCGGAGATGGTGCCGTCGGTCCGTTCGTGGACGTTGACCAGGATCTCGGCGTGGATGTTGGCGCCGCCGCCGGTCACCAGGCCGGCGAGCGCGTCGGCGCGTTGTTGGCCGGCGGACGCGCCCGCGGGCGCGTCGCGTGAGGTCATGACGGTGGTGTCGATGGCGGCGATCACCGTGTCGGCGACTGCTGGTTCCAATCTGGCGGTGATGGTGATCATGCCGTCGGGGTCGGTGCGCCATGAGCAGTACCGGTTGTCGTGTTGACAGGCGGCGATGTCGGCGGGGTCGAGGTGGCCGGCGGCTCACGATGCGATGGCTTTGGCGAGGTCGTTGGCGGTGCAGGTCGCGGCCAACGCGATGAGCTCGAGTTCGGTGTCGGGTTCGGCGATGCGGGTGAGGACCCGGACTTTGGCGTAGGACAGTTCACCGGTTTCGAACGCGGCGCAGGTGGCGGGGAGGTCGGTGAGGCTGCGGGCGATCCGGATGTGTTCTCGGGCGGTGGCGATGTCGATGTCGGCGATTCCGGCGAGCCAGTTGGCGCAGGAGGTGGCGCCGGTGGCGGCCCAGGCGCCGCGGCGGTCGTATTCGCCGACCAGGATCACCATCCGGTATTGGACGTCGTGTAGCCGGCCGGCGAGTGCGGCTATTTCGGCGGCGAGGTCCCGGTTGGACAGGGTTTCGTTTCCGGTGTTCATCGTGCCCCCTGAGTAGGACGACCGTAGGTCGATCCTATTCAAGGGGTGTGACAGCCCCCGATAGATCCACAACCCATCCGACGCGTCCGCGGGCGCGTCGCCGTGGAGAAAAGGGGGGGCCGAATGGCCGGCGAGATCTGCTACGACCCGTACGACTACGAGCTCGACGCCAATCCGTACCCGATGTGGAAGCGGATGCGCGACGAGATGCCGCTCTACTACAACGGGCAGTACGACTTCTTTGCCGTGAGCCGCTACGCCGACGTACGCGACATGTCGGTCGACTGGCGGACCTACAGCTCGGCGTACGGAAGCGTGCTCGAGCTGATCGACGCCGGTCCCGAGGTGCTCGAGATCGCCCGCAACATGTTGTTCGAGGACCCACCGATCCACGACACCCACCGGGCCCTGCTCGCCCGCTCGTTCACGCCGCGCCGTATCGGCGCCCTCGAGATCGGCATACGCGAGATGTGCCGACGCCTGCTCGACGGCGCGGTAGCGAACGGTCCCGAGTTCGATCTCGTCCACGCCTTCGGCGCCAAGATCCCGATGAACGTCATCAGCATGTTGCTCGGCATCCCCGAACCTGACCGCGAGTACGTCCGCGACCTGGCCGACCAGACGATCCATCGCGACGAGGGCGAAACCGACTACAACGCCAGCGCTCAGATGAAGATGATGGAGTACTTCGGGTAACTCGTCGAGACCAAGAAAAAGAGTCCCGCCGACGATCTCAAGACCGACCTGGCGACCGCCGTCGCGACCGACGACGACGGTACCGAACGGCCGCTGCACGACCGCGAGCTCCAGCAGTAGCTGAGCCTCGTTGCCGCCGCCGGCAACGAGACGGTGACCAACCTGCTCGGCTGGGCCGGCATGTTGTTGCACCGCCACCCGGCCGAGCGCATGAAGCTCGCCGCCGACCCGTCGCTCGTCGGCACCGCCGTAGAGGAGCTGTTGCGATACGAGTCGCCGTCACCGATCCAGGCCCGGGTCGTCATGCGCGACGTCGAGGTCCACGGCCAGACGGTGCCGGCAGGGAAGAAGATGGCGCTCATCACCGGGTCGGCCGGCCGCGACGAGCGGCAGTACGACGATCCCGACCGCTTCGACGTGACCCGGCGCTTCGATCAGCACGTGTCGCTCGGCCACGGCATCCACTTCTGCCTCGGCGCGTCTCTGGCGCGCATGGAGAGCCGCGTCGCCATCGAGGAGCTGATCGCCCGCTTCCCGAGCTGGGAGGTCGACGAGGCCAACTCGGAGATGGTGCACACCAGTACCGTCCGCGGCTGGCACGACCTGCCCATCAGCGTCTGACAGGCCGATCAGCGTCGGCTGAAGTCGCGGCGCGGCCGCGGCGGCCGCTCGTCAGCGTGGCCGGTAGATGTCGTTGCGGTGGCCGATTGCCGGGATCGTTATGGTCGACGAGGCGTCGTCGATCTGGAAGATGACCCGAAAGTCGCCGCGCCGGGCACTGTGACTGCCGGAGACCTCGAGGTGTAGCGGGTGGCCGACGCGCTCAAGGTTCTCGGCGATGACGGCGTAGATCTAGCTCGTTTCGGCAACCACGCCTACGGGTCGGTCGCCGGCGACGGTGATGCGCTGCATCGAGCGTGCCATGCCGCGCGGCACGTCGGTCGGCACCAGGTGCGCGGTGGCCCGGTTGTCCCACATGGCGACGCTGTTGGCCTGCCAGCGGAAGCGGCAGGTGTACTCAGGGTTGGCGATCTGCTCGTAGAGCAGGGCGAGGATGTGGTTCCCTTCGCGGCGCGACAGCTCGACGATGTGGCTGGTGAAGTTGGGGTTGACGTAGATCGCCCGTTCGCCGGTCTCGGGATGGACCCGTACAACGGGATGAACGGCTCGCAGCGGAGTCGACTGGAACTGCTTGGCCAGCTCGCCGGGCATCTCACCGCGCAGGATCGGCAACTCGTTGTGGTGCACCGCGTGCAACCCGTCGACGAACCGCTGGATCTCCGGCGACAGCTGCTCGTACGCGACCACCAGGTTCGTCCACTGGGTATCGCCGCCGTACTCCGGCACCACGAGCCCCCGCAGGATCGACGCCATCGGTGGGCAGTCGAGGAACGTGACGTCGGTGTGCCACCGGCTCTCGATCGACACCCCGGCCGACCCACCCGTGCCCTTGCCGGTGTTGTCGAGGAGCAGGATCTCGGGATAGTCGGGGAACACCGCCGGCAGCGTGGGGTGAGCCGGGGTCACCTCGCCGAAGCGCCGACCGAAGGCGATGTGCTCGGCCTGGGTGATGTCCTGATCGCGGAAGAACACCACTTTCCACCGGAGCAACGTGGCCCGGATGGCGGCGACGGTCGCGTCGTCCAGGTCGGCCAGGTCCACGCCATGGATCTCGGCGCCGATGTGGCCCGAGATAGGGCGAACGTCCAGATCGATTCGGGGCTCGACTGCAGTCATGGCCCCGAGAGTACAGTCGGGCGTCGTGACCGGGGACGGGTGGGTGGCTCGCCAGGTCGGAGACCTGTTCCCGGGGTACTTCGCGGTCACGATGGCGACGGGGGTGATTGCGGTCGCGTGCCACCAGCAGGACCTCGACGGCCTCGCCGACTCGTTCCTCCTGGTGGCCGTCGCGTCGTACGTGGTCGTCGGTGCCCTCACCGCGCTACGCGTGGTCCGGTATCCGCGCCGGGTGCTCGATGACTTGACCAGCGCCGACAAAGGCTTCGCATTCTTGACCGCCGTGGTCGGTCTGAGCGTCCTCGGTACGGGGGCCACCGTCATCCGGGGAAATGGTGGCCTCGGCTGGGCGACGTGGTGGCTCGCCCTCGTCGCCTGGGTCGCGGTCCTCACGGCCGTGCTCGTCGGCTTGACGGTGCGCCGCACCCCGACCGACGGCCAGCTCGGCTTCAACGGAACGTGGTTCCTGATCGTCGTTTCGACCCAGTCGGTCGTGGTCCTCGGCGGCGTTCAGTTGCACCGCCACCCGTCCGACGTGCTGGCCCTGCTCGTGCTCGGAGCGTTCGTGATGGGCCTGTCGATCTTCCCGGCTCTGTTCGCACTCCTGCTCCACCGCCTGGTGTTCCACCCCGTCGACGCCATGCAGCTCCAGCCGACGTTGTGGATCGTGCCCGGGTCGTTGTTCATCTCGACGCTCGGGGGGGCGACGCTCATCGCGGCCCGAGCCGACAACGAACTCTTGGACCGGGCGGGGCCGTTCGTCGAAACCGCAACCGTCGGAGCGTTCACCATGGGCTCGCTGCTGATCCCGGTGCTCGTGGCACTGGGCGTTTGGCGACATGTCGTGGGCGGCGTTCGGGTGGCCTATCACCCGGGGTACTGGTCGATCGTCTTCCCGCTCGGCATGTACAGCGCATCGAGCCAACGCATGATCGACGTGACCGGGATCGAGGGCCTCGACCGGCTGCCCGACGCCGCGCTCGGCGTGGCGCTGGTCGCCTGGGTGCTGTGCGCGCTGGGGCTCATCGCCGCGGCCGGCCGACGCGGCAACGACCTACGAGCCGAGTAGCAAGATCCAGCGATCGCGCGGTGGCACCGTGCAGATCCACGCGAGAGCATGGCGGTCATGAGCACCGACGATCAGACCACACCACCCGTGAAGGTGGCCGAATTCATCCGCTACGAGGAAGCGCAGGCGGCAGTCGACCGCCTCTCCGACGACGGTTTTCCGGTCAACGCGGTGACGATCGTGTGGAGTCGGCTGCGACACGTCGAGCACGTCGTCGGTCGGCGCACCGTCGCGACCGCGGCGCTCCAGGGAGCGCTATCGGGCCTCTGGTTCGGGTCGTTCCTCGGACTCCTGCTCACGCTGTTCGTCGAGCTCGACGAGGGTGCCAGCGCACTGGGTGTCGTGATCAGCTACGCGCTCGTCGGGGCGGCGATCGGGGCGATCTTCCAGGCGTTCAAGCATTGGTCGCTGAAGGGCCGACGCGACTTCTCGACGCTCGGCCGTATGGACGCCGAGTCCTACGAGGTGTGGGTCGAGCCCGACCACGTCGACCAAGCGCGTGGGATGCTCACCCGGGCCGGGATCCCCGTCGTCTCCGAATCCGAGGTCGACACTGACATCTGAACGGATCGCGGTCGGCGGCGGCGCGGTGAGTCGCCAATCCCCTCGATGCGACCGTGGCCAGTCGCGACGTCTGAGGACTCCCCGCGAGGCGGCGCGGAGCGTCTCGCTTTCGTCGGGTCCAGTACGGTCGCGGGGTGCGCTTCGGTATCTTCTTCGAGCTGTCCACCCCCCGGCCGTTCACCGCTCAGGTCGAGTCGTCGGTGTGGCACAACAGCCTCGAACAGGCTCGGCTGGCCGACGAGCTCGGGTTCGACTGGGTGTGGGCGGTCGAGCACCACTTCCTCGAGGAGTACTCGCACTCGTCGGCGCCCGAGGTGATGCTGGCCGCGGTGGCAGCACAGACGACACGCATCCGAATCGGTCACGGCGCCGTCGTCTGCGTACCCGAGATGAATCACCCGGTGCGCGTCGCCGAGCGGGCGGCGGCGCTCGACATCATCAGCAACGGCCGCCTCGAGCTCGGCACGGCACGGTCGTCGACCTGGACCGAGCTCGGGGGGTTCGGCGCCGACCCCGACCTCACGAAACGAACTTGGGACGAGTTCGTCCGCGCCCTTCCGCACCTGTGGAAGCGCGAGCCGGTGTCATGGGAGGGGCACTGCTTCTCGATGCCCGAACGGTACGTGCTGCCGAACCCCGTGCAGGACCCCCACCCACCGCTGTGGGTCACGGTCACCAGTACGGGAACCGAAGCCGACGCGGCCGACCGCGGTCTCGGGTGCCTGGGCGTAGCGGCGGCCGGCTACGCAGAGCAGGAGCGGCGCACCGCGGCGTATCACCAGCGGATCCAGACGTGCGACCCCGTCAGCAGCGTCGTGAACGACCAGGTGACCACCCTCAACTTCCTCTACTGCAACGAGGACCCCGACATCGCGGCGCGGACGGGCATGGCGATGGTCGCCAACTTCGGGCTGCACAACGCCCACCTGCTCTGGACCCGCGAGGCGTACCCGACGCCGGCTTACCGTTCGCTGGGGAACCTCGCGCCCGGGGCCAGCTCGGACCGTTCGAGCCCGGCCGACCCGCGGGGCATACCCGAGGGCATCTGCATCGGCGATCCCGACCGGATCATCTCGGTCGTCCGGCGTTGGGAATCGATCGGCGTCGATGGGATCAACTTCCTCCTGAACGCCACCGAGGTGATCGACCAGGCCGCCGTGCTCGAGAGCATGCGCACATTCGCCCGCGAGGTCATGCCGGCGTTCCGGATGGCGCCATGATGGCGCCATGATGTCGCCATGTTGAGCGGCACCACTCCGGCGGCCGACCTGGCCGAACACGCGGCGACGATGCCGGATTTCGACGCACCGCCGGCCGAGCTGGGTAGCGCCACATTCGTGCAAGCGCTGTTCGAGCTGCGCTACGCCACGCGGACCGAGATGCTCCCACCCGGCCTTCACCCGACGAACCCGCCGACCGCGAGCGTGCTCGCGTGGAAGGTCGGCGAGTCGCCATGGGGTTCGTTCTCGCTCGCCATGATCCGCATCGGGTGCCGCAGCGGCGTGCGACCCCGGGGGCTGACCATCAGGTGTGTGGTGACGACGACGGAGGCTGCTCGGGCGCTGGCGCGCGGATGGGGGTTCCCCACCGTGGTCGGCGGCGTGTGCGTCGACCGTCGTTACGACTCCACGGCCGTCGCGGTGACGATCGAGGGCGCTCCGGTGCTCGCCGTCGAGAGCGCGGCGCACGCTCCGCTCGCGCCGGGCGACGTGCAGATCTCCGAGACCGTGAACCTGGCCCACACGCCACGGGGTCTCCGGCTGGTGCAAGCCGAGGCCGATGTCCGCCTCGTCGAGGTCGAGCGAATCTCACCGCGCGTAGCGGCCCTCGATGCCAGCGCGTGGGGGCAGCCTCGACTCGACCCCTACCGTCGCGTGGCGGGCGTGGTGGGCTCGGGATCGATCACCCTGCGGCCACTGAGGTACGTGTGCCGCCCCGACGAGTTGGCGTTCACCGGCACCGAGCCGATCTGACCCGAGAAATTCTTGATTCGGGGTTGCGGACACCTGTTTGTGTGTGTAGCGTGCTACTACGTTCTCCCCTGGGGAACACCTATCGGCCTCGACGGCCCTCCACATCCATCGCAACGATGCTCGCGGAAGGGGGTTCGTCGTGGCTGTCGAGTTGGCAGAGTTGATCACCGGTATCGGCGACGAGCTCGCCACCATCGACGTATCTCGCTTGTCCTGTAACGATGCCCGGGTCGTGTTGGTCTCGACGGAACGGTGCCGGCGGGCACTGGGTGCATTGGATGCCCGCCTCACGACGTTGTTGGCTTCCTCAGAATCGTTGGCGAGGGATCGGCTCCGCACCGGGTTGGGTGTCTCCAGCGCCGAAGCGTCACGCCGAGCCCGGGCGGCCGGAGCGATCGAAGCGATGCCCGCCGCCGGTGTCGCGTTGGCTTCGGGTGCGGTGTCTGACGGCCACATCGACGCGTTATCTGCCGCTCGTCACATTGCAGGTGACCGCCTCGACGTCCACGTCCCCGCCTTGTTGGCCAAAGCCGCCGACATGGCCGCCGACGATTTCCGTGGCGTCGCGTTGGATCTGGCTCGGGTCGTGTCAGGAGACGAAGGCGAAAGCCACCACGACAAACTACGCAAGCAACGCACGTTGCGGTGGTGGAAAGCCACCA
>CAYMJU010000159.1:0-28815 GCA_964390555.1 uncultured Acidimicrobiales bacterium | reverse complement strand
GCCCGACGCGGCGCCGGTGACGATCGTCCATCCTGGCGGCGGCGTGGCGACGCCGTGCCGGAGATCTACCCTCGTGGCGACTTCGAGGACCGCGTCCACCCACGACGCCGACGGCACCCACCCGAGACCCCGGAGCCGGTCGGCACTGACTCTCAGCTCGGGGAGCATCATGCTGCGGAGGCGGAACGGCAGCCGCGGGCGAACCGGGGCGGCGACTCGGGCCAGTAGCGCCGGACCCCGACCAATGTCGGGAGCGCGGCCCGTTCGCAGCACGGCGACCACGTCGGGCACCGAGACGTTGTCGGCCACGACGAGGTACGGCTCGCTCGATGCCTCGGGGTGCTCGGCCAGCAGCTCCAGCGCCGAGCACGCATCATCGACCTGCACGATCGGGAGGACACCCCCGAGCTGGCGCAACACGACGTCGGGTACCCGGCGCGCCGTCTCGACCACGACGGCGAGGTGGCTCCCCGGGCGCATGTCGGCCCCGACCACCATACCCAGGCGGGCGATGCGAATCGGTAGGCCGGACTGCTCGAGGAGGCGCTCGGCCGCCAGCTTGGAGCGACCGTAATCGGTTGTCGGCACCGCGGCGGACTCCTCGGTGAGGGCGACATCGAGCGACTCGGCCGGGTCACGGTCCTGGGCACCGAGGGTGCTGGCGAACACGACCATCCGAACCGACGTCCCATGAGCTCCCAGGAGCTCGACGAGCCGGCGGGTCGGCTCGACGTTTGCCGTCAGGTAGTGCTCGCCATTGCCGAACGTCGCGTCGCCCGCCAGGTGGTACACGACATCGACTCGGCCGAGCATCTCGAGCTCCTCGGCTCCAGGCTCGAGCCCGTCGAACAGGACCCCGGCGAGGCCGGGAGCGGGAACGATACCGGCCGACAGAAGCGTCCGAACGTGCTGGGAGCGCGCCGCTCCGACGACATGGTGACCTTCGGCCAGCAGCCGTCGAGCGAGCACTCCCCCTACGAAGCCGGTCGAGCCGGTGACGATCACGTTCACTACGACACCGCGCCCGACGTCGCCGGGCGCCAAAGCGACAGCCGTTCGCCGCGGACTGCGAGGTCGAACGAGCCGACGAGTTCGTAGTCGGCGGGAAACGTTCGACCGAGCGGTGACAAGACGGCCGGATCGATGCCACCCTCTGCGGGTTGGTCAAGGGTGAGCAACCAGGCGCCGCTCCACTCCTCGGCGTCGCCCGCGTCGACGATCTGCTCAACCGACCACTCGGCAAGCTCTTGTTGAGTGGAGTATCCACCAACGCTCGGGATGATCGTGACCGGGGGTCGGGCGTCGAGGATGTACAGCACGGTGGCGGCGTAGGCGCTCAGGTCGAGGAGCGGCGTGCCCGGCTCCCAGCCCGCGTCAGCGGCACCCGACCGTATCTCGTGGATGAACCGCGCCGTGTCGGGAGAGACCATGAGCTCACCGCCCGCCCGCCCGATCTCGACGGCCTGGGTCTGACCGGCGAGGGGCCCCTGACGATACGGGAATCGCTCGGCGTCGATCACGACGCTGCGAGCACCGATGCCCATGACCAGCGCGAGCACCGCGACCGGCAGGCCCAGCCGGGCCGGTTCCGTGACAACGAGCACGAGCGCCACGCCCGCGACCAGAGGTCCGATCCCGCCGTTGAGCTGGTTGAAGAAGCCATTGCCCGACCCGAACGCGTACGAGCACGCGCCGACCATCGCGTACAGGACCATTGCTGCGAGCACGATCGTCCCTCTGCGGCCTGACGCCGAGCGGGCGCGGCACCACGCGACCGGCCCGATGAGGAGGGCCAGCGCCGAGAGCGACACGCCAACCCACGCGAGTACCGAGTAGCCCGAACCGGCGCCCTGCCAGTCACCTCGGTCGTGAAGCCGCTTGGCGAGGACCACCAACGCAGCTGATGTCAACAGACCGGGCGCCATGGTGTAGGCGCGGCGCGGAATGAACGACGACCCAGACGACAACCTCGTCGATAGCAACGAGATCGCCGACGCCAACGCGACCAAGGCCGCAGCAGCACCGACATGTCCTAGCAGTCCTCGCACAATCAGCTCGGCGGCGTCGCGAACGCTTCGCAGCGCATTTCCGATCCCGTAGGCGGGATCTAGCGTGAGAAGCGCCGTGTTGCCGCGGCGGATCTGGTCGACCGTCACTGGAAGTGGATTGATCACCACCCAGTGAGCGGTCAGAAACAGGCCGGTGAAACCAGCGAACAGCCCCAGCATTCGCAGGCGATCACGGCGGGATCCCCGAGCGAGCGCCGCTAGCAGCGCGACGCCCAGCCCGGCGACCAGCGGTCCCGAGCTGAGCTTGCCCATCGTGGCGACTGCGCCACCGACAACCATGACTCCGATCCACAAGAGATCGGCGACCGATGCGCGAGCGAGGCTCGGGACCGGGCGGTCGATCAGATGGGCGACCGCCGCCATCATGAGCACGATCCCTACGAGGTTCAGCCAGTTGTAGCTCGGCGTGAGCAGCATCAGGACGTAGTAATGCAGGCACGCCGAGACCAACGCGGCGCCGCTGGCGATGCGCACCGGCCCACCTACGGCATGGCCTCGGAGTCTGCCGGCGAGCACGGCAATGCGATCGCCCAGTGCAGCCGCCGCCACGACGAGCAGGACCACGCCCAACACTCGGAATCGGGCGACGTCGTGGCCGGCCAAGCGGTAGAGAACCTGGGTGTAGCGACCAAACGCGTTGTGGAAGCTGGACTCGGCCGAACGAGCGTCGGCCGAGAGCAGGTACATGCCCTCGTCGGTGAAATCGAGTCCGCGCCGGGTGTCGGACAGCAGCCGGCGCACCACGGCCACCGTCGGCAGCACGGAGGCGAGAGCGAGGACCCACGGAGCGACGGCCGATCCGCGGATCCGGAGGCCCGCCGAAGCGGCAGGATCGACCGGGTCGGACAGGCTCGCGGCTGTCGTCATGCGGGAGCGAACACCGCCGTGACGACGCTCGCTCGCCTACCGACGAGCTCCGTCGTGCTCGCGGCCAGTGCCACCGGCGAGGTGAGAACGGCTGCCCCGAGCGACAACGCCAGACGAGATGGGGGCACGCGACCCTCGCCGCGCTTGAGCGCAAGGTAGAGCTCGTTGTGAGGCCGAAGCAGGTTGATCGAGCTCTGGATCGCGCCGAATGCGCCGTACACCGGTGTGCGCGGCGATGCCGACCTACGCCAGCCGCACTCGCCCACTAGGTGGTCGAGCGATCGAGGTGTGAACTGTGAGAAGTGAGCACCCGGATCGAAGTAGGTCCAGCGCGACCGAAAGAGCTTCCATTGAAGGCTGGCGCCGTTCGGCACCGAGACGACGAGCCGGACGTCGTCGTCGCTTCGCGAGCGAAGATCGGACAGCAGCGTGCGCAGCGTCGGAAGCGGGAAATGCTCCGCCGAGTGCCACATCGTCACCACGGCTCCAGCCCCTACCTCGGCCAGCTCCTGCTCGACTCTCACCCCGGCGCGGGCGGCGGCGCGGCGATTCGGTTCGCTTATCTCGGTCCCGTATGAACTCGCCGGCGCGCCGATGTGATCGAGTGCGTGGCGCAGCAACGTGCCGCTACTGCACCCGATGTCGATGAGCGGGCCCCCTCGGCGCAAGAGCGGCGCAATGATCCTGAGCTGATCTCGATGGAGCAATCCGGGGCGGGACGGGGGGTCCCGATCGGGATCCTGATTGACCACCTCGCCGCTTCGAACCGCATGGGAGGAATCGCCATGGCCGCAGTCGCGGCACTCGATCGGAAGATCCGGGCGCCGCGGGTGGCGGACCCGACGGCTCGAGCACACCGGGCACGCCCTGTCCACGACTAGCTGAGCGACCACCGCGCCTGCCTCCGATCAGCGGACATCATACGGCTGGTCGTCCCCCCAAGAGACCGCCGAGCAATGCCGGGCCGACCAACCCAGGGAGGGCTGAAGCGGCGGCCCGACTACAGTGCACGCGCCTGTTGTCCCCGGGTCCGGCCATCGCCTGGCGAGTCGTGGGACCGCGACCTCCGGAACCGCTCACGAACGAGTGACCACCATGCCAAGCAAGCGGTTCGTCCCGATGACCCGACTCCAGCTCATCGACCTCGACCCCGCGTCGCGGACGCGGGCCAGGGTCACGGGGTCGAGCCCGGAGATCGGGCTCGAACCCCAGGACCTTCCGCGGGGCTGGGTCGTGATCTCCACGACCTATCGCACCCGCGACGCCCGCGCCGCGAGCCCGCCGATCCTGCGCACGTTCACCGAGGCCAACCCCCAGTTCCCGGCCCGGCAGCGATTCAGCCGGCGGCGCCACGACAGATTCACCAGGGTGCTGTTCGTCCCTGACGACCTCACCTCGGCGACGCTCGAGCTCCCCGGCGCGTCGGGCTACGTCGATCTGATCGGACCCACGGTCCGGCCCATCCGGAAGTCGTCGGCGTTCGCGACCATGATCGGCACCCAGGTCGGCGCGTTCATAAGGGGTGAGACCCGGCGCCGCGACACGCTCGCGCGGGCCTGGAGCCACTTGCGCGAGGGTGGCATCGGCGGCCTGCGCCGCCACATGGTGAGCCGCTACGACTCCCTGCAGGATCAGCGCGGTGCCGGCGCCCTCGAGGACGCCATCCGCTACGACGAGTGGCGTTCGCTCTACGCCGAGCTCGACGACATCGACCGGGCGAAGCTGGACCGACGGGTGGCCGAGCTCACCGACCCACCGACGATCTCGATCGTCGTTCCCGTCTACGACACGCCCGAGCGATTTCTCCGTCGCATGATCGAGTCGGTGACCGCGCAGCGTTATCCACACTGGGAACTGTGCATCGCCGACGACGCATCGCCATCGCCCCACGTTCGTACCGTGCTCGATCGGGCCGCCGCATCCGATACCCGGATCAAGGTGGTCCACCGGGCCGAGAACGGGCACATCTCGGCATGCTCGAACAGCGCCCTCGAACTGGCGACCGGCGACTTCGTGGCGCTGCTCGACCACGACGACGAGCTCCCCGAGTACGCGCTCGCCGTGATGGCGCTGCATCTCGCCGAGCATCCCGAACACGATCTCGTGTACTCCGACGAGGACAAGATCGACGAGCGAGGCAAGCACTACGACCCGTTCTTCAAACCTCCTTGGAACCCCGAGCTGCTCGAGTCGCAGAACTACATCGGGCACCTTGTCGTCATGCGCCGCGAGCTCGTCGCGAGCGTTGGCGGATTCCGCGAGGGCTACGAAGGAAGCCAGGACTACGACCTTTTGTTCCGCATCACTGAGCGTCTCGACGCGAGCCGCATCGGACACATTCCCCACGTGCTCTACCACTGGCGGGCAATCGCGGGGTCGACCGCTCGCTCGACGAGCCAGAAGAGCTACGCCGAGGAAGCCGGAGTCCGGGCGGTCCAGGACCACCTCGACCGCACCCGTCGCGGCGCAGTGGCCTCGGTCGGACGAGCAGCCACGACGTACCACGTGACCAGCACACTGTCTGGCAGCCAACTGGTGTCGATCGTCATCCCGACCCGCGACCAGGTGTCGCTGTTGCGCACCGCCGTCGACTCGGTCATCGAGCGAACCACCCACGCCCGGTTCGAGATCCTGATCGTCGACAACCAGTCCTCCGACCCGGCCGCGGTCGCCTACCTCGACCAGGTGCAGGAACACCCGGCTGTACAGGTGTTGAGCTACGACGCCCCGTTCAACTACTCGGCGGTCAACAACTTCGCCGTCGCTCACTCGTCGGGTGACTACGTGTTGCTGCTCAACAACGACACCGAGGTCATCAACCCCGAGTGGCTGACCGAGATGCTCGTGCAGGGCACTCGACCCGACATCGGTGCAGTCGGCGCCAAGCTCCGCTACCGAGACGGCAGCATCCAGCACGGCGGCGTGATCCTGGGCATGGGCGGCGTGGCCGGTCACGCGCACAAGTTCGAGACCCCCGACAGCTACGGCTACTTCTGCCGGCTCGAGTGCGTCCACGCCGTCGGTGCCGTCACCGGTGCCTGCCTGCTCACCCGGCGCACGATCTGGGACCAGATCGGTGGACTCGACGAGGCCAGCTTGGCCGTGGCCTTCAACGACATCGACTACTGCCTCAAGGTGGCCGACGCCGGCTACCGCGTGGTGTTCACGCCATGGGCCGAGCTCTACCACTACGAATCGAAGTCCCGTGGCGCCGAGGACACGCTCGCCAAGCAGAGGCGATTCCAGGGCGAGACGTACACGATGCTCGAGCGCTGGGGCAACCGCCTGCTCGACGACCCGTCGTTCAACCCGAACCTCAGCCTCGACCACGAGCGCTTCTGCATCAGCGAGGCTCCTCGCGTCCGGTTGCCGTGGCTCTGAGCGTGCCGAGCGGTCGTTGGCCCGAGAAGTAGGGTTCCGGCCATGTCATCCGATCGGCGTCAACGCGTGGCGCTCGCCGTCGATCCCACCAACCCGACCAGTGCCGGCGCTCTCACCTCGCTGGTAGCCCTCTTGCGGCGAGACCCACGGCGGTGGGCCGAGACGCTCATCGTGGTCCCAGCCCTCGACGCGCCGGCGGCGCAGAGACTGGTCGACCACGCACTGTCGGGGTACCCACCCGAGGTGTCGGCAACGGTCTCGGTCGAGCCGGTGGCGCTCTACCTGGACCGGGGCCACGACACCGCGCTCAGCACACGCGGCCCGCTTTCGGGACTAATCGAGCGGGTGATCGCGTTCGCGACCGGAGAGCCATCCACGACCGGCACGGAGGTCGAGCCCGCACCGGCACAGGTGGTCGCCGATCTCGCGCACCTCACGCGTCCCGATCCTCCGGTCGGCGAGCCGTCGCCACGCGTCAGCGCCCTGCTCTCGCCCGACATGATGCTCACGACGACGTCGTGGGGCGCAAAGATCGCCCTCGACCCGAACGACGTGAGCCTCACGCCCGACATCGTCCTCCACGGCCACTATGACCCGGTACTGCTGCGCTTTATCGATCTGACGGTGCGACCGGGCGACGTATGCGTAGATGTCGGGGCCAATGTCGGCTTGTTTGCACTTCGCATGGCCGAGCTCGTCGGCCCGACCGGTTTCGTTCACGCGTTCGAGCCCGTCGATCGGGTGCGCAACCTCTGCGCCACGACGCTCCAAATCAATGACGTCACGTCGTGGTGCTTGGTCGACGACCGGGCGGCCAGCGATTCCGACGGCGCGGCGATCCTCCACGTGTCGAACCGAGCCCAGGGCAACAGCAGTCTGGTAGGGAAGACCGACGACTACCGGCGCCGCTTTCCTCTCGACGAGTCGGCGGGCACCGCTGTCACGACGGTCCGCCTCGATACGGCGCTAGCGCGGCGCTTCCACAGCGTGGTCAAGATCGACGTCGAGGGTGCAGAGCGGCGCGTTCTCGATGGCATGGCCGGTTTGATCGAAGCCGGTCTCGTGGGAACCGTCCTGATCGAGCTGGTCCGCAACAACGCGCCCGACGATTGGCCGGCATTGGTCGCAGCGCTCGAACGCCTTGGAAAGTCGGGCGCCCGGTTCAGCCGACTCGACGTGTCGGGGCGCCGCGTCCGGGAACCGCTCGACCACCTCCTCGACCGCCAGCCGATGCCCCACCTCGTGATCGACCTCGTCGACCGATGAGATCGAGCGACTTCGCTACTCTCCGAGGCCGCGGGCGAATCGCGCCAGTCCACTCCTCAACGTCGACTTGGGCGGTCAATACATGACTGAGGAATACCCGAAAAGGCCACCCGTTCCGTCGACCTTCCGACCCGACTCCGAGGCTACCGACGCGATAGTTGCTGAAGCATGGGATAGAGCTCGACCCATAGCGATGACACTCAATCCGTACGACCGTCAACGCCTCGTCAACTCCATCTCGAACTTTCTACCCACCGTGCATGCCGCGCGACTTCTCGGCCCAGGCCGGCGCTGGCTCGAGGTAGGGTCGGGTATCGGGATGAAATCTTTGCCGATATCTGGAAACGTAGAGCACTACGTAGCGGTAGAACTCAACTCCGACCAATCAAGGCAGGCCAAGGAATATTCAGCGATCTATGGAGCGAGCAACATTTCCCACGTTGCCGCAAACGCGGTCGACGTTATTTCGAACCCGTCAGCCTTCGATCTCGGTTCCGGAGTTGACGTCTTGTTGCTCTACGCGGTGCTGGAGCATCTGCTCCCTGAGGAACGTCGACCGATCCTCGAGCTCGCATCGACTGTTCTCGATGAGGGTGGCTCTGTCGTGGTAATGGAGACGCCGAATCGGTTGATTCCATTCGATAGTCACACCACCCAGCTTCACTTCTTCAATATGTTACCGGACGAACTCGCCATCGAGTACTTGGTGCGGTCGGGTCGATCGGTAGTCCGCGACCCCGTACTGGTCGCTCCCCCCGAATCCCGGAGAGAGATGCTCTATAGAAATGGGCGTGGGCTGAGTTATCACGACTTCGAGCTTGGCCTCGGCCTCGATGACACCTCGGACCTGCCGGTCCGTTTCGACGGCTACAACGTACACCTGCTCAATCAAGAGCCGCTCATGCGCCAGGAGGTTGGTCTTCAGAGCTACCTGACCGGCAACCAACTCGGCGTAGACGCGTCATTCAGCAGATCGTGGATCGAGTTCGGTGCCGGCCATCACATGGCCGGCACCGCGCGCGCCCCCAACCGACTCACCGAGCCGGACTCGGGTGATCACGTCGCGCAACGAAGCGAGAGTTTCTGGACACTCGACGCCTTCGTCTTGGAGCGAGAGTGTCAGGCGGTTTTCGATCTGAGCAGCAGCTCGGCGACGTCGATCACGGTACTTCTGGATCTCTCGTCCAGCACGGGCGAGACGCTGGTGTCTGACGCCGCTGGTTGCACGGTTGGGTCGCTCGATATTCAACGACTCCGGTCTTGCAGGGCTCCCACCTGGCACGAATTCGCCGCGGTCGAGATTCCTGTCGACAGCGCTCTCGTTCGCCTTCGGTGTGAGACAGGCTCAACGCTCAGGTTCTACGGAATCCTCTCGTGAGACGAGGCGTGGTGACCGCACCGCTGCCGGGAGGCATCCCGCGGGTGTTCCACCGGATCTGGCTGGGCGGACCGGTTCCCGATCGCGTCGCCGAGCTGGGTGAAACGTTCCGTCGGCTCCACCCGAGCTGGACGCTTCGAACCTGGACCGACACCAATATGCCGCCGCTGCGGAACCAGTCGTTGTACGACGCGGCGACGTCGTTCGCCATGCGGGCCGACATCGCCCGTTACGAGCTGGTGCTGCGCCACGGTGGCGTGTACATCGACGCCGACTTCGAGGCGTTGCGCCCGCTCGACGACCTCGTTGCCGAGCTCGGGTGCTTTGCCTCGCTCGAGGACCGGCGGTGGATCGCCAACGGAATCCTGGGGGCCCGGCCGGGCCATCCGTTCCTCCGCCGCCTGGTCGAACTCCTCCCCGACTCGGCCGCCGAGTATCCCGGAGCGCCGCCGAACGTCGTGTCTGGGCCCCAGTTCTTCACCCGAACGTTCATGGCCAGCAGCCCCGCATTGCAAGCCTCGGTGGGATTGTTCCCCGCGCCGGTGCTGTTGCCGTACCACTTCTCGGAGCCCGAACGAGCCGGCGGACCATTCCCCGACGCCTTCGCGGTTCATCACTGGGACCAGGGCTGGTGACATCGCCCCGGCGCACGGTCAACCGCCGGCGCTGACCTCGACGTGGATGTCGGCGGCCCAACGGCTGGGCGTGTGACCTAGCGCCCGGCCCGACCGCAGGTAGTGCTCGCACGGCTCGTCGGACCCGAGCGAAGGAGCAGCCTCGACCCGGTACCACACGGGATCGAAGATCGGACTGGGCCGGCGGAACTCGAAGCGTCCGCTGGCCAGGTAATGCACGAGCGGCTCGGTGCCCGCGGTGGCCACGTCGGGGTAGATGGTGAGGTACCAGTCGGGATCGAACAACGGGTGCGGTGATCGGCGCTCTCGCCACCCGTGGTCGAGGTAGTGGCGAACCGGGTCGACGCCGGCCGCGGCGACGTCGGGGCTGCGGTGCAGATACCACGGCACGCTGAAAAGCCAGTGTGGCGACGCCCCCCGAGACCATGCGCCGCCGAGCCACCAACCGCACGGGTCGGCGACCGTGAGCCCGAGGCGCGCCGCTTGCTGCGCGCAGACATCGGCGTCGAGCAGCGGGTGTGGCGAGCGACCTTCACGGATTCCGGTCACCACGAAATGGACCAGCGGGTTGATTCCTGCAGCCGCGACATCGAGGTTCTGGGCCAGATAGTGCTGTCCCGAGAAGTAGCGATGCGGATCGCGAGCCTCCCGCCAGCCGTCGACCAGGTAGTGCAGGACCGGCGGCACCCCCGATGCGGCCACGTCCGGGTTGGCCTCGAGGTAGTAGGCGGTGTCGAACCAGCGGCACGGATCGCGGCGCTCGGCCATCCCGTACTTCGCGAAGTGTGTCCGCGGCGCGATACCGCTCGGGCCGACCTCGGCGTAGTGGTCGAGGTAGAACCCGTCGTCGACCACGGCAGCCACGAGGCTTTCCGTCGAGGTGAGCGCGCCCGCGACGTCGGCGACCGATCGGCGAGCGCCGCCGAATCGTGTCGGCGGCCGAATGGCCGGCCGGGAGAGTCGTCCGATACGCGCCGATGACGTGAGGGGACGCCGGCGAGGAGAGGCGCTGCCAGCCCGAGAAGCCGTAGCGCGGGATTGTTCCTCGACCAGCCCGGCGATTCGGGCTTCGAGCTCTCCGGCACGGCGATGGGCGGCGTCGAGGTCGAGCGCCGCCTGGTCGAGGGCGACCTCGGCGGCGCCAGCGCGACGTTCGGCGGCGTGGCGGTCCTCCGCGGCACGGTCGGCGACCGAGCGGTCGACCATCGACCGCATCGCCCCGGCGTGGCGCGCCGGGTGCACGACCGCTCGTGGCATCGCCGGCGCGTCCCATCCACTCGCCCGCGAGGCGGCACCCGGGCCGGCATACACGGTCGTGGCCTGGCTGTAGACCGGATCGACCTCGGGTTCATCCCACAGACAGGCGCGTATCGGGTCGTACGGCACGTAGTCACGCTCGGCGAACAGGGCATCCCACAGAGTCGGCCAACGTCCTAGGTGATGATCGAGCGGCAGCGGAGCGCAGAACACGACGACGTCGCTCAGCGCCGTCGCCTCTCGCACGACCCGGCGCGCCGTCTCGAGGTCGCCCAGGTCGGAACCGCCGAGCACGACGCAGCAGTCGAACCGGCGACCGTCGAGCTCGGTCGGCGACTCGACGGTGGCGACCGGCGATCCCGGCTCGGCATCGCCGTGTCGCACCACCGCCGTCACAGGAGGTCCGTCGAGCTCGGTCACCGCGCGTGCGACTGCACCATCGCTGACCAGGTCGATCAGGTCCGAGGGGCCGATCACGTCGAGTAGCGCCCGGCACCACGTCCGGAGACCCCCGTCGTGGTACGCCAATTCGTGGTCCGCGGGGGCCGCCATCGTCACACGTCGTCGATGCCGATAGGCGCCCCGGGCATGATGCCCAGTGCCTCGCCGAGCACGGCTACATAGCGCGTGCGCAATTCGAGCTCACGGGTCTGGTGGTCGAAGTAGTCGCGGAGCGAGTTGGCGTCGGTCCGGCTACGGTCGACGATCTCGGTCTGGCCGCGGGCCAGCCGAATCAGCGGGCGCAGGGTCGTAGGGACGACGTCGTCGTACGCGTCGAACACCGGCTGCATGTTGAGGTACGTGCTCGTGATGCGGATCATGCTTCCGCGACGGACCCGATACTTGTAGCCATGCTCGGGGATGGCCACGATCTCGGTGCCCCGCAGCGCCAGTCGCGCCAGCAGCGCCCAGTCCTCGTGACCCACGCCGTGGTGCTCGTGGAAGCCGCCGCAGTCGAGTAGTGCCTGGCGTTCGACCAGCATCGCCGCGCCGCCGAACGTGTTGTACGCCATACCGAGGTGCACGGCCTCGCTACCCAGGAACGCGAACGTGCCGTCGTGCCCGGCCGCCGGCAGCGGGCCCAGATCATCGGTCGGGTACATGGCGATGGCCGATGTGACCACTGGCGCCCCACTCGTGAGTGCGGCGGTGACAAGCTGGGAGACGTAGCGGCGATCGAGCACGTCGTCGTCATCGACAAACGCGACGAAGTGGCCACGAGCCTCGCGGACGCCGGTGTTGCGAGCGGCGCCGAGGTAACGGTTCTCCTGGCGGATCACCCGAAGGTCGCGACCCCACGGCCACTGGGCGATCTCGTCGAGTGCTCGCTCAGCGCCAGCCGCAGTGCTGCCGTCGTCGACGACGACGATCTCGATGTTGGGATAGTCCTGCCGCGCGATCGAGTCGAGCGTGTGCTTCACCGACTCGAATTGGTTGAACACCGGAACCACGACGGTTACCAGAGGCGCATCGGCATCGATGGTCGCGGCAAGGCGCGGCTCGACGTCAGCGTCGATCAACTCGGTCCAGGCCACAAAGCTGGCGCGACCGTTGAACGCCGGCCGCGGCGCAGACGGCGTGGTGCGGCGGTCGACGACCCGCCCCAGGGTCTCGGCCAGCGCCGGGCCCGTGGGGTCGAACACGCACCACTCGCGGTCATCTTCAGCGACCAGCTCGCCGCTGCCGCCGCCTGATGAAACCAGGAACGGGATCCGGTCCTCGACGCATTCGTAGACCACGTTCGGTGAGTTGTCGAGCAGGGACGGGATCACCGCCACCACGCCAGGCGATGCCAAGTGTGCCCGAGCCTGGCGCTGGTCGAGGTTGGACAGGAAACGGACGCCGGCAGCTTCGGCAACCTCGGCCGTGAACAGCGCCAGGACGTCGTCGTGGGTGAACATGGCGTCGCGCCCGAGGAACGTGACCGTGAGTCCCGCCAGCCGGTCGGCGCCGATGCGATTGAGGGCATCGACGAATACCCGCACGCCCTTTCGCTCCTCGAGGCGGCCGAAGAACACGATCTCGGTCAACGCGTCGCCACCTCGGCGGCCACCGCTGGTGGCGTCGCGATCGAGATCGTCGAGATGACCGGCCGTGAAATACGGGATGAACCGCTGATCCTCGGGAAGACGCCAGCCCTGGTTCGCCATCCAGCCGACCAGATATCGGCTCGGGCCGACGATCGTGTCGGCCAGCTCGGCGCTGCGCCGCTCGAGCAAGGCGACGGTCTGGGTTTCGGTGGTCACCTCGACGCTGCGATTCGCCTCGTCGAGCCAGTCGACGGGACCGTGCACGATGTGCACGAGCCGCGTGTTGGCGAACGCCAGCCCGGCTCGTTTGGCCGTGGCCGAGAAGAACCCGAGGCCTTGCCAGTCCTGGAAAACCAGCACGTCGAACTCGTCGTCTTTGAGCTGGTGGTACAAGCGGTAGCTGTCCGCCACGGCGGCCGGGGCCACGTTGTGAGAACGGTCGAGCCACCTGATCTGCACACCGGCCTCGCGGTAGAGCGGCGCCCAGTCGCGGTCCATCTCGTCGGTCCAACCGCAGTAGAGGCATTCGACGTCATAGCCGGCCCGGGCGAGGACGATCGCCATGTGGGTGGTCGCCGTCGCAATTCCGCCCGTCTTGACGAGGCCGAGCAGCTCGGTGACGACCAGACCCACCCGACGGTTGCGCACGGCCGGGGAGCGTACCATCGCCGTCACCGGCCGCCGCGCCCAGGGCCGTACACTACGACGGCCGTGATCCCCGCTCGCCGGCCAACGACTCGATGACCGCCACCCAGCACACCGCCGAACAACGAAGCATCCTCGGAGAGTTCCGCGAGACCGTCCGATTCCGACCGTTCATCGCCCACACCTGGCGCCGCGAGCTGCGCACCCAGTACAACCGCAGCCTGCTCGGCTGGGTGTGGTCGGTGCTGAACCCGCTGACCACGCTGCTCATCTACGGGACGGTGTTCGGGCTCATCCTCGGAGCCAACGATTCGGTGTCGGTCGGCGCGAACGATCTCAAGTCGTTCGCCCACTATCTCATCTCGGGCCTGGTCATCTGGAACGTGTTCTCGATCACGTCGACCGATGTGATGCACGCCTTCGCCCAGTCCATCCACCTCCGCCACCGCGTGTACTTCCCCCCGGCGGCACCACTGATGGCGAGGGCACTCACGTCGGTGACCACGAACGGGGTCGAGCTCGCCGTTCTGGTGGTCGCTTACGCCGCGTACGGCAACGTCGGCTGGAGCTTCCTCGCTCTCATACCGACGCTCGTGCTCACCGCGATATTCGGGCTCGGCGTCGGTCTCTTGCTGTCGGTGCCGAACATCCGCTTCCGCGACGTCGGCTATCTCTACACGGTGTTCCTCCGCCTGTTCTTCTACCTCACGCCGCTCGTCTATCCCGCCGAGCTGGTCAAGGACAAAGACCTCTGGGGCCTCGACCTCGAGGTGGCCCTCAAGCTCAATCCGGTGACCCATTTCGTCGATGCCGCCCGCCGCTGCACGTACGTGCTCGAGATGCCGTCAGGCAAGCTGTGGCTCATCATGGTCGGCTGCGCCGTCGTCAGCTTCGCGGTCGGCTGGGCCGCGTTCGCTCGTTTTGCCCCCAACGCCAGCGAAGGGGCTTGACGTGGCCGACCCGGCGATCGAGCTGAGCGGCGTGTCGAAGAGCTTCCGCCTGTACCGCGATCAGGGCCGGTCGCTGCGCGCCATGCTGACCGGGTTCAACCGAACCCGACCGGAGCTGTTCTGGGCGGTCCGCGACGTGTCGTTCCAGGTGCGGCGCGGCTCGATCACGAGCATCATCGGCCACAACGGCTCGGGGAAATCGACGCTGCTGCGCGTGCTCTCCGGGGTGTACCGGCCGACGAACGGCCAGGTGATCACAAGGGGCCGGGTGACGGCGCTACTCGAGCTCGGCGCCGGTTTCCACGACGAGCTGTCCGGCCGCGAGAACATCTTCATGAACGGCGCGATCATGGGGATGGACCGCGAGCAGATCGACGAGATCGTCGAACCGGTGATCGACATGGCCGATATCGGCCAGTTCATCGACTCGCCGGTCGAGGTCTACAGCAGCGGCATGCGGGCCCGGCTGGGCTTTGCCATCTCGGTTCACCTCGACCCCGAGATCCTGCTGCTCGACGAGATCATCTCCGTGGGCGACGCCCGGTTCGAGCGCCAGTGCCGCGAGCACCTCGAGCGGCTCGTCTCCTCGGGCATGACGATCGTGATCGTCAGCCACGACCTGGCCCTCGTGCAGCGGCTGAGCGACCAGGTGATATGGCTCGACCACGGCCAGGTGAAGGCCATCGGCGACCCGATCGAGATCGTGCACGACTACCTCGACTACATGACCGGCGCCAGCGAGGAGCTCGATCGGGCCGACTTCCCGGCGCCGCTCGCCATCCGGGTCGAGACGCTCGAAGGCAACGACCTCGTCTACGCGGGGTTGCCGGTGTCGTTTCACCTGGTCAGCCCGCTGCTCCCCGACGCTGACCGTGTCGAGGTCCGGTTCCGCTTCCAGCAGGGCGAGCTCCCGTTCCGGGCCACGCTCGATCTCGGCGGCGACAGGAACGAGAAGGTCGGGCTCAAGCTGCCCGCCCTACCACTCCCGCCCGGCCGCTACGCCATCGAAGCCCGCCTTCTCGACCGAGCCGGGAACATCATCGCCGGCGGGCGCGCGCCCATCGGTGTGCGCCCCGCCTACGACGGTGTCGAGCCGACGACCACGATCGACGTGCCGCTGGAGACCGTGCAACGGATTCCGTGACGGGGTGCCCCGGGTCGGTACCATCCCGCGGGTAGGGTCGCGTTGCCATGAGTGATCTCCTCACCACACTGCGCGGCGGCGCGGGTGGGCGCTTCCGGGCCGTTCTCGCCCTCGTCGCGCTCGCCGGGTCGCTGCTGTTCACCCTCTCGACGCCGGCGTCGTCGGCCCAGACGCCGACCGGCACGCTGTCGGACCCGGTGCTGTTCACCGGCGGCGGCTGGGGGCACGGGGTGGGCATGAGCCAGTACGGCGCCTACGGCCGGGGCGCCGCAGGGCACACGGCGGCCCAGATCCTCGCCCACTACTACCAGGGCACCACGCTCGGCGCGTACCCGGTCACCAACGACGTGCGCGTTCGGCTGGCCCGGGTCAACGAGGTGGTCTTCGAACCGACCGCGCCGTTGCCGCTCGTGCTCGATGGGGTGACGATCGGCAGCGCCCCGGGCGGCTCGTCGGTGCGAGTCCTGTACACCGGGACCGGCGTCCAGGTCGAAGTCGCCGGGCTGTGCGCCCCCGGGGCTTGCGTGGGCACCGAGTTGATCGCTCCGCTCACCGTCGACCAGCCCGTTCGGGTCTCCTCGACCGGCCACCGCTACCACCGGGGCCGGCTCCGGGCGAGACCCGACGGCTCCGCCATGCTGGTGCTCAACGACGGCCTCACGATGGACGCCTACCTCTACGGCCTGTCCGAAGTGCCGTCGAGCTGGCCCGCCGCGACCCTCCAGGCCCAGGCGATCGCCGGGCGGAGCTACGCCGAGAGTCGGGTCGCAGCGAGACGAGCCTCAGGCACCCCCTACGACCTGTTCGCCACCACCGCCGACCAAGCCTTCACCGGGTACGAGAAGGAGCGCGGCGCGCTCGGCGGCAGCTGGGCGGCGGCGGTCGATGCCACGTCCACGCAGGTGCTCACGAGTGGCGGCACCCCGATCACCGCCTTCTACACGTCGTCCAACGGCGGCCACTCCGAGAACAGCGAATACGCCTTCGTCGAGACCTTGTCCTACGCCCGCGGCGCGCCCGACTCCTTCGACAGCTACCAGAACCCGTTCGGCTCGTGGCAGCGCGAGTACACGATCGCCGACATGAGCCGCTGGCTGGCCCAGGCCACCGACACCAACGTCGGAACCATCCGAGCCATCGAGATGACCGGACCGTTCGGCGTGTCGGGTCGCAACGACAAGGCCAACGTCCGCCTGATCGGATCGACGGCGACCCGAACGGTCACCGGCACCCGTTTCCGGACCGTCATGAATTCCGGCATCGTCGCCGACGGCGGTGGGCTCAGCCGCCAGATCCTGTCGACGAACTACTCGATCGCCAACGTCTCCTACGTGCCCGAGGGCGTGGTCGAGTTGGTGCAACAGACCGGCAACGTCGTGACCGCATCGGGCTGGGCGATCGACCGAAACTCCACCGGGCCGGTCTCGCTGCACTTCTACGTGAACGGTGCGTTCCTCGCGACCGGCGCGCCCGCGTTCGCTCGGCCCGACATCAACGCCCTCACCGGCCGGAGCGTCCCCAGCGGGTTCTCGGTGCCCCTGGCCATCGCACCGGGGACCCACCAGGTGTGCGTGTTCGTGATCAACGTCGGCCCGCCCGAGCCGAACCCGAACATCGGTTGCCGCAACGTAACGGTCACCGACCGCATCCCGTTCGGCAACAACGAGAGCATCACGGCCGATCGCACGTCGATCACCTGGTCGGGCTGGGTGTTCGACCCCGACGCGCCCAGCGCGTCGATCGAGGTCCACGCCTGGGCCGGTGGCTCGCTGATCGGGGCCACCCTCGCCGACCGGCCGCGCCCCGACGTCGCCGCGGCGTTCACCGTCGGTCCGAACCACGGTTACTCGATCACGACGGTGCTGCCGCCGGGCCTGCCCACAACCACGCCGATCTGCCTGCACGCCATCAACGCCGGTCCCGGCACCGCCAACCCGGCGATCATCTGCCGATCGGTCGGCCAGATCGAGAAAGTCGCGATCGGCACCATCGACCTGGCCGAAGCCACCCGTACCACCGTGCGCTTCGCCGGCTGGGTCGCCGACGGCAACAACCTCGACGCGTCGACCGACGTGCACTTCTGGGCCAACGGATCGTTCCTCGCCAGCACGCCCGCGACCACGTTCCGTCCCGACGTGGCCGCGGCGTTCCGGGTGCGCGGCAACTACGGCTACGACGCCACGATCCCGCTGCCGCCCGGCCTGGCGACCAACGCACCAATCTGCGCCTACGCCATCAACATCGGGCCGAGCACCGCCAACCCCCTGATCGGCTGCCGCACGCTCGACCAGCTCGATCGCCAACCGGCCGGGATCATCGAGGTCGTCGAGGCCCGCGCCGGCCGGTTGTTCGTCGCCGGCTGGGTCGGTGATCGCGACGCCCTCGACTTCGCTGTCGCCCTGCACGTCTACGTCGACGGAGTCGTGGTCGGAGCCGGCACCACGACCTTGGCGCGACCCGACGTGACTGCGGCGCGCGGCCTCGGTCCCCTCACCGGATTCGGCTTCGACGTGCCGCTTCCGGTCCCCGGCCGTCACCAGGTCTGCCTGTTCGCCATCAACGCCGGCCCCGGTTCGGTGAACCCGAACCTCGGCTGCCGGATCGTCCAGATCTAGCGAAGATGCCTGCCCGATGGTCTTAAGCCCCGTATTAAGCCCAATGCACTACGGTGGATCACACCTCATCTGAGCTAAGGTCATCGGCATGCGGAGCGGGCACTATCTACTCGGGCGACCCCAGTTCGGAGCCCGGGCCATCAGCAGCGGCCGCCACGGTCGCTTCGCTGTTCACGCCACCATCGCCATCTCCGTCGCCGTGATGCTCCTCGGTCCCCTCGCGACCAGCGACGCCCAGCAGCCCGCCGCAGACCGCCCTCCGGCCGCCGTGGTCGTCTTCCGCGGCGGTGGATGGGGCCATGGCGTCGGCATGAGCCAGTTCGGTGCCTACGGCCGAGCCGTGGCCGGTGCCACGGCCGAGCAGATCCTTCGCGCCTACTACCAGGACACCACCGTCGGCCGAGCCGCGTCACCCATCGGGGAACTCCGGGTCAGCCTCGGCGTCAGCTCCACGATCGTGCTCGACACGACCGGTCCGGTGATCATGGCCATCGACGGCGCGCCGGCCGCAGTCATCCCCGCCGGCGTCTCGGTCACCGCCCACGTACCTGCCAACACGCCCCAGCCGGTGGTCGAGGTCATCGTTCCCGAGGTCTGCGAACCGGGACAGTGCGTCGGCGCTTCGATCGAGCTGGCGCTGGCGCCGGGGCAGCCGGTCGGCGTCAGCACCACCGGCCGCCGCTACGACGAGGGCGTGCTGTCGCTCAGCCCCGACGGCGGTGGTGTCCACACCATCGTGGGGTCACTGACGTTCGACCAGTACCTCTACGGCCTGGCCGAGATGCCGTCGTCGTGGCCCGAAGCGGCGCTCGACGCCCAGGCCATCGCCGCCCGCAGCTATGCCTACCAACGAGCGACCACTGCTCGGGCGCGGGGCGATGCGTTCGATCTCGTGGCGACCATCGACGACCAGGTCTACGTCGGCATCGACAAGGCGCTCGCACCTGGGGGTGAGCGGTGGGTCGCCGCCGTCGACCGCACCTCGAACCAGTTCGTCACCGACGACGAGCGCCAGCCCGTCCTCGCCATGTACAGCTCGTCCAATGGCGGCTGGTCGGAGTCGTCCGAATACGTCTTCGGCGGAGTGCGCCCGCACCTCGCCGCGCACCTCGACCCGTGGGATGCCTACGCCAACCCCAACGCTCTTTGGATATCCGGCCTCAGTGGGGCCGAGGTGGGCCGATGGCTGCAGCCGGCCACGGGCGCCATCGGTGAGCTCGTGAACATCAGCGTCGTCGGTCCGACCGGCGCTTCGGGCCGCGTCGATCAGGCGGTCGTGCGGGTGATCGGCACCGGCGGGGAGGCCGAGATCAGCGGATCGACGCTTCGCCAGCTCGTGAACGCGGGCGCCGGCGCCAACACGCTTCGGTCATCCCGGTTCACGATCGAGGTCATCCCCGTGCCCGACCTCGGCGACCTCGGCGCCGCGGACGACCCCACACCCGTTGACCCCGCACTCGTCGACCCTGCAGATATCCCCGTCAGCGAGCCCGACTTCGATCCGGTCGCCCTGGCGCTGGCCGTTCGCCCGGTGACGCGTCCCGACGATCCGGGCGCCCCGCACGGGGCGATCGCCGTCGTCGGCGGCGAGCTCGGGACCATGGTCACGGGATGGGCCGTCGATGCCGACGCGGCCGAGCCGCAGACCCCGCTCGAGCCGGGGACCGAACCGGCGCCACTGGCCGTGCGCATCACCATCGACGGCAAGCCGGTGGCCACCGTCAACGCCAACCAGCCCACCAGCTACGGCCCGGTGACCACCGGCGCCGTCGGGTTCGGCGCACCGATCGTCGCCGCCGAGGGGCTGCATGCGGTGTGCGCCGAGGTGCCCGACACGCCCCGACCGACACTGCTCGACCCACGGCCGGTCGAACGGCACGTCGTCATCGGGTGCGCCCTCGTCGAGGTCCCCCCGGTCGACGAGCTACCAGCGGGTCAGCTCGACCGGAGCTGAGCGATCGTCTCGGCCAGCGGCTCGCGGAAATCGCGGAGAAGCGGCAGGCCGGCCAACCGGAGCGCCGCGTTGTCGAGCACCGAGTTCGCGGGCCGCGGGGCCGGGCGGGGCGGATCGAGCTCGGCGGTGGTGATCGCCTCCACCCGCCCAGGGTCCTCTCCCACGGCTAGGACGACGGAGCGGACGAACTCGAACCACGACACCGCGCCCTGGTTGGTGCCGTGGAACAGACCGGGCCGGCGCTCGACCGCCAGCCGGCGCACGAGGCCAGCCAGGTCGGCGGTGAACGTCGGGCACCCGATCTGATCGGACACGAACCGAAGCGTCGGGTGAGAGTCCAGCATCCGCAGGACCGTCTTGACCATGTTGGCACCGTGGGGGCCCACCACCCAGGCCGTGCGGACGATCGTGTGGTCGGGCCCGATCTCGCGCTCGCCCGCGAGCTTGGACGCGCCGTAGACGGACCGTGGCGCCGGTTCGTCCCACTCGTGGTAGGGCGACGCCTTGGTGCCATCGAACACGTAATCCGTCGAGACGTGGACCAGGTGGGCGCCGAACCGGCGACAGCCCTCAGCGATGTGGCGCGGGCCGAGCGCGTTGTCCCGGTACGCCCGATCGGGATCGGATTCGCACGCGTCGACCGCCGTCCACGCCGCGCAGTTGACGACCAGGTCGGGTCGCAAGGACCCGAGGGCACCGAGCACCGAGTCGCGGTCGCCGACGTCGAGCGCAGCGCGGTCGAGGGCGACCACCTCGTGGGTGGCGTCGAAGGCGCTGGCCACGTCGATGCCGAGTTGGCCGCCGGCCCCAGTGACGACGACGCGATGTCGCCTAGGGGCCACTAGCGGGCCGCCGTTGAGCGTGCGCTGACAGCGCACGCGACCCAGCAATGCCGCGCGGTCGTCGCCTTGCGAAGCGAGGCGATGTCAACGGTTCGAGCCACCGTCGATCCCCTATCCGCCGAGCCTCTTGAGCGGCTCCCACCACCAGCGGTTGTCGCGGTACCAGGCCACGGTCGCCTCGAGCGCCTCGCCCAGCTCGCGCCGTGGGGTCCACCCAAGGGCCTCGACCTTGTCGGTGGCGACAGAGTACCGACGATCGTGCCCCAGGCGGTCCTCGACGTAGTCGATCATCTCGTCGCCACAACCGGTGAGGGCCAGGATCCTGTCGGTGAGCTCGCGATTCGGGACCTCGTTACCGGCACCGATGTTGTAGATCTCGCCGACCGCTCCCCCGCGCAGCACCAGGTCGACGGCTGCACAGTTGTCCTCCACGAACAGCCAATCGCGGACGTTCATGCCGTCGCCGTAGAGGGGCACCTTCCTGCCGTCGAGGAGGTTGGTGACGAACAGCGGGATCACCTTCTCGGGGTACTGGTAGGGCCCGAACTGGTTCGACGACCGGGTGACCAGCACCGGCAGCCCGTAGGTCGAGTGATAGGACAACGCGATCAGGTCCGAGCCGGCCTTGGATGCCGAGTACGGCGAACGGGGCCCGAGCGGATCGGTCTCGCGGAACGAACCTTCGAGGATCGAGCCGTAGACCTCGTCGGTCGAGATGTGCAGGAACCGGTCGACGCCGACGCGCCGGGCGGTGTCGCACATCACGTTGGTGCCGTCGCAGTTGGTGCGCACGAAGACGTCGGGGTTCTTGATCGAGTTGTCGACGTGGCTCTCGGCGGCGAAGTGAACCACGCGCTCGTGGCCGTCCATCGCCGCGGCCACCGCTTCACGGTCGCAGATGTCCCCCTTGATGAACGAGAACCGAGGGTCAGCGTCGAGGCCGAGCAAGTTGTCGAGGTTGCCGGCGTAGGTGAGCGCGTCGTACACGGTCACCTCGTCGTCGCTCGTGGCGAGAACGTGGCGGACGAAGTTCGAGCCGATGAACCCGGCGGCCCCGGTGATGAACAGCTTCATGGTCGAGGGCTCCTGGACGGACTCGGCTTACAGGCGCAGGGACACGTGCGGGCGCCGGGCGGGGTCGATGTCGACCCGCAGCGGATTGGTGCGATCCCGGTTGGACAACACGGGATCGACGACCCCCCAGTCGGCGGCGATGGCCGGGTCGTCCCACGCCACGCCCAGCTCGTCGGCGGGGTTGTAGTAGCCATCGACGAGATAGGTGATCGTCATGTCGGTGAGCGAAGCGAACCCGTGGGCCACACCGGGCGGGATGTACACGCCGCGGTGCTGGTGGGTGCCGTCGGGCTCCTGACCGAGATCGAGCTCGACGGTGGCCCCATCGGTCGGTGACCCGACCCGCAGGTCGTGCAGCACCACCCGGGCCCGGCCGTTGGGCACGTACCAGTAGTCCGCCTGGTGCAGGTGATAGTGCAGACCGACGACGCAGCCCTGTTGGCGGTCGGCCCGGTTGCCCTGGATCATCTCGCGACCGTTCGGGAACCACGCCCTCCGATAGGTCTCGACGAACACGCCGCGCTCGTCGCCGAACAGCTTGGGCTGAACGAGGTGGACGCCGGCAATGGCCGCGGATTCTGTGATGATGGCCATGGTCTTCTCGTCGTCAGTCGATCTCGACACGTGAGTGGTCGCCGAGCATCACCCGGGTAGCCCGGGGTCGGACGTCGGAGCGTACGACCTCGACATGATGACCGATCAACGAGTCGGTCAGACGCTCGATGTCGCTGATCGAGCTGTTCTCGAGGATCACCGAGTTGTCCAGCTCGGAGCGCACGATCGAGCAGTTGTCACCGATCGAGCTGTACGGGCCGATGAAGCTGTCCTCGATGACGGTGCCGGATCCGATCACCGCCGGACCGCGCACCGTCGAGTTGACGAGCCGGCTGCCCGCGCCGATGACCACCCGGCCCTCGACCCGCGAACGCTGATCGACGTCGCCCTGCACGTCGGCGGTTAGCGCGTCGAGCACCAGCCGGTTGCACTCGAGCAGCGGGTCCTTCTTGCCGGTGTCGATCCACCAGCCGTGGAGCACCTCGTGGCGGACCCGGTGCCCGTTGGTGATGAGCCACTGGATGGCGTCGGTTATCTCCAGCTCGCCGCGCGGTGACGGTTCGATCGCGGCGACGGCCTGATGGATGGTGGGATCGAAGAGGTAGACCCCGACGAGCGCCAGGTCCGACGGTGGGTCCTTGGGCTTTTCGACCAGCCGTACGACCTCACCCGCGGCATCGACCTCGGCCACTCCGAACGAGGAGGGGTTGTCGACTCGGGCGAGCAGGATCTGCGCTGCGGGGGCGGTGGCGCCTCCGGAACGACGGGCGGCCTCGAACCCCTCGACGAACTCGACCAGGCCCTGCTCGAGCATGTTGTCGCCCAGGTACATCACGAAGTCGTCGTCGCCGAGGAAGTCGCGGGCGATGAGGACGCAGTGGGCCAGGCCGAGTGGCGCGTCCTGGGGTATGTAGGTGACGCCGACGCCGAAACGAGAACCATCGCCGACCGCGGCACGCACCTCGTCGCCGGTGTCACCGATGATGATGCCGATCTCGGTGATCCCAGCCGCGGCCATTCCCTCGATCCCGTAGAACAGGATCGGCTTGTTGGCGATGGGGACGAGCTGCTTGGCCTTGGTGTGGGTGATCGGTCGCAAGCGGGTGCCCGCGCCGCCCGAGAGGATGAGGCCCTTCACGGCCGACGATGCTACCGGCCCCGCACCCCCACACCGTGGGCAGGGGGCCGGGTGACCCCCATCATGTCAGAGAGGGAGTCCCGTCAGGCCGGCATCGGGCCGTGGTCGACCTTCGACTCGAGATGGTGCGGCAAGAGCAACCGCATGGTGAGCATCGCCGCCAGGCCACCGGCCACGAGTCCGAGCTCGACGCGCCGGAACAGGTCGTCACCGAGCGCCATCACGATCGGGAACACCGCTACCCCGACGAACCAGCCGGCGGTCACCCGACGCTGGCGGTGAAGCGCGATGTGGGCCTGGGCGTACGACATGGCGAGCATGAACAGGCCCGAGGCACCGGCGAGCAAGGCCATGTCGATGTGGCCGATCTCCTTGCCGAAGACCAGGTCGACCACGAACGGTCCCATCAGATAGGCGAACACAACACCGGTGACGGCAAGGGCGCCGACTGCGAGCACCAAGCGACGCAGCACCCGCCGGAACTCGACTATCTCCCCGGCTCCGACGAGTGAAGCCAACTGCGGCAACAGCGACGCCTGCACCGCTTGGAAGAAGAACAGAGGGATGCGAGCGATGATCAGACCGTTGAGGAACGCGGCCGCCGCGCCCTCGTCACCCTCGCCGCTCATCGCCTTGACGGCGAGAGGTCCGATGTTCAACAAGACGTTCGTGAACAACGATGCGGCCAGGAGATACCCGAGCGACTGGCTGACCTCGGACCAGGGCGCATTGGGGCCCGCGGTCGCGATCGGCCGCCGGCCCCAGACGGCGCACGCGCCGGCAATCAATGGAACGACGGCGAACGCGAACGCGAACGGGCCAACCGACGAGCCGATCCCGGCGAGAGCGAGCGCCAACGCCAGGCGCGACGCGCCCTCGACCGCGAAGTAGATCGAGTAGCGGCGAAACTCGCCCTGTCCGGCGAGGACACCTCGAATGGGCTCGGTCACCCAGAAGCCGAACAGGAGCAGTATCAGGCAGAACAACAATGCGAGGTGGTGGTCGAACACCTCGTCGCGAAGCTTGAGCGGCCAGGCGACGACGGCGCACACCACGACCACGGCGAACATCGCGCCACCCAACTGGGTGGCCTTGCGCAACACCGGCGCCGAACCCAACCCCCGCGCCGCGCGGAAGGCGGTGGCGCGGGCGACCTCCTGCTCGAGGGGCTGAAAGAACCCCGGCGCGAGGATGAAGCCGAGCGACCAGAGGGCAGCGAGGCTGTCGGCCTCGCCCTTGTCCAGGGCGTGACCGGCCACCGCCAAGAACCCGTAGGTGGTCACGCCGTTGATGATCAGGCCTATGCCGAGCGGCAAGGCGCCGTCGGGCAGTGGGCTACCCTCGCCGCGCAGGGCCCTCAGTCGCTGCAACACGGTTGGTCACCCTAGGGCACCCGCCCCGCGTTGCGGCGCCAAACGTGATTCTGTGAACTACGTCGGTTGGAGCACGTAGGGCATGCAGAGGCCGTCGAGGTCGACCACCTGGATGTCGTCGCGCCGCTCCCACGTGACCTGGTTGTCGGGATCGCGGCGGAGCTTGTACTCGCGAAACGACATGTCGAGGGCGTCGAAAGCGACGAGGCGTCCGACAAGCGGCTCGCCGAGCCCCAAGATGAGCTTGATCGTCTCGAGCGCCTGGATCGACCCGACGATGCCGGGCAGCACGCCGAGAACGCCCGCCTCGGCGCAACTCGGCGCGAACTCGGCCGGCGGTGCCTCGGGGATCATGTCGCGATACGTCGGCCCGCG
This sequence comes from uncultured Acidimicrobiales bacterium, assembly GCA_964390555.1. Lineage (GTDB taxonomy): Bacteria > Actinomycetota > Acidimicrobiia > Acidimicrobiales > SHLQ01 > CAVTWS01. The sequence goes on along the minus strand of CAYMJU010000159.1, from coordinate 3,267 downwards.
GCGGGGATCGAACACGGTGATCTGACCCTCGAACCGGAAGATGGAGCCGTGCACGACCGGGATGCCGAGCTTCACCGAGGCGTCGTTCAGCACGTAGCGGCTCGGGAAGTTGTCGGCGCCGTCGACGATGACGTCGTAGCCCGAGATGATGTCGATGATGTTGTCGGCGCCGAGGCGGGTGTCGTAGGTGACGACGTTGACATCGGGGTTGAGCATCGTGAGTGTCTTCTTGGCCGAGTCGACCTTGCGATCCCCGATCCGGTCGACGTTGTGGAGGATCTGGCGCTGGAGGTTCGACTCATCGACCACGTCCATGTCGACGACGCCTATCGTCCCGACCCCGGCCGCCGCCAGATAGAGCGCGGCCGGTGAACCGAGCCCGCCAGCGCCGAGCATCAGCACCTTGGCGTCGAGCAGCTTGAGCTGGCCCTCCTCGCCTACCTCGGGCAGGAGCAGGTGGCGGTGGTACCGGTTGCGCTGCTCGGGGGCCAAGGTGCGCGGGGTCTGCCACGGCCGGCCCTCGTCCTTCCACCGGTTGAAACCACCGTCCATCGAGATCACGTCCGCGTAGCCGAGATCGAGCAGGGTCTTGGCGGCGAACGCCGACCGGACACCACCGGCGCACATCACGACGATCGGCCGGTCGCGGTCGCCAACACGGTTCTCGATCGAGCTCTCGAGCGTGCCACGCGGGATGTGCATCGAGCCGGGGACGGCGCCCTGCTCGTACTCATCGGGTTCGCGCACGTCGAGGAGCAGCGCGCCCGCCGCCAGCAGCGCGGCGGCACCCGCCGGGTCGGTCTCGCGTATCTGCGTCTTGGTCTGGTTCAGCAGCTCTCGGAACGATGCCATGCCGAAACCCTACCAACCTGATCGGGATTTCCCGCAACCAGACGCGAGCGGCGCCGCGTCGGTCAACTACAGATGAGCGGCAACACCTCGGAGATCGATCCCCGCACGACCACGTCGGCGAGGTGATCCATGTCGGTGGCCTCTCCGTTCACGATCACCACCGGGGCGCCGCGGCGGGCGGCGACCGGCACGATTCCTGCGATCGGGTAGACGCTGAGGGTCGTGCCGATGGCGAGCAGCAGATCGCACTCACGGGCCGCTCGCTCGGATCGATCGAGGTCGGCCTCGACGAGGGATTGGCCAAAGGAGATGGTCGCCGACTTGAGAATCCCGCCGCAGCGCAGACAATGCGGGTCATCCTCACCGGCTCGCACCCGATCGAGGACCACCTCGATGTCGTCGCGGTAGTCACACGACAGGCACATGGCGCGGCGGGTAGAGCCGTGGATCTCGACCACCTTGGTCGGATCGGTGCCCGCAGCCTGATGCAGCTCGTCGACGTTCTGGGTGATCAGCGTGTGCAACCGCCCCGATCGCTCGAGCTCGACCAGGGCTCGATGACCGTCGTTGGGCTCCCGCTGAGTCCACAGCGCGCCCACGCTCGGTAACCCTGGCGCGCCTCCGGCGCGACGCAACCAATTCCGGCGGCGGACTTCGGGGTCTTTGACGTAGTACTCGATCCGTGACGCCTTCTCGGCCTCGGGGTCGCGCGTCCACAGTCCATTCGGGCCCCGGAAATCCGGCAAGCCGCTGTCGGTGCTGATCCCGGCGCCGGTCAACACCACCACCCGGCTCGCCGCCGCCACCAGGTCGCGCGCGCCGAGCACGGCCGGATCGTTGTGCTGCATGGATCGACGGTAGTCCGTGAGCCCTCGGACCGTCGAGGTTGACGTGGGCGCGGAAAAGGCATAAAATATATTGAAACATCACATAACAGGAGGCATCATGTCGCGCCAGATCCCCTGGACCGAGACCGACACCATCATCGTGAGCCCATGGAGAGACCCGGTGATCGACGTCCGCGGTCACGATCCCCGCTCGCTCTACGCCGAGCGGTTCTGGCTCCCGATCGTGGGCCCGTCGTCGGTATGGCTCATCCGTCACGTGGCCACCGCCTTCGACGCCTTGGCCCCCGATGAAATCGACGGCGACGCGTCGGCCGAGCCCGCGATCGCCCTCGACCTCGACGCCGTCGCCATGGCCCTGGGCGTCGGGCTCCGTGCCGGTCGGCAACGGCCGATCATCCGCAGCATCGGCCGTCTGGTCCACTTCGGGGTCGCCCGCGTCGTCGGGCTCAACCACCTCGAAGTACGCCGCCGCCTACCGCCGCTGGCCAGGCGCCACCTCGATCGGCTGTCGCCCGACCTGAAGGCCGCCCACGACCGTTGGGCCGTCGACGAGGCCGCGCCGGTCATGCTCGACCAGCAACGGCGGGCGCGCGAGCTGGCCCTCAGCCTCATCGAGCTCGGCGAGGACACCGGATCGGTCGAGCGGCAGTTGCTGCGGTGGCGGTTCGGACCGTCGCTCGCCGACGCGGCCGTGACGTGGGCGTGCGAGGTCCACCGTCACCGCATGGCCGCCGCGGCGACCGAGCGGTCACCGATCCCCGGTCAGGGTGCGACGAACGTGCTCGCCAGTTCGACGAGCGTCCGCACCCCGTAGCCCACGCCGCCCTTGGTGATCTCGGCCTCGTCGTACTCGACGAAAGCCGGCCCGGCGATGTCGAGATGTACCCAGGGGATGCCGTCGGCGACGAACTCGGCCAGAAACAGTCCGGCGGTGAGGGCACCAGCGTAGGGCCCACCGATGTTCTGCAGGTCAGCGATCGGAGAATCGAGGGCCTTGCGGTACTCCTTGGGCAACGGCAGTCGCCACATGGCCTCGCCGGCTCGGCCCGACGCGCCCGCCACCTGGTCGGCGAACCCGTCGTGGTTGCCCATCAGGCCCGCGATACGGTCGCCGAGCGCGACCATGCACGCACCGGTGAGCGTGGCCAGGTCGACGATCGCGGCCGGCTTGTCCTCGCTCGCTCGCGACAGCGCGTCGGCGAGGATCAGCCGACCCTCGGCATCGGTGTTGCCGATCTCGACGGTCTTGCCGTTGCGGATGGTGAGCACGTCGCCGGGTCGGGTGGCGTCACCGCCGGTCATGTTGTCGGTCATGGGCACATATCCCCGCACGCGCACGGGCGCACCGACGCGACCGATGGCACACATCGCCGCGACTACAGCAGCCGCCCTCGCCATGTCGCATTTCATGGTGAGCATGCCGTCCGTCGGCTTGATCGACAATCCGCCGCTGTCGAACGTCACGCCTTTTCCCACGAGGCCCAGCCGCGGACCGTCTTCCGCTCCGCCGTCGTATTTCAAAACGACCAGCCGCGGCGGGCGATCGCTGCCCTGCGCGACGGCGAGC
>CAYMJU010000158.1:0-11788 GCA_964390555.1 uncultured Acidimicrobiales bacterium | reverse complement strand
GTCGAGGAACACCTCGTTGAGATGGTGGGGGCCGAGCATCGATGCGATCGGCCGAACCTCGATGGCGGGGTCCGACATCGGCACCAGGAACACGGTGATGCCCTGCTGCCTGCGCTCCCCCTTCGACGTGCGGGCGAGCAGGAAACACCACTGGGCCATGGTTGCGTAGGACGTCCAGATCTTCTGGCCGGTGACCCGCCAGCCGTCGCCGTCGCGGCGAGCGGTGGTCGACAGCGACGCCAGGTCCGAGCCGGCGTCGGGCTCGCTGAAGCCCTGGCACCAGATGACCTCGCCCCGGGCGATCGCAGGGAGATGCCGTTGCTGCTGAGCCGCGGTGCCGTGGCGCATGATCGTGGGGCCGACCCAGTTGACACCCATGTACTGCGCGCCCCGGGGTTCATGGTGCGCCCACATCTCCTCGCGCACAGCAGTCTGCTCCCAGACCGAGGCGCCCCGACCGCCGAACTCCTCGGGCCAGGCCGGGCACAGCAAGCCCTCGGCCGCCAGGGTGCGGCAGAACCGCTGGGCGATTTCGAGATCGGCGGGATCGGACGTGAAGGCCCCCAGGTAGTCGGTCGGGACGTGCTCGCCGATCAACCGCCGTAGGTCTCCGCGCAAGGCGGCCACCGACGGGCCCATGTCGTAGTCCACGCCTCGACGCCCTGTCAGCGAAGGGGCGGTTCGAGCTGGTAGAGGCGGGTTGCGGTGTGTTGGAGCACCTTGCCCACCGTTTCGTCCGAGATGCCGGCGAGCGAGCGCTCCATCACGTCGCGCGGGCTGGGCGATTCCGACGCCGGGCCCGGTGACAGGCTCGTGGCGTGCGGGAAATCGGTCTCGAACATGAGGTTGTCGGCCAGCTGGTCGATGACCGCGCGGATCGACGCGTGCTCGAACCAGTACATGCCGTAGATCTGGCGCCGCATGTACTCCGATGGCAGCAACCGCTCGGGGTAGTCCTTGTGGGCGCCGACGTTCAGCCACTGCCAGTCCATGCTCTCGGACAGGAACGGCAACCACCCGGCACCGTTCTCCACCGACACGAACCTCAAGTCGGGGTAGCGGTGACACACGCCGCTCAACACGACCTCGGCGATGTTCTGGGCGTTGCCCAGCAGCACCAGTGAGCTCTCCCGCGTGAAGTCCATCTTCTTCGACTGATCGACGGCGCCCTTCAGGTTCTCGGGCGACTCGAGGAACCCGACGTGGAAGTTCATCGTGAGACCCATCTCCTGGGCCTGCGACAGCAACGGCTCCCAATGATCGTCGACCAGGCGCGGCAGCCCGATCTTGTCGTAGCGGGCGGCGAACAGCACGCCCTTGTGGCCCATCTCGTAGGCCCGGCGCATCTCGACGACCGACGCCTCGATGTCCCAGAACGGGAGCATCATCATCGGGATCAGCCGCCGCGAGTCGGCCGACGCGAATTCGACAAGCCAGTCGTTGTAGGCCCGCACGCACTCGGTGGCGAGCTCGTGGGGCATCTCGTTCAAGAACAGGTGGCTGTGGAAGCCCAGGATGTTCGGGTAGAGCAACTGGTAGTAGACGCCGACCTGGTCCATGTAGGCGAGGCGTTCCTTGGCGTCGAGCGCCGCCGGCAGGGCCTGGTCGAAGCGGCGCGGATGCGACGGCGGGAACTCGGGCCACCCGGCCTGGGCGAAGGCGCCGACGCCGTACATCTTCTTGGACCCGATGAACCAGCGGTCCTCGTCCCACTTGGCGTCGTATCGAACGTGGGGCACGAGGTCGCCCCACTTCGACGACACCCGCGACGTCCAGAGGTCGGCCGGTTCGATGATGTGCGAGTCGACGTCGGCGACCGAATAGCGCTCGCACAGCATCGTCCCCGTGGAATCGTCCATCACGCCTCTTCCGTGGCCACCCGCACACCGGACCGGCCGCGGCGCGTGCTGAGTGTTCGCTCACTTACGCTACGGGTGCGCCTCGCGAGTGTCAACGAGTTCCGCCTCAGCGGAACAAGCGCCTAGTCGACCGTTTCCTCGCGGACCGAGATGAAGGTGGAGGCGCGCACGAGGTCGGATTGGGTTTGGCGATCGAGGTTGGCCTCGAACCATTCGACGCGTGTGCGCAGGTCGGCGAGCTCGTCGAACCACACCTCGTTCACCGCGTCGTATCGACCCCCGACGACCGGGTGGTTCTGCACGTAGGCCTGGCCGCGGGCGATGTCGGGGATGACGAGCGGCGAGGCCGAACCCGCGGCGCGGATCTGGCCGGCGTGATGACGCCACCGGTCGGAGAACTCGCCCCGCGACATGCCATCGGCCCGGCGCGCGAGCGCCATGTGCTTGTAGCGCACTCCGCCGTCGGCCCACCGCTCAGCCAGCCAGTCGGCGCCCCGCAGGACCAACTCCTCGACGACGATCGCTCCCGGTTCGGCCCGAACCAGGGCGCCGTCGGCGAGCCATTCGATCCAGATCTCGCTGTGGGGCGCGCCGGCGTCGCTCAATTCGGGAAGCACGGTGCACCGCACGGCGCGCAGCCGCTCGGGGCCTCCAGAACAAGCGTCGAAGCGGATGCGCTTGATCACCGCCGCGCCTCGGCCACCTCGCGTCGCCACGCCGCGACGGAACGCTCCTTCACCGGGCCGTAGCCCTTGATCGACTGCGCCGAAACGGCCAGATCGACCCGCGCCCGGTACCCCAAAGACTCGTCGGCCAGCGCCGACTCGATCAGCTCGTGGTACTCCTCGATCAGCGCCCGCTCCAGGCGCCGGTCGCGGTCCCAGCCGAAGATGTCGAACGGCGTGCCCCGCAACCGTCTCATCCGCCGCAGCACCTCGAACGCGTACGCGTAGGGCCTGCCCATCGGCACCTTGCGGTCGCGGCCGAGCCGGCGCAGGACCGGCGGGTGCAGGTGGTAGGTGAGCTTGTAGCCGCCGTCGATACCCAGTTCGCGAGCGACGGCGCCGTAGTCGGTGGCGGCGTGGAGCCGGGCGACCTCGTACTCGTCTTTGTAGGTGAGCAGCTTGAACCACGACTCGGCCACCGCAGTTGTGAGCGCCCAACCGTGCTCGGCACCGTCGTGCGCGGCGGCCACGTCGACCAGGTCGAGGAAGCGGTCGGCCCGGGCCTCGCCTTGGTAGTCGATCGCCTGGGCAGCCCGGCGGGTGAACAAAGCCCGCAACTCGTCAGGCACCACCCGCCCGGCGACGAGTGACGCCGCGAGCGCCGACGCGGACGACGACGGTTCGAACGGGTCCCGAGGTGCGCGCGCCCGCTCGGCGGCGGCGAGCGCGGACCCGACCGCGGCCGGGTCGTGCGCCACCCACCGGCCCCACTCGAACGCCTCGCCGTTGGCTGTCGCCGCCCGACCCTGGCGGGCCAGCGCGGCACCGAGAGCATCCGCCGAGAGCGGAAGGCCGCCAAGCTGGAAGGCGGCGCCGAGCAGCACGACGTTGGCGAACAGCGGCTCGCCGAACACCGTCTCGGCGACGCGCTTCGAGTCGACGAACACCACCCGGTCGGCACCCACCCGATCGGCGATGACCGCCTCGAGGTCGCCGATCTCCGGGGCGCCCGATCCGGTCTGCAGCATCGCCGCGGTCGGAGTGAACCGGTTGTCGACGACGGCGACCGTCCGACCCGGGCGCACTTTGTCGAGGTGGGCCACGCCAGCGGCCTGGAGGATGTCGCCGGACAGGTAGAGATCGGCGCCACCGGCACCGATCGTCGCCGATCCGAGCGCGGCGGGATCGGCGGCGAGGCGCAGATGCGACACCACCGCACCCGCCTTCTGCGACAACCCGGTCTGGTCCATGCCCGTGATCGTCAGCCCAGCCGCCTCGGCCGCGGCGGCGATGATGCGGTTGGCGGTCACGACCCCGGTGCCGCCGATGCCGGTGAAATAGACCCCGTACTGCTCGCCGACGGCGGGGATCGCCGGGGTGGGCAACGAACCCGCGGGGAGCGCCGGGCGGGCGGGCCGACCGGGGCCGGCTCGATCGCGTCGCTTCGCCACGATCGTGACGAACGAGGGACAGTCGCCTTCGAGGCACGTGTAGTCACGATTGCACGACGGGTCGTGGATGTGGCGCTTCTCGCCGAACTCGGTGCCGTGGGGCAGCACCGACGCGCAGTTGCTCTTCGTGCCGCAGTCGCCGCAGCCCTCGCACACCGCCTCGTTGATGACGACCCGGCGGGGTGGTTCCTCGAGTTGGCCGCGCTTGCGGAGCCGGCGGGCCTCGGCCGCGCAGCGCTGGTCGTACACGATCACGGTCACACCGGCGACGGCGCGCAGCTCTTCTTGCACATGGTCGAGTTCGTCGCGTGACACGACTCGGACCCCCGGCGCCCACCGGGCCCGGCGGCCATAGTGCCCGGGGTCCTCGGCACACACGACGGTGCGACGTACCCCCTCGGCTTCGAGCGCTCGAGTGAGAGCGGGCACATCGGGCAGCCCCGTGACATCCTGCCCGCCGGTCATGGCGACGGCGGCGTTGTAGAGGATCTTGAACGTCACGTCGACCCCGGCGGCCACGCAGGCCCGGATGGCCAGCGTGCCCGAGTGGCTGAGCGTGCCGTCGCCGAGGTTCTGGATCAGATGGGGCTCGGCAACGAACGGGGCGAGACCGATCCAGGGCACGCCCTCGGCGCCCATGGGCGGGGGTGGGATCATGTGGTGGTCGCGCTGGCGCGCCTCGAAGTACATGATCCCGTGGCACCCCACGCCGCCCCCGAGCAGCGCGCCCGCCGGGGCGACGGTCGAACGGTTGTGGGGGCAACCGCTGCAAAACGCCGGCGGCCGGGGCGGCAACGCGACCAATGGCAACCGCGCTCGGTCGACGGCGGCGACCGGGCGGCGGGCGGCGAGGTCGGGCAGCACCCGGGTGAGCACGGCGCGCACGGCGGCGGCATCGAGCTCGCCGACCGGGGACACGAGCGGTGAGCCAGCGCGGTCGCGTTTGCCGAGCACGGGCACGGCCCGCCCGGCCTCGTGCAGGATCGACCGGAGCTGCGCCTCGACGAAAGGTCGCTTCTCCTCTATCACCACGACCCGGTCGACCGAGTCGGCGAAGTCGAGCACGATCTCGTCGACCAGCGGGTAGGTCATCGCCAGCTTCAGGATGCCCACGCCGACGTCGGCCAGGTCGTCGAGCGCGACACCGAGATCGGCGAACGCCTGCACGACGTCGTAGTAGGTCTTGCCGGCGCAGACAATCCCTATGCGCGCCTCCGGCGCGGTGCCGAGGCGGGCGCCGGTCGGCGCCCCCACGACCCGGTCGAGCCCGTTGTGGCGCACGTACTCGCGTGCCGCGACCAGCCGGTGGTGCACGACCAGCAGTTCCTGGTTCGGTACCTGGTGGGGCCCGATCGTCACAAGCGGTTGGTGGCGCCACGGCTCACCATCGACGAGCACCTCGGCTGGTTCGCTCGGCGCGCGATGATCGGGGGCCAGGTCCACCGACCCGATGCCGTCGGCGACCGTCGTCACGATCTTCAGCCCCACCATCGGCCCGGCGAACCGAGACAACCGGAACGCATGGACGCCGAGGTCGATCACCTCCTGCTGGTTGCCGGGGTACAGCACCGGGATGCACGCGTCCTGGAACGTGTACTGGCTGTCGCACGGCAGCGTCGACGACTTCGCGGTTGGGTCGTCACCACAGAACAGAACCACTCCACCGTTGGGTCCCGACCCCATGGCGTTGGCGTGGCGCAGGGCATCGCCGCTGCGGTCGAGCCCCGGCGTCTTGCCGTACCAGACACCGGCCACGCCGTCGACGTCGCGGTACGGGACCGCGGCGCCCATCTGGCTGCCCCAGACCGCGGCCGCAGCCAGCTCCTCGTTGATTCCGGGCCGGTGGACGATCCCGTGCGCGACCATCAGCTCGGCGTTTGCTTCGAGCACCAAATCGAACCCGCCGAGAGGCGAGCCGGGGTAACCGGAAACGAAAGTGGCGGTACGCACTCCGTCGCGTTCGTCGAGCTGGTGGCGAACCGCCAGCAGCCTGACGAGCGCCTCGACCCCCGAAAGCGTGACCCGACTCACGCCGCAACCGTTCGCCGTCCCGCGAACGCCGGCGGGGACGGCGCGGTCACGGGTACCGCTCGGGGTCGAGCCACACGAACCGGCCGTCCTTCATCACGGCGCGGCGGAGGTCGGGGCGTTGCAACACGGTGATGTCGTCGGTGGGGTCGCCGTCGACGATCAGCAGGTCGGCGAGGAACCCCTCGCGGACTTGACCGAGGTCCAGGCCGACGAGCGGCCCCATGTTCCGGGTGGCGGTGAGGATGGCCTCGGTCGGCGTGAAGCCGGCCAGCTCGACGTAGCGCTGGAGTTCAGCGGCGTAGGTGCCGTGGCGAGTCCATTGGTGACCGAAATCGCCACCGGCGACGATCTGCACGCCAGCCGCGGCCATCCGCCCCAGCCCATCGACCTGGGCGACCAACTCGTCGCGGTACCCGGAGGCTTCGATCTTCTCTGCGGTCATGCCCCACGGCTCGGCGTGGCCGCTGACCATGGCATAGAGGTAGTGGAGGCCGGGGCACACCCACACGTCGTCACCCCGGGCCTCGAGTTCCCGCAACGCGTACTCGTCGATGAAGCACGCGTGATGGATGAGCCGCACCCCGGTTCGGGCGGCCATGCCCACGCTCTCGGAGCCCCGGGCGTGGACCGTGACGAATGCCCCATGCCGTGCCGCCTCGTCAACCGCGGCGACCAGCATCTCGTCGTCCATGTACACGTCCTCGGACGGGTAGTCCGCCATGATGCCGTCGCCGGACACGAACAGCTTGAGGGCCTTCACCCCCGACTCGCACTGGCGCGCCACGATGTCGCGCATCTGGGCCGCATCGGCCGCGACCTCCATGAGCCCACCTTCGTCGCCGAGGCCGCCGGCCGCGGCGATGTTGAGTCCGCTCGGCACGATCCGCGGACCGGCCAGCGCGCCCCGATCGATGAGCGCCTTGGCCAGAAGGTCGTCGCCGGCTTGGAGCACCCCCGCACCGACGATGCACGTGTAACCGCTCTCGATGTAGGTGCGAACGACGGCGGCCACGTCGAGCGCGTGCTCGGCTGCGGGCGATGCGGCCACGCCGTTGTGGTCGAACACGAAGTCGAGCGGCCAGCTGATGTGGGTGTGGGCGTCGCCCAGGCCGGGTAGCACGGTGGCACCCCGCACATCGACCACGCCGGCCGAACCGGCATCGATCTCGATCCGGCCGTGCGAGACGGCGACGATGCGGTCCCCGTCGATCAAGATGTCACCGCCGACCGGGCGCTCGTGCGGATCGCCCGAACAGGCGAGCACCCAGGCGTTGGTTAGCAGCGTTCGAGTTCCCACTGTCAGCCCGGCACGATCATGGTGCGCACGCCGTCGGCCCGATATGTCGATGCGACGGCCTCGTTCACGTCGTCGAGGCTGTAGCGGTGCGACACCAGCGAACCCAGGTCGAGCGTCCCGGCTTCGGCCATGCGGATGAAGCGAGGGAAGTCGCGCAGGATCTGGGCCCCGCCGACCGGTGATCCTTGGATGCGCTTGCCGCTGAACACACCCGGCAACGCCGAGATGGTGAACGACGAGCCTTTCGGCGGCATGCCCACCATGATCACATTGCCCTCGACACGGGTCATGTCGAACGCCTGGACGATCAGCTCCGGCAGGCCGACGACCTCGAAGCTGAAGTCGGCTCCGCGACCGTTCGTGAGGGCCTTGACCCGGTCGACCGGGTCGCCATCGGCCGGGTCGAGTGCGTGGGTCGCGCCCGCCGTGAGGCTGGCCTGGCGCCGGCTCGGTGCCATGTCGATGGCGATGATCGTCGATGCGCCCGAGATACGGGCTCCCTGGATGACCGCCTGGCCGACTCCTCCGCACCCGATCACCGCGACGCTCGACCCCGGCGTGACACCCCCGGTGATCAGCGCCGCACCCAGACCCGTGGTCACTCCGCAGCCGACGAGCGCGAGCTGCTCGTCGGGCAGATCGGTCTGCACGGCGACGACCGTGGCTTCGTCGACGACCATGGCCTCGGCGAAGGTCCCGCACCCGCACACCGCGCCGGCCGTGCGGCCATCGGGCAGGGAAAACCGCTGAGCCTTCTGCACGATCGGCCCCCGCTCGCAATGATTCGACATGCCGTTGATGCACCACCAGCAGTTGCCGCACGCCGGCGACACCGAAGCGAGCACCCGATCGCCGACCTTGACCCGGCGAACGTCGCCGCCGACCGCCTCGACGACACCGCACCCCTCGTGCCCGGGGACGATCGGTATCGGCAGCGCCGACTTGCCTTCGATCACGTTGATGTCGGTGTGGCAAATGCCGGTGACGGCGATCCGCACCAGCACGTCGCGAGGACCGACGGCGGGCATCGCCAGATCCTCGAGCACCAGCGGCTGGCCGATTTCATAGGCGACCGCGACCTTCATGGCCTACCTCCTCGACCGTGATTTGGCCGCACGTGAGGAAACGCTCGCTCACCGCGCCGGGACCGTATCGTACGGTGCACCCGACCGCCCGCTCGTGGCAGCCGCTGACCGTCAGGAGGATCGATGCCGAGGACCGCGACCCGCGCCGCGAAGCCGGGCACCGCCCCCGCACGCGCGCCCCGCCTCACCGCCGAGGCCCGCAAGCGGTCAATTCTGAAGGCGGCGCGTCGGGCCTTCACCGAGACCGGGGACATGAACGGCACCACGATCCGGACCATCGCAGAACGGGGCGGGATCAGCGAGGGCGTGATCTACCGCCACTTCGAGAGCAAGGATCAGCTCTTCTTCGAAGCGGTGGTCGAGCCGCTGGCCCATGCCGTCGACGACCTGGTCGCCGCCGCCGAGGTGATCGACCGCGACGAGCCGCTGACCCCCGAACGCCAGCTGGCGAGCCTCGAAGGCCTGTACCGGCAGCTCATCGCCACCCTCGACGAGGTGTTGCCGCTGCTCGGGCTCGTGCTCTTCGGCGATCCGGTGGTGGCGCGGCGCTTCTACCGCGACCACTTCTCGGTCGCCATGGACCGCCTCGCCGACGCGTGGCGAGCTGTCGAGGACCGCTACGGGTTCGAGCTCGAGTCTCCCGACATCTCGGCGCGGGCGGTCATGGGCACGGCGCTCGTGCTGGCGATGGAACGCCACCACAATCCTGGGTACGACCACGCCCGCGCTACCCGGCTGGCAACAACTGGGACCGTGCGAGGCTTCTTCCCCGTCATCGAACCAACCCGCCGACGCCGCTGAACTCCCCAGGGCTGACTGGGTAGAGTAATTGGGCGTTCACTTTCCTACGCCCGATCCGACCGACGGCGGTGACCCCGTGCCGGAGTACCAACTGATCGACGCCGACGGGCACTATTACGAGCCCGACGACTGCTTCACCCGCCACATCGAGGCCCGCTTCCGCGACGCAACCGTGCGGGTCGACCGGAGCCGCGACGGTCTCGGGCGGGTGTACATCGGGGACTCACGCACGTTCATGAGCGTCATGCCGGGCGACCACGCCTCGGCCCCCGGTGCGCTGCAGGGCCTGTTCGTCGGCGAGATCGCCGAGGGCATGGACCACCGCGAGGTCATCAACGCCCGCGACTACCCGGCGTTCACCGACCGCGACGCCCGCTTGGCCCTCATGGACGAACAGGGCGTCGAGGCCACGATCATGCTCCCAACTCTCGGGGTGTCCGTCGAGCAGGACCTGGCGCACGACGTCGAGCTCACGTACGCCAGCCTGCGCGCCTTCAACAGGTGGCTCGAGGAGGACTGGGGCCTCGGTACCGACGGCCGACTCTTCGGTGTCCCGATGCTGTCGCTGCTCGACCTCGACCACGGCCAGGCCGAACTGCAGCGGGTGATCGATGCCGGGGCGCGACTCGTGCACTTGCGCCCGGCACCCGTCGGCGGCCGGTCCCCGGCAGACCCGGTGTTCGACGCGTTCTGGTCCGCCGCGGCTGAGGCCGGGGTCGGCGTGGTGTTCCATGTGTCGAACTGCGGGTACCAGTTCTTCTACGGCAGCTTGTTCTCGGAGAATCCGGGCAACCCGTCGCACCTCCAGTCACCGCTGCAGTGGGCGCTGTGCAACACCGAGCGACCGATCGTCGACACCCTCACCGCCCTCACGTTGCACAACCTGTTCGGGCGTCACCCCGACATCAAGATCCTCTCGATCGAGAACGGCAGCATGTGGCTGCGGCCCCTGCTCAAGACCGTCGACAAGGCCGCCGCGCTCGGCCGCCAGGGCCCCATGATCGGCGGGGTGCTGCCGGCCAAGCCGAGCCAGGCCCTGCTCGAACACCTGTGGGTGTGCCCGTTCCCCGAGGACGACATCGATGACCTCATCGTGGCGCTCGGTCCCGACCACGTGCTCTTCGGCTCCGATTTCCCCCATCCGGAGGGACTGCGCGATCCCGGCGACTTTGTCGAACTGCTGGCCAGTTGCGATGCGGTCACGACTCGCAAGGTGCTCCGCACCAACACCGCCGCGCTGCTCGGCATCGCCGACGATCCGCTGGTCGCGACGACACCATGACATCCGCCGATCCGGTGGCCGTCGTGGAGGAAGTGGCCCGACGCTTCCGCAGCGGCGAGGCCGAGTCGATCGCCGCCTTGTTCCACCCGACATTCCGCATCGAGCAACCGGCGTCGCTGCCTCACGGCGGCTGGCACGACGGGTTCGATGGGATGAAGCAAATGGGCGCGACGTTCGCCGATCACTGGGATCGCACCATCGGCGAGGCCCGAGTATCTGCCGCCGGCGATGGCGTCATTCAGTTGACCAAACAGACCTGGACCGCCAAGGCCACCGGTCGATCGGCAACCGTCGATGTCGTCGAGTTGTTCGACTTCACCGAGGGCCTGATCTCGGAGATCCGGGTGTTTCAACAGGACACCGCGCTGTTGCTGAGCACCCTCGGCCCCGCCACACTCGGCCCCTCCACACTCAGCTCAGGCGGCTCGTGAGCACGCCAACCGGATGTCGTCTCGTCGGCCTGCGAGTGGCCCGGCACTTGGAGGCCCGATTCGTGAAAGGCCACGGCACCAGCTAGACGCGAGCCCCGACGACCTCGAGATCGTCTCGGGTCACCGATGCGGCGGTCAGGCCCCCCACCGCGCCGCTGTGAAGGCCAGGCCGATTCCGGCGATCAGGATCGGTGCCATCGCCAGCACCACGCTCCGGATGATGTCGGCCCGGGTGTTGGCGATCTCGGCCCGGGTGTTCGCTATCTCGGCCCGGGTCGTCGCGATCTCGTTTCCGAGCCGCTCGGAGAGCTGCGCGATCTCGACTCGTAACCCGGAAATCTCGGTTCGGACATCGATGCGCAGCTCGCCCATCTCGCCCCGCAGATCCGACGACAGCGTCGCCATCTCGCCCCGCAGGTCCGACGACAGCGTCGCCATCTCGCCCCGCAGATCCGACGCCGTCTCGACGATGTCGGATCGAAGCAGGATCGACTGGTGATCGAGGTCGCGTTTGGTCGCGACATCGGCCCAGCCGGTCGGCGGCAGATACCCCATCAGGGTGTCGGCCTCGCGCTGACCGAGCTTGGCTTCGAGTGCGGCGTACAGATCGTGCCGGGCACGTTCATCGACAGACATGGTAGCTCCGCGGGAATCGAGCGGTTCGAAGTGCGCCGGGGCGCCGAGGGCCAACCGAATCGGGGTACCACCAACCTACCGCGGGGGTGTGACACTCATGATGGAGGGGTCCCCAGCCGCTCGATCATCGCGGCGAGACCACCTGGCCGGCTCGGTCGCCGGTGAGCTCGTCGTGGTCGACGAGCACCGTGCCGTTCACCAACGTGTAGTCGTATCCGTGGGCCCGCTGAACATATCGACCGGCGCCGAG
>CAYMJU010000157.1:0-4099 GCA_964390555.1 uncultured Acidimicrobiales bacterium | reverse complement strand
GCGCGCCGTCCTGGCGTTCGGCGCCGTCTCCGGGACCTCTTCGATGGCCGAGGAGCTGATCGACGAGATCGAACGGTTGGTGTGGGCCGCCGCCGACGTCGAGGTTGCCGCCACCTACCGCCACTGGCTCGACACCGAGCGTTGAGCGAGCCGGGCGCACCGAGCGTTGAGCGAGCCGGGCGCTGTAACGCCCGAGGCCTCGATGACTTGTCCGAACGCGCCCGGAGTGCCATTATCGTCATCGGCAGGCACCACCTTTAGCGGTAAAAGGGATCGATTGACCTACTTGTGGTGGTATCTACTGTCGTCCTAGCGTCATGTGACCAGGATGGCGCCCAGGAGGCACGCAAAGTGGCACAGATGTTGAGGCGTTCGAGGACGGTAAGTGACTCCGCCGACGTCGTGCTGCCCCAGGCTCGGCTCGAGCCTGACCTCGCGAACCTGGGTATATCCGAGGACGAGTTGCTCGCGGCGTTCGTCGAACGCCATGCCATCGAACGCCACCGTGCCGTCGAGGTCAGGGAAGCTCGGATCCGTTCGGGTCGCGCCCTCGACGAGTTGCTGGTCGAGGCGGGCGTCAGCGAGCGCGAGCTGATCCAGGTGTTCGCCCGCCTGTTGCCGATACCCGTCGCCGACCTGCGGTCGATGAGACCCTCGCCCGAAGCGGTGGCCTTCCTGCCCGAGTCGTTGGTTCGGGCCTACGACATCCTCCCGATCTCCATCGAACACGCGACGTTGTGGGCCGTGATCCCCTTCCCGTTCCAGGACGGGATCGTCGAAGCGCTCGAATCGCTGCCGCTGTCGACCATCCACGTCGGCCTGGCGGCCCGGAGCGAGATCCGGGTCGCGGTCAACCAGGTCTACCGAGCGCTGGCCGATGTCCACCACAACGTTTCGGCGTTCGCCGAAGCGGCGCCGGCGCTACAACCGACGCCAGCCGAGCTGACCGCGGCCGCGGCCGGCGACGATGCGCCGGTAATCCAGATCGTGAACAAGATCGTCACCCAAGCGCTTCGAGACCGGGCCTCGGACGTGCACATCGAACCGATGGACGATCGGGTACGCGTGCGTTTCCGGATCGATGGTGCGCTGAAGGAGGAGCTGTCGCTCCCGGCGTCGCTGGGTCCGTCGCTCGTGAGTCGCATCAAGATCCTGGCCGACATGAACATCGTCGAACGGCGCCGTCCCCAGGACGGCCAGTTCGAGATGACCGTCGACGGGCGCGGTCTCGACGTGCGGGTGGCCACGACGGCGACCATTTGGGGCGAGAAGGCGGTGCTGCGGCTTCTCGACAAGACCCGCTCGCTGTACCGGCTGTCCGACCTCGGCATGCCGGCCCACACCGCCGCGCGGTACCAGGGCATAGTCGAGTCGCCCCACGGGATGGTGATCGCCAGCGGCCCCACCGGGAGCGGCAAGACCACCACGTTGTACGCCACGCTCAATCAGATCAATCGGGCCGACATCAACGTCACCACGATCGAGGATCCGGTCGAATACGTGTTGCCGACCGTCAACCAGATCCAGGTCAACGAGCAAGCCGGTGTCACCTTTGCGGCGGGGCTGCGGTCGATCCTGCGCCAGGACCCCGACATCGTGCTCGTCGGCGAGATGCGCGACATCGAGACGGCCCGCATCGCCGTGCAATCAGCGCTCACCGGGCACCTCGTTCTCACGTCGCTGCACTCGGTCGACTCGGTGTCGGCCATCTACCGCCTGCTCGACATGGGCATCGAGTCGTTCCTGATCGCCTCGTCGGTCCTGGGCGTGGTCGCCCAGCGTCTCGTCCGGCGCAACTGCGCCCACTGCCTCGAGGAGTACATGCCGAGTTCGGCCGAGCTGGCGTTCGCCGAGACCGTCGGCGGGCTGGGCGGCCGCCGATTCCTGCGGGGTGCCGGTTGCCAGCATTGCGCGGAGACGGGGTTCTTCGACCGAGTCGGCGTCTACGAGGTGCTGCTCGTCAGCGACGACATCCGCCAGCTCGTGGTGGCCGGTGCGTCGCCTCGCGATGTTCGCAACCAGGCCCAGCGCGAGGGCCTGTCTCGGTTGCGCAACGAGGGCCTGCGCCTCGTCGGCGACGGCGTCACCACGATCGACGAGGTAATGCGAAACGTCTACGTAGCCGAGGGGCAGCAATGAGCGAAGCGCAGCGAGCGAGTGCAGCCGAGGGAGCGCAGCTCCCCGGGTGCCGATGGGGTCTGGGGGCGCGTAGCCCCCAGCGACGAACGATGAGCGAAGCGCAGCGACGACTATGAGCCAGACATTCGAGCACACCGAGCTCGTCGCGCCGCGGCCTCCCGTAGCGCCGCGACCGAGCCCCGCCCCGGTGTCGCGGGCATCGGCGGCGAGCGGCCGCGCTCCGTGGTACAAGCGCGAGTTCCACCTCACGTCACCGGTCAAGCCCGACGACGTCATGAACTTCTCCCGCCAGGCCGCCTCGTTCCTGCGGGCCGGCATCCCGATCCTCGACGCCCTGGCCACCATCGCCGAGGACAACTCCAACAAGCACATGGTGGCGCTGCTCGACGACATCGCACTGTCGCTTCGCACCGGCGCCGGGTTCGCCGCCGCGCTGGCCCGCTATCCGAGGGTCTTCCCCGGCTACTACGTCTCGATGGTGCGCTCGGCCGAGCTCACCGGCCGGCTCGACGAGGTGCTCGATCAGTTGGCCGTGTACATCGAACGTGACCTAGAGGCTCGGCGCAAGGTGCGCTCGGCGCTCACCTACCCGCTGGTCATCGTGATCATGTCGATCGGGGCGGTGCTGGTGCTGGCCCTGTTCGTGCTGCCGCGCTTCGCCGACCTCTTCGAGTCCCTCGACGCCGAGCTGCCCCTCGCCACCCGCATGCTGCTGGGCGCCACTCGCTTCGTCGAGAACTGGTGGTGGGCCATCGTCGGCGGACTCGCTGCTGCGATCGCCGGGCTGCTGCTCACGTTCGGCGGCCGGCGCGGCAAGCCCCGCCGGGACTCGCTGCTGCTCAGCGCCCCCGGCGTCGGGGGCTTGATCAGCTACGCCTGCATCGAGCGGTTCTGCCGGGTGCTCTCGGCGCTGGTGCGCTCCGGCGTGAGCCTGCCCGACGCCTTGCACGTGGCGTCGACCAGCACGAACAACCACGTCTTCATGAGCGAACTCGCAGCGGCGCGCGAGCGCATGGTGCGCGGCGAAGGGTTGGCGGTGCCGCTGGCCGACACCGGGCTGTTCCCGGCCGCTGCTCGCCAGATGATCCGCGTCGGCGAGAGCACCGGCACCCTCGACGCCCAGCTCGAATCCGCCGCCGACTACTACGGCCGGGAGCTCGAGTTCCGCATCAAACGATTCACCGACCTGTTCGAACCCGCCGTCATCGTCGCCGTCGGCGCGGTGGTCGGCTTCATCGCCATCGCCCTGGTCAGCGCCATGTACGGCGTGTTCGACCAGATAGAGACCTGACCCCGCAACTTGCGGGGGGAACGGCGCCTGTTTCGGCGGGTGAACACCACAACACAACGACCCACTCCCGAGGGAGAGAGAAAAATGCTGGCAACACTACGCAAACGGCGGCAGGACGACGGGGGCTTCACCCTCGTCGAGCTCCTGATCGTCATCGTCATAATCGGCATCCTGGCCGCGGTCGTGGTCATAGCCGTCGGCTCCATCACCGACTCCGGTGAGGACGCCGCGTGCGAGGGCTCCGCCGACGCGGCTTCGGCCGCCTCGGTTGCGTTCTTCGCGACGCAGACCGACGCCACACCGTGGCCGACGCTCCTGTCCGAAGTTGACGACTTCCTGGATCTGAACGACGTCACCGTTCTCGGCAACGTCATAACCGGCAAGGGTTGGACCCTCACCATGGCGGCGCAAGGGACGCCGGCCGGCTCGCTCGAGCCCACGTTCACCTGCGCCAACCTGTGACGCGATGGCGATGGTGCCGGGGATCAGGCCTGCGGTTCGCCGCGGCCCCCGGCATCATCGCCGCGCTCACGGCGTGGGTCTGGTCACCCTCGCGGCGGGTCTCACCATCGGGGTGGCGGTGATCGTGAGCGCCAGCCGTGCGGCGCCGGAGCTCCCCGACCGCGGCGGCGTGGCGGCGTGCGAGGTCTCAAAGTCGGCCCTCGAGCG
>CAYMJU010000156.1:0-29494 GCA_964390555.1 uncultured Acidimicrobiales bacterium | reverse complement strand
TTGTCGGCTGTCCACCAGATCCCTCTGTCGGTCGTGACGGCGACGTGCAGGCCCGTAGACCCGAGAGTCCGACGCGGGTCGGACTCCGCCGGGCTGGCCCCCGACAGCGCGCTGACCGGAAGGCCTGGAACGAAGGTTCCGGGGTCGTCGAGCGCGCCGCCGACGGCGACGACCAGACCTCCATCGAGATCGGCGACGTCGGTCACGACTCCCGCGGCGGACTCACGTTGGCCGTTACTTGCACCCACTCCTCACCTACCGGTTGTTGCACGCCTTCGACGCCGAGGTATGCCCACGCTCCTCGAAACGCGGTGAATCCCAACCCCGACAGCACGAGAACCGGCGCCCATTCCGACCCATCGGTCGATTCCCGCACACCCGCGTGCCCGCCGGCGAGCAGGCGGCTCCCGACGTTGACGACGTCGAACCCTGACTCGGTGTCAGGCAGCCCAGCGGCACCAGGAGACGACCACTCCGCCCCATCGATCGATCACGGCGCCTCCAGCAGATCGGCGACTCTGTGGAACAGCCGACGGCCATCGCCTCGCCCGTTACCCACCAACCCTGCGAATAACGCGCATTCGCCTACCTATACGGTCGGCGAATTCGCGTTATTCGGGGGTGGGGGTCGGGGTCGGGCGAAGAGGTGGGTGCCCAGCAGGGAGCCGAGGATGCCGCCGCCGGTGGAGAGGGTGAGGTCGCCGATCGTGTCGCCGTAGGTGAGGCCGAGGCCGCCGCCGGCGCCGGTCTCGTCGACGGCCCACTCCATGATCTCCCACGCCACGATCGCCAGCGCCCCGAACCCGGCGCCGAGCAGCACCGCGTCGAGCCGGCTGTCGGTGCGCCGGAACCGGAACGCCTGGAACGCCGCGACGAGGAGCACCCAGTTCACGCAGTGCAACACGTCGTCGGTGACGGCGAAGTTGTCGTAGGCGCCGACCAGGTTGCCGAGCGTGTCGACGAGGAACGGCGCCACCACCAGCGCGTCGGCCACGTGCGGGTAGGGCGACCGGGGCGACTTGCGGAATCGCTCGATCAGGGGCACGACCGCCGCCGACCCGACGAACAATGGCGCCCGGAAGCCCATGGCCTTGCCCTCGAGATGATCGAGCGGCACGAGGATGGCGATGGCGAACACCACCACGATCCCCACCTTCATGGCGACGTTGAACCGCCGGGCCGACGGGGTGGCGTCGAACAGCTCGATCCGAGTCCCGAGTGGCGTCACCCCGACATCATGCCGGGCCGGGAGATCGCCACGCGGGACTCGACGTCGACTGCCGGGTTCGGCCCGTGCCCGGTTTGCCACAGAGTACGGTGGATGGGTGCTGGATCGTATTGTAGATGGCTGCCATTTGGTAGCGTAGATGCGTGGCAATCAGGCATGGAACAGAAGCGACAGGCCGTTTGGCTCGCATCGTGGACGACGAGATCGACGAACTCATCCAGGGTCTCGCGGCCCTGAGTCTCGAGGGCCCGAAGGGGGTCGGCAAGACGGTCACCGCCACTCAGCGGGCGAGGTCGCGGTTCAATCTCGACGACCCCGGCGTAAACGCGATCGTGGCGGCCGATCCGCTCCGTCTGGTCAGCAGTCCCGAACCGACGCTCATCGACGAATGGCAACGCTATCCGGCCTCGTGGGACCTCGTTCGGCGCTCGGTCGACGACGATCCACGACCCGGACGATTCCTCCTGACCGGATCTGCGTCGCCATGGGCTCCCGGCATCCACTCCGGTGCCGGTCGGATCGTCACCGTTCGGATGCGACCGCTATCGCTCAGCGAACGCGGGCTCGCCCAGCCGACGGTGAGCCTGAGCGACCTCCTGTCCGGGGCCCGAAAACCGGTTGCTGGGCACACTGACGTCCGGCTCGCCGAGTACGTCGACGAGATCGTGCGCGGTGGATTCCCAGGTATGCGCAACGGCACGCCACGGATCCGCCGGGCGCGGCTCGACGCGTACATCCAACGGATGCTCGACCGGGAGGTGCCCGAGCTCGGGCGGGCGGTGCGCAACCCGGTCGCGCTTCGGTCATGGCTGGAGGCCTATGCCGCGGCGACCGCCACGACCGCTTCGTACGAGGCCATCCGTGACGCTGCCACCCCTGGCCTAGCGGACAAGCCCGCCAAGACGACGACCATCCCCTACCGCGATGCCCTCGAGCGGCTCTGGATACTCGATCCGATCTACGCCTGGTCGCCAACGCGCAATCGACTCAATCGGCTCGCGGCATCGCCGAAACACCACCTGGCCGATCCTGCGTTGGCGGCACGGCTTCTCGGCGCCGGTCCCGAGGCGCTGCTAGCTGGCGCCGCGCTCGGACCGCCGATCCCGCGCGACGGTCCACTCCTCGGTGCGCTGTTCGAATCGCTGGTGGCGCTCGACATACGGGTGTACGCGCAGGCCGCTGAGGCCCGGGTGCGGCACCTCCGCACGAGGGGGGGTGACCACGAGGTCGACCTCATCGTCGAGCGCGACGACCACCGGGTGCTCGCCGTCGAGGTGAAGCTCGCGGCGACCGTGAGCGACTCCGACGTCCGCCATCTCCGGTGGCTCGCCGCCCATGTCGGCGACGACCTTCTCGACGCCATTGTGGTCACAACCGGCAACGAGGCGTACCGGCGCGCCGACGGAATAGCTGTGGTGCCCGCAGCGCTCCTCGGGCCGTGACCGCCGGCTTACCCGCAGCAACCCGGGGGCAGTCAGGCGCCACCGCTGCGGAGGGCTTGGATGGGTTCTATGGCGGCGGCTTTCCAGCTGGGGAAGGCGCCGAAGACGAGGCCGATGGCGGCACCGATGAACGGGGCGACGAACGGGAGCCAGGGGGCCATGACGGGGGTCCAGTCCTTGGTGGCGGCGATGGTGACAGTGACGAGGATGCCGACGCTGGTGCCGATGAGCCCACCGAGCAGGCCGATGAACAGGGATTCGAGGAGGAATTGGGCGGCGATGTGGCGCCGGGTGGCCCCGAGGCTGCGGCGCAGCCCGATCTCACCGACCCGTTCGAGCACCGACACGAGCGTGACGTTCGCGATGCCCAGGCCACCGACGAGCAGGGACACCGCGCCGAGCACCAAGAAGAGCGTGTTCACGTCGCCTTCAACGTCGGCGCGGACCTTTCGGGGTTCGGGCGGCACTTGGGCGCGCAAGCGCGTGGGGTCGTTGGGGTCGAGAGCGGCGGTGGCCTGGAGCCCGACTTGTTGGGCCGCGCCTACGGCGGTGTCGATGTGGACCTCGGCGGGGGCCTGGAGGCCGAACCGGTCGCGGGCGGTCGACGACGGGATGATGATGGCTCCGAGCAGGTCGGGTTCGCGGGCCACATCGTCGAGGATGCCGATCACCTGCAGGGCCTGGTCGCCGACGAAGATCGACGGCAGGTTGTCGATTCGGGTGATGCCGAGCCGTTCGGCGGCGCCAGGCCCGAGCACGGCGACGGTGTCGGCGCGCTGTTCGTGACCGGCGTCGAAGACCCGGCCGGTCGCGGTCGTGGCCAACACGGCCGGGAACAGCCCGGGCGACGCGGCGACGACCGGGATCTGGAACTCGTTCTGGCCGAGCGGGTCGACGACGGGGACGGCGCGGGCGAGGCGGCCGCCGGTATCGACGTCGGACTTGGTGCCGGCGGCTTCGACCCCGGCGAGGCGACCGAGCCGGCCATCGGCGTCCCAGGGGATGGTCGAGGTGTTCTGTTGCTGACCGCCGATGAAGAAGCCGCCACCGTCGGGGACGACAACGACCTGGGTGGCGGACAGCTCGTCGAACCGGGACACGATCCGGTTCCCGGCGGTGCGAGCCAACCCGAGGGTGGCGACCAGCGCGCCGATCCCGAGCACCGTGCCGAGCGCGGTGAGCGTCATGCGGCCCGGCCGCGACAGCACCCCGGATACCGATTCGCCGAACAGGTCGCGGAGCGCGAAACGCGACCGGGGCGGAGGGCCCGTAGTTGCGGAGGGGAGGGTCACAGGCCCGTCCCCGCCCCGGTCAGCGATTCTTCGACGACGACGCCGTCGGTCATCCGGACCCGCCTCGCCGCCCGGGCGCTCGTGGTCGGGTCATGGGTGATCACGACCACGGTGTGGCCGGCGTGGTACAAGTCGTCGAACAGGTTCAAGATCTCCACCGAGGTCGCCGAGTCGAGGTTGCCGGTCGGCTCGTCGGCCAGCAACAGCGACGGTTCGCTCACCAACGCCCGGGCGATGGCGACGCGTTGGCGCTCGCCGCCGGACAACTTGGCGGGCGGATGGTTGATGCGGTGCCCGAGCCCGACCCGCTCCAACGCCTCTGCGGCGAGGCGGCGACGGTCGCCGCCCGCCCCGCGCCGGTACACGAGGGCGAGCATCACGTTCTCGACCGTCGAGCGGTTCGACAGCAGGTGGAAGGCCTGGAACACGAACCCGATCCGGGCGCCGCGCAACCCGGTCCGTTCCGAGTCCGACAGGGTGTCGGTGTCGATCCCGTCGAGCCGGTACGTTCCCTCGGTGGCTCGATCGAGGAGGCCGAGCAGGTGCAACAGCGTCGACTTGCCCGACCCGGACGGCCCCATGATCGACAGGTAGTCGCCGCGCCCGATCGTCAGCGTCGTCGGTTTGAGCGCCTCGATCGGCGGCTCACCCGGGAACGTCCGGGCCAACCCGGCCAGCTCGACAACGGGGACGTCCATCAGCCCGCCGCCGAGGCGGTCGTTTCGGTCGAGGCCCCGCTGCCGGTCGGGTTGTCGGGCACGTCGGCACCCTCGGTGTCGGCCACGCCTTCGAGTCCGACCACGACCTGGTCTCCGACTTCGAGATCGGTGTCGACCGGGGTGATCTGCACGTAGCCCTGCGCCGTGAGTCCGACCGTGACCGACACGAACTCGACCGCGCCGGACGGTCGGATCACCTGTACCCGGGCCGTGCCGTCGGCCGCCGCGGACAGCGCCGCGAGCGGTACCGCCAGCACATCCCCGCCGGTCGACTCGATCGGCACCGTGACCCTCAGGTTCACGCCCTGGATCTGTTGCAGGTCGAGCCCAGCCTCGAGCGCCGCTTCGACGTCGGGCTCGATCTTCACGTAGTAGCGACCCTCGCCGACGTCGTTCGTGCCCGGCTCGTCGGCCACCTCGACCACCGTGCCGGCCACGTCGACACCCAGGCCTTCCTCGTCGAGCCGGACCTCCTGGCCGACCTCGACCAGCGGCCGGTCAGCCGTCGACACTGCGGCGTCGACCACCAGCTCGGCCCCCGACACCTCCAATGCCGGCGACGAACCCAACGGGTCACCGACATCGACGTTCACCGCGTTCACCCGGCGAGGGAGCTCGGGCAGGAACACCAACTCGGTCTTCGGCAAGCTCACGCCCAGCTCGGCGTCGAGGTCGGCCAGATCGGCCTGAGCGTCGCCGAGGTTCTCGCGAGCATCGGCCAGCGCCCGCTGCTGCGAGGCCACATCGGGCGCCTCCAGGCGCTCGTCGCGCGACGCCGCCGCCTGCACCCACGATTCGTACGCTGAGGTCACCGCGTTGCGCTGCTCGGCCACCGTCCGGTCCCGATTGGTCGTCGCTTCGGTCACGGCCGAACGAGCGGCGGCCAGCGCCGTGTCGGCATCGGCCTTGGCCTGCCGCAACGTGGCCAGTTCCTCCAGGGTCGGCGCCACGCCCGTGTCCGGATGCACGCCGCCCTCGGCCTGGGTGAGCCGGGTCGCCGCCGCCGTCGCCGCGGTCTGGGCCCGATCCCTCGCGGCGGTCGCGTCGGTCACCGCCTGAGCCGTCGAAGCGTCCTGCCGGGTCCGTTCCGCCGTCGCCGACTCGAACGACCGCTGGGCCTGCGCCACCGCCGTGTCCAACTGCAATCGCTCCGACGCCGACAACGGCTCGCCCGCCTGCTCCAACGCCTCCGCCGCAGAACTCACCGCCTCGCGCGCCGAATCCACCGAGTCGCGGGCCGAGTCGAGCTGCGCCGCCTGGTCCTCGGACGGCTCGTTCGCCTCGTACCCCGACGCCGCGTACCACGCCGACACCGCGCCTTCAGTCGCCGTGTCGTACACGCCGTCCACCGGACCCGGGTTGAACCCGAGCCGGGCCAGCGCCTCCTCCAACTGCACCACGTCGTCGCCCTCGGAGCCCGGAGCGAGACTCCGGTAGGCCGGCAAGCGGCCCTCCAGCAGGAACACCGGGCGCCCCGAGACCTCCGCCAACAACGCCCCCTCGGCCACCTCGGTACCCGCCTCGGGAAGGCCGCCGGTCACGACGGGCGTCGTCGTCCCCGATGCCGCCAGGGTGATCGACGACGTGTCGGAGAAGCGCACCGTCCCGCGGAACACGACATTGGCGGCCAACGTCCGGGCCTCGACCGGCACGGAGATCAACGACGGCTCCGGTGCCCGCGCGTCGAAACGGGCGTCCTCGGGCGACGCCAGCTCCCGGCCCGCCAACCACCCGGCGCCCGCCGACACCACCGCCACCGCCGTCACCACACCCAACACCCGCTTCGGGGTCATCGCTCGTCCTCCGTCGGTCGCCCGGGTCGTCGTTCAGTCGGCCAGCAGGGCGTCGATCGCGGCCTCGTTCTCGTCGAGGAACCGCTGCTCGTACTCGGCCTGCACCTCGAACTGCACGGTCAACACGTCCTGGTTGCACTCGTAGTTCGCGGCCGCCACGGCGAGCTCGAGCGCTTGGAGCTCCTCGAGCTCGGCCTGCTGGGCGTCGGTCAGCTCGGGCGGACCGCTCGGCCCGCCGACCGCCACCGCAGATCCGACGGTCACGCCGCCTTCACTGTCGTTGAACGAGTCGCTGAACGAGTCGCTGAAATCGCTCGGGAACGCCAGCTCGTAGAAAGGTTCCATCCGCTCGCTGAGGCTGCTGTACATCTCTTCCATGTCGTCGTAGGGGTGACCGGCGTCGGCCATGCAGCTCGACCACGACTCGTTCGCCGCGACGATCCGCGGGTCGGCCTGGAGCCGTTCGTACAGGTCCTCGAACTGGGCGCTGAACTCGGTGTAGAACTCCTGGCTCGGATCCCCGACCACCGCGTTCGACTCGTTGAAGCAACCGCCCTGCTCCTCGAGCATCTCCGGCGTGATCTCGACCGGCTCGCCATCGACGGGCTCGAAGAAAGACTGGTCGCCGTACAGCGCGGCGTGGTAGGCCTCGAGCTCGGACTCGCTCATCGCCTCGACGATCGCCTGGTTGGGATCGACGAACTCCTGCTCCGGCGCCGTCGTCTCGAAGTTCTGGAGGAACTGAGTCGAGATGCCGAAGCCGAACTCCTCGACGTACGAGCGCTCGTCGTACGCGCCGGCATCGACGCCGCTGAACTGGCTGTAGTCCACGGCGACGTACTCGAAGCCCTGCTCGGCCATGCACTCGACGACGAACTGCTGGCGCACCCGTTCCTGCTCGTTGAAGAAGTCCTGCTGTTGCTGGGGATCCGACGGGAAGCCCAACCGCACCTGGATCGGCGACTCGAAGTCGGCGTAGCTCACATCGCCGTCGGCAGAGTCGCCCTCGTCGGCTAGATCGGACTGGTCGGCGATGCCGTCGGTCTCATCGGCCGGCGTGTCGCCGGTCGCCACGTCGTCGTCGCCCGAGCATGCACCGAGCAGGAGGGCGACGAACACGAGGGTCGTGAAGCCGAGATGGGGGAACCGTGTCGTCATACGGGATCAGACGTCCGGGCCGAAGGATCGGTTCCACTCGTCGCGCAACCACCTTGCCACCTCGGCGGCGTGGTCATCGGACTCGTAGCGCGTTCGGGGCCAGAAGAAACCGCGCAGGCCATCGCCCTTGGTGCGCGGCACGACATGGGTGTGCAGGTGAGGGACGCTCTGGCTCACGGTGTTGTTGATCGCCACGAACGTCCCACCGGCGCCCATGGCCGCCTGCACGACGCCCGCCATGCGTTGCACCCGCTCGAAGTACGGCCCCACGTCGCGCAGGGCTAGGTCGGGCAACGTCTCGACGTGATCGCGCGGCACGACGAGGACATGACCCACGAACACCGGCGACCGGTCGAGGAACGCCACCGCGTGCTCGTCGGCCATGACCTGATGCGCCGGCACCTCCCCGGCCACGATCGCACAGAACACACACCCCGCCACGATGGCGACCGTAGTCGAGCGATTCATTGTCCTCTGCGAATAGCGCGCATTCAGCCACCGCAGAGGTAGGCGAATTCGCGTTATTCGCCGTGGAGGGGTGTCAGGAGTCGAGGGCGGGGAGGTGCACGCGGGTCCAGCGACCCGACGAGAGGCCGCATCCCGCGGAGATGAAGCCGCCCGCGGCGTCGATCAGCTCACCCAGCGCCACCATCACGGCGGACTCGGCGATCACGGCGGTGGTGTTGACGGGGGCGCCCGCGGGATGGGCCCGGTCGTCGGATATGAGCACGTCGACCGCGCCGGCCTGGCACTCGACATCGAGGCGGACGTCTGACACCGCCGCGTCGGCGACCTCGCGGACCAGCTCGTGGGCGGTCCGCCGCAACAACGCAGTCACGACGTCGTCCACCGGTGCGCCGTCGCTGGCGAAGTTCAGCTTGGCTCGGGTGTCGCTGCCGGCGAAGCGGGCGAGCAGCGACTCCATGGTCGACTCGACATCGGGCGCCGTGTCACCCCACTCGGCCACCGACGGCAGGTCATAGAGGAGCGTGCGCAGCGAGCCCACCCCCCGGCTCAGCCCGTTGCCGACGGCATCGAGTCGGGCGTCGTCGTCGGCCTCGCCCGACCGGGCCGCAGCGAGGCTCATCGACGAGCCCACCAACTCCTGGAGTGCGCCGCCGTGGAGGTCGCCGGCGATGCGGCGGCGCTCCGCCTCCGACGCCGCCATGGCGCCCGACAGCAACCGGCCCTGGCGCTGCTGACCCGAGCGGAGCCGGCGGGCCAACTGCAGCGCCAACGGGAGCTGGACCAGCTCGACCACACCGACCGCGACCAGCGCGATGACGATGAAGCGGCTGGAGATGTCGCTGCCGACGGCGTTCAGATCGCTGCGCCGGTGATAGGTCTCGTAGAGCAGCTCGGTACCCTCGACCGTCGACGCCGGGCCGTAGATCTCGATCATGCTCTCGCCCTCGTCGAACACGTTCTCGGGGGCCGACAGATCGGACTCGCCGGCCACCGCTTCGTGGGTTTCGAGGACCGACAGCTCGTCGTCGTCGAGCTCGAACTGCTCGCCGACCAGCCGCTCGTCGGTCGCGTACACGACCGTGCCGTCGCTGGTCCAGATCTTCACCGACTGCAAGGAACCGTGCAGCACCGTCGAGCGGACGACGGAATCGAGCGTCGCCAAAGCGGCTGGGTCGCCCCGGAGCACAGCGTCGACGAGCACCGGCTCGACGAATTGCGCGAAGTCCTCCTGCGAACGTTGCAGCGCCTGAGAGACGGCAAGGTCGACCGCGGCGTCGCGGCTGAGCTTGGCGCTGATCAACGACACGGCGATGACCGCGATCAGCCCGGCGATCACGAAACGCGCGAGGAGGCGCCGCACCGACACCGGCCCGAGATCGACGGGACGGGATTCGGCTCGCTCACCGACGCGCAGCCCGGGCAACCAACGGCGGGCGACGCCGCCGCCGAGGGGAAGCGACCGGGCCGTCATAGACGGACACCTTCGCGCTACGCCAGGATGGCCCGGTAGTAGACCTTGGTATTAGGTCCGGCGCCGCCGGTCGGCGTTGCTCGTTGGGTAGTTAGCCGGCGGTGGGAAGCCGTTGGCCGCTGGGGCTGCTGTTGACGTCGAGGTTCTTGAGCGCCCAGATGGCCGCCTGGGTGCGATCGGTCACGCCGATCCGCTGGAACAGGCGCCCGCAGTGGGACTTGACGGTCTTGTCGCTGATGCCGAGCGCCCGGGCGATCTGCTTGTTGCCCTGACCGCTGGCGATCAACAAGAGGATCTCCCGCTCGCGGGCGGTGAGCAGAGCGTTGTTGGCCGAGGTCTCGCGGCCGCGCCGGAACAGCTGCGAGGCGACGAGCGGGCTCAACGCCATGCCGCCCCCGACGACGGACCGGATGCCGTCGACGAGCACTTCGGGGTTGACGTCTTTCAGCAGGTAGCCCGACGCCCCGGCGTCGAGCGCAGCGTTGATCTGGCTCTGCTCGTGGAAGGTGGTGAGGGCGATGACCGCAACATCGGGTGCCTGGGCCCGGATCTGTGCGGTGGCCGAGATGCCGTCGAGCACCGGCATCGACATGTCCATGAGCACCACGTCGGGCCGCAGGGCCAGGGCCATCTCGATCGCCTGCTCACCGTCGCCGGCCACCCCGACCACATCGATGTCGACGTGGGAGTCGAGCCACTGTTCGAGGCCGGTGCGCACCACCGAGTGGTCGTCGACCACGAGAACACGTATCACCTGTGATCCTTCGACAGATCGCCGCCGATTTCAAGGCGTAGCGACGTGCCCGCACCCGGGCGGGAGTCGATCGCCAGGGCGGCGCCCAGCTCGCACGCCAGGTCACGGATCAGCTGCAAGCCGAAATGGCCGTTGCGCCGGGCCGAACGCGCGGCCGAGGGGTCGAAGCCGCGCCCGTCGTCGACCACGGTGAGCGTGGTGACCGGGCTGGCGGCCACGAGCGAGATGCGCACCGAGCGGGCCCCGCTGTGAGCGACCACGTTGCGCAACGCCTCGCGGGCCACGCGGAGCATCAGCAGCTCGGCGAGCTCGGAGAACCGGCGATCGGGAACGTCGAGCTCGACGTGCACCCCCGCGGCGCGAAGCGAGTCGGTCAGGTCGGTCAGCCCGTGGACCCACCCGGATTCGGGGACGCGCACCGGATAGATGCTGCTGAGCAGCGAACGGAGCGTCGTGACGGTGGCTCGCGCCGTGTCGGCCAGCTCGTCGATGCGCTCGCGCAGCATCGGGTCGTCGGTGGCGTTGGCGACCGAACCGAGGCCGAACGTCACGCCGATCAGGTCTTGGACCGCGCCGTCGTGCACCTCACCGGCGATCCGGCGGCGCTCGGTGTCGGACGCGACGATCACCCGCTCGAGCATCAGCTCGCGTTCGCGGCGATGCCGTAACGACCGTCGAGGGATCACCACCGCTGGTGTGACGACCAGGGCACCGAGGGCGATCGTGCCGCCGCCCATGAGCGGCAACAGGCCCGACCACCAATGGTCGACGAGCTCGTCGAGCTCGGACTGCGGGTACGACACGGTCACGACCACCGCGTCGCCACCCTGTGCGTACAAGACGGTGTGGATGTCGATCAGGCGCGACCCGCCGGCGGACTCGCTGGCCTGGCGCCGCGTGACCCACTGGTCGCGCGGGTCGAGGTACGGCATGGGCTCCGCGGTGCCGATCAACTCGGGGCGATCGGACCACACGACCGTCCCGTCGAGAGCGCTGACGGTGACCTGGGCGACACTGTCGACGGCGCTCAGCCCGGCGACACGCTCGTCGAGGGCACCGACGGCGTCGGCGTCGCCGGCCAGCAACCCGGTGGTGAGCAGCGGGGCGACCACCACTCGGGCGGCCACGTCGCCGGACTCGCGCAGCTCGCCGAGGAAGCGGTCCTCGGCGGCGCTCCGGGCGTGGGCGGCTGCGACGACGACCAGGCCGAGCAGGATGGCGATCGACACTCCGGCGGTCAGACCGACCACTCGCCGGATCTGGCCGGTCAGCACCGGGTCGACGGCGAGATCCGAGGCCCGTCGGCGCGGATGATCGATGACGATGGCGCTCATCGGCGCCCCTTCGTCGGTTCGATCGATACCAGCGCACCGGTGCCCACGGCTCTCCCTCCCATTCGGTAGGGATCACGATAGGGGTGTCGACCACGTAGAGCAAGCATTCGGTCGTAAATGGTGTGTTGACGAGGTCAGAACGGATCACCAGCACTATGCGTGGTGATCCGTTCGACCTGGATTCGCCATCCGGGTGGACCGACCCGTTGGTCGGCCCACCCGGAGGAGCGTTGGTTACTCGTTGTGTCCGTCGATCACGGCGCCGTGGTGAACGTCCAGGTCACCGTGGTGAGCGGAGCGCCGTTCACGGAGTTGCGGATCGCCGTCGCGCCACCGATGAGGGTGACCTGGTACACCGTGCCCCGACGCAGGTTGCCGTTGGGGTTGAGCGTCACCGTGTCCGTGGCGGCGTTGTAGGTTCTCACGCCGGGGACGGTGCTGCCGTTGGACACGCGGACCAGGGTGAACGTCGTCGGGCTGAAGCCCGTCACCTCCGCGCCGGCTGGAATCGCCGGAACATTGAAGGTCACGACGATGTTCGCCCCTCGGAGGACCCCGGTCTCGCCAGCGGCCGGGCTCGTCGGCAGGATCACCGTCGGGGTCCCGACCGCGGGCGGCGGCGGGGGAGCGGTCAGGCTCGCCACGGTGATGGTAATGTCGCTGAACTGCAGGTTCTCCATGTTGCGCACCGTGTCGGTCCCGTCGATGAGGGAGCCTCCGGTGTGGGCAACCGTGACGACACCGGCAAGAACCGTGATGTCGTAGTTGGCCCTGATGTCGGAGAACACGGCCGTGTCGTTGTCGGGGCCGGTGGCCAGCAGGATCTCACGGACGATGTTGATGTCGCCCGGGTTCCTAGCTCCGCTGAGGAACGACGCCCGCAGGCTGTTGAGGCCCTGGAAACGGGCGACCACGGGGAGGCTGGCCTCCAACTCGACGTTCAGCCAGCGGTCACCGTCGAGGATGTCGTCGCCACCGCGACCCTCGAGGATGTCGTTGCCGTCGCCACCGAGGATCACGTTGCCGCCGAACCCGGGGGTGACGCCGAGGGCGCCCAGACCGGTCACCCGGGCGATGCCGGCGGCGTCGATCTGGTTCGCAACGACATCGGCGAGCGGGACGGCAACCGCGCCGTCGTCACCTCGGAGGATGTCGTTGTTGTTCCAGCCCGACAGGCCTTCGACCAGGTCGAAGCGGTCGCGCAAGGCGTCGAGAGCCGGGGGCAACAGACCGGTGAACCGCATGTCCGAGTCGGCCGGCTGCGGATCGGTGACGTGCGTGACCCAGTCGTAGCCGCTCATGCCCTCGTTCCGGTCGGTGCCTCCACCGGCGATCATGATGTCGTCGCCGCCCTCGGAGTCGTAGTCGTCGTTGCCGCCGTCACCGTCGATGACGTCGTGGCCGGGAGCGTTGACGTCGTCCTGGAACGGGGCGCCGTTGTCGCCCTGCAACAGGTCGGCTTGGCCGCCACCCTCGATCCAGTCGCTGCCGTCGTCGCCGAAGATCGTGTCGAACGAGTCACCGGCGAAGATCAAGTCGTCGCCGGGGCCACCGAACGTCTCGGTCGGGTCGCTGCCACCTTGCACGAAGTCGTCGCCGGTGCCGGGCTGGTTGAGGTCGAAACCTCGACCCGACGACAGCGCGTCGTTGCCCGGACCACCCTTGAGGACGTCGTCGCCGAAGGTGTCGGTGAGGATGTCGTTGCCCTCGCCGCCGATGAGGGCGTCCACACCGGTGCCACCTTCGAGGCGGTCGTTGCCACCGTTGCCACGGAGGGTGTCGTCACCGAGGCCGCCGCGCAGATTGTCGTCGATGACAAGGTCGACAAGGTTTGGAGCCAAGTCGCGACCGTTCAGGACGACGTGCTCGCCACCCGTGAACCAGGCCCCGTTCGGCTGGTCGACCAGCAGAAGACTCTCGTCCTGGGGTAGCGGCGTCGCCGGGTCGTCCTCGATCCCGGCAACCAGGTAGTTCTGGGCGGCCATGTTGAAGATGAAGTCGGGACGGCTGAACACGTCGGCGGGCAGGCCCTCGACGTCGGTGTTGCGCTGGATCAGCTCGGCGAACGAGTTGCCCTCGAGCTGGACCAGCAGGTTCATGCCGGCGGTGCGGGACAGGTAGTAGAACCGGTCACCGTCCTGCAGGCGCTCCATCTGGATCTCGAAGACGTAGTTGAACGTCGAGCCGAGCAGGCCACCGAACGGATCGACGGCCTCGGCCAGACCACCCATCCACAGGTCGACCTCTTCGAGACCAGCCGTGCCGGCCATGAAGGCCGGGACGCCCAGCAGCGCCGTGGCGGCCGCACGACGAAGCGCCGGGTCGAAGCCGGCAGCGTCGAGGCTGGGGTCGTCGCCGTAGGCGGCGATGAAGTTGATCAGCGTGGCGTTGCCCGTCTGGTACTTCAAGGCCAGGCCGAACTCGCTCCAGCTGGCGTAGGGCGCGAGCGCCGAGTCGCCGGTCTGGGCGAACAGCCCGGCCCGAACCTCGTTGAGGCGGGGGATCGCCGTGTCACGACCGCGTGCCATGTTCAGCACCGGCAGGTCGAGCGGTAGCCCGACCAGGCGGTTGCGCAACACGTCGGTCACGAACTCGTCGATGTGCGAACCCTGCTGGCGGGTCATGCCGCGAACGACCTGACCGGCCGACTGGCCCGGGGTGAGCGTGCCGTTCTCGGTGAACTCGACCGGGTTCAGGAACACGTCGAACAACGGGTTCGAGTTGTCGGCACCGAGGGCGGTCGTCCGGTCGACGGTTTCGCGCAGCATCGAGTGACCGAAGCGGTACACCTGGTGGGCGAACTCGGCGGTGATGGCCGGGTTGACGGTGGCGTCGTAGCCGGCGAACAGGTTCACCATCGGCTGCACCTTGCGGGCGAATTCCTCGAACGCCAGGTGCTGGTACTGCATCTCGGTGAGGAACCGGGCGGCCTGGAACACGCGCTC
Source organism: uncultured Acidimicrobiales bacterium (assembly GCA_964390555.1). Taxonomy (GTDB): domain Bacteria; phylum Actinomycetota; class Acidimicrobiia; order Acidimicrobiales; family SHLQ01; genus CAVTWS01. The sequence goes on along the minus strand of CAYMJU010000156.1, from coordinate 14,890 downwards.
GCCGTTCCACGGATCGAGGTCACCACCGGGGGCGAGGTGCCATTCGGCCCGGAACGCCGGGTCGGTCGACGCGTTGATCACGCCCTGGACCTGGCCCACCAGGCGGTTGTGCTCGCTGTGGAACACGTGGTGCACCGATGTCAGGCCGATGTTCTCGTTGACGCGGCCGTCGCCGGCGATGAAGTGCCGGCCGAGCATCTCGTCGTCGTAGGTCCCGCAGAGGAGGTCATCGGTGGTGCCGGGGTCGGCGTCGGGGGCCTTGGGAGTGGCACTGGGCGGCCCTCCACACGCCGAGCCGATGGGCCCGGGAACGGCGTGATGGGCGATGTCGTCGAGGAAGGCGTGCCCGGTGCGGACCGCCGTGTACACACCGGTGACGCTGAGCGCCACGCCGGCGAGGGCGTTGGCCGCCGGGTCACCTTCGACGAGGCCCTGCTGGATGCCCGGGGTCACGGTGTCGGTGTCGACCACGATCTGCGGGAAGCCGTTGACGCCCGGGATGAACCGGCCGTAGGGGTCGGTGGCGATGAGCGGCACGTTGAACACGTCGGTGTCGACGAGCTGGATGCCGAGCTCTAGCGCCGCCTGCTGCTGCACGCGGTCCCAGTCGGCCATGCCACCGAACGCCTCGCCGGTCGGGCCGGAGCCCTCGATGAGGCGACCGTTGGAGACCGGGTCGCCCACGCCGTTGAACGCGTAGTCACGCAGGAAGACCTGGTGTGACGGGTGCGAGGTGTAGGTCTGGCTCTGGTCGACGAACGGCGACGTCTGGTTGACGCCGGCGCCCCCGCCCGCGGCCCGGGTGAGGGCCATGAAGTTGGGGGCTCCAGGAGTGGGGTCGAAGAGCGGATCGCCCGGCCGCAACGGCACGAACACCGCGCCCGAGCCGCCCTTGTTGAGCAGGTCGAGACCGTGGTCGAAGAACTGGCCGAACAGGGTGAACCACGAGTTGAACGGCGCCGACAAGCCTTCGTCGGGCGCGACGTTCAAGATGTTGATCGTCTGGCCCGGTCCCAGGAGCAATGCCCCCACCGGGTCATCGGCGTTGGCGACGGCCGCAGGGTTGGCGATCGTCTGGTCGACGATCAGGTTGCTGACCGTGCGAGGGTCAGGCGACGTGGCGTCGAGCGGCAAGCCACACGGCGGTGCGGGAGGACCGAGCGCGAAGTTGTCGCATACAAGCCCGGCCGGGTACGACGCGCTGGCGGGGACCAGGCGGGGGAACGCCTGGTCGGCTTGGCCGACCGTCGACTGGCCCGGGAGCAGGTTGTTGCACGAGCCGTCGATGGTGCGAAGACCAAAGGGCAACAGCTCGGCTTGGGGGCCGACCGGGATCTGGTTGGGTCCCGGACCGATGAGGCCGGCGCAGGGATCCAACACCGTCGGTGCGTGGTTCTCGGAGATCTTGATCTGCTGCAGGATGAAGCGCAGATCGGATTCGTTGATGTTGAAGCCCTGGCCGATCGGCGCCGCATCAACACTGGCGCGCAAGCTCATAAGGGGCACGATCGAGGCCACCATGGCGAAGAGCGCGGCAATAGCAGCCCGCCGCTTCCGCTTGGCCCCGTCGGGGGAGGCGAGTGGTCGGTCCGACCGCTTGGCCCGCCCGAGTTCAGACACAGTCCATCGCATGAGTTTCTCTCCTGGTTTAGGCGTACGCGCCCCTGCACGCTTCGAGATAAGTAACCAGTAAGGCCGGAGCACCGGCCATCGGCTGATGGTCGGCGGGCGAATTGAGACCTGGGCAGGAGTGCCCTGCGACCAGAGTCCAACAACGCTGGTCAAACTGCGGACCCTGGTCCTAAGACCGCGCGAGCGTTCGTGGTTCGTGAGCCCTAGGCGATAAAACTCTCGATGTCAAGTGAATATTCAGAGTCTGGGCTAGAATCGATGATTCCCGCGAACAGGCGAGGTTGTACAACCGAATCGATCGTTGGCGAGGCTCGAGTGTGCCGCATCAGGCGGTCAGAGCGAACGCCGGCGAATATGGTTGACACCCCGAGGTACTAGGACGAAAGTACTAGGACAACGGCAGGGCCGAAATGGTCCACAAGCCGATTGAAGGCACCCACATCGTGTGTGAACGTGGCGCGTAACGCGCAGAAGGACCGACACCCATGACACTCAGCCGACGTGACCTGATCAAAGCCAGCGTGTTCGCCGGCGCGGCCGCGACCCTCCCCATCCAGCGGTTCGTGACCGCCAGCGACGACCCGGTGGTGCTGCTCAACCGGATGCCCACGAACCTGTTGCCGGCGCCGTTCACCCGGCTGTTCCGGGTTCCCCCAACGGGGGTAAAGGTGCGCACCGACGCGACGACGGACTACTACCGATTCACCATGCGCCAGACGATGGCCGAGATCGTGCCCGGCTTCCAGACGCCGCTGTACACCTACGAGGGCACGTTCCCCGGCCCCACCATCAAGGCCACCCGGGGCCGCGAGGTCGTGGTCCGCCACGTGAACGAGCTCCCGGCCGTGCACCAGCTCCTCGGCTACGAGCCGTACACGTCGGTGCACCTGCACGGTTCGCCGTCGCTCCCGCAGTACGACGGGTACGCCAGCGACATCACTTACCCCGGCCAGTACAAGGACTACCGCTACCCCGGCCACGAGGCCTCACGGACCCTCTGGTACCACGACCATGGCGTGCACCACACCGCCGAGAACGTGTTCCACGGCCTGGCCGCCATGTACGTGGTCTCGGACCCCGCCGACGCCGCGTTCGGGTTGCCGGCCGGCGAGTTCGACGTGCCGCTCATCATCAGCGACACCATGCTGCGCAACGACGGGCAGCTCCTGTTCTCCGGCGCCGACGACGAGGGCCACTACGGCGACATGATCATGGTCAACGGCACCCCGTGGCCCCGGATGGACGTCAAGCGCCGCAAGTACCGCTTCCGGGTCCTGAACGCCTCGATCGCTCGTTCCTACAACTGGTCGCTCAGCACCGGACACGAGTTCCACGTGATCGGCACCGACGGCGGCCTCGTGCCCGTCCCGATGAAGGTGCGCAGCATCCGCCACGGGATGGCCGAGCGCTACGAGGTCGTGATCGACTTCGCCCGCTACCCCCCGGGCACGCTCATCACGCTGCGCAACCGCAGCCCCAAGAACAACGTCAACTACGCCAACACCGACAAGATCATGCAGTTCAGGGTCGTCGGCGACGCCTTCGACCCCTCGAACAACGCCGTCCCCGCGACGCTCTTCGCGACCAACCCCGTCATGACCCGGCCGGTCAGCGAGTCGGTCGCAAACCGATCGTTCGACCTGCGCCGCGAGAACGGCCAGTGGACGGTCAACGGCAAGACGTGGGAGGACGTGGTCGACAGCGGCTTCACCCACGTCGAAGCCGACCCCGAGGTGCACACCACCGAGATCTGGACGGTGTCGAACCTCAGCGGCGGGTGGTTCCACCCGTTCCACATCCACCTGGTCGACTTCCGGATCCTCGACCGCAACGGGCAGCCTCCCCATCCGTTCGAGCGGGGGCCCAAGGACGTGGTCTACGTCGGTGAAGCCGAGACCGTGCGCTTGATCATGAACTTCGAGCGGACCGGCAAGTACATGATGCACTGCCACAACCTGGTGCACGAGGACCACGACATGATGACCCAGTTCGAGGTCACCGACCCCGTCAACGGCCCCGGCCCCAGCCCGTTCAGCGCTCCCGCTCAACCGCTGCCCGAGTCGGCGCCGCTCTAACCATGGTGAGCGTCCTCGCCGACCATTCGATCGCCGTCGCGCCGACTCGGGCGCGGCGGCGGTCGACCGCTCACGATGTGGCGCTGTGCCTGTCGCTGGCCGCGGGGCTGGCCCACCTGGTGAGCACCCGCGAGCACCTTTCGTGGTGGTTCGCGTCGGGCCTGTTCTTCGGCGCGGTCGCCGCCGGCCAGCTCGGCTTCGCCGGTCTGATGCTGCGCGGCAACCGGCGAGTGATGGCGCTGTCGGCGGGCATCTGGCTCAACGTCGGGGTGGCGATCGTCTATCTCCTCAGCCGGACTGTCGGGCTGCCCGGCCAACCCCCGATCGCCGCCCACGGCGCCCGGTGGGCGCCCGGACGCTCGATCGTCCCCGGCGCCGTCGAACCGGTCCGGCTGTTCGACCTGCTCACCCTCGCCGCCGAGCTGGGATTGATCGTGACGGTCACCGGTCTCCTTCCCGACGTGGCGCGGCGCCGCACGCTCAACGCCTTGACGATCACGGGAGTCGTCCTGTGGGCGGCGGCGCTGTCGGGCCAGCTCTCCTGACGGCCGCGGCCGAGGGCGCGGCCGATGCCGCGGACGACGACGCGGCCGCACCCTTGCGGCCCAGCTCGCACCGACGCCGATCGCTCGCGTTCGCCACCCTCGCGCTGCTCGCGGCGTTCCTGCTCGTGCGGGCCTTCGTCGCCGAGCCCGTTCGCGTCCGCTCGGACAGCATGGAACCGACCTACCACGACGGCGACCTGGTCCTCGTCGACCGGTTGGGCTACCGCTTCGGTGACCCTCGGATCGGCGACGTGGTGGTCGCCGACGTGCCCGAGAGCGACGACGACATCGTCAAGCGGGTAGCCGCCGTCGCCGGTGACGTGATCGGCATCGAGGAGGGGGTGCTGATCGTCAACGGCCGGCCGGTCGACGAGCCGTACCTGTTCGGGCAAAACGTCTACGGCACGTTCTTCGGCCCGGTCGAGGTGCCCGACGGCCACGTGTTCCTGCTCGGGGACAACCGGGCCGAGTCGGTCGACTCCCGGGGGTTCGGCCCGGTGCCGATCAGCGCGATAGACGGCCAGGTGCGCGTGACCCTGTGGCCGCCGGGGTGACCCCGAGGTCGACGCGGCCGAGGGGGACATAGCCCGGGACGTGGTGGTGGGGGGTGTCGAGGTAGACCTTGGCCTCGGGCACCCCGGCGAAGCGACCGTGGCTCCAGCGAACCTCGACGTGGCCCTCGACCACACCGGGATCACCGTCGCCGCCGGCGACATCGGCCCGCCACCGCACGATCGGCTGACCCGCGGGATCGGCCCACGCGTCGAAGGCCACGATCGAGAATCGCTGGCGGAAGTCCCACGGGGTGCCGACCCGGTAGTGGAGCGGATCGCCGGTCGCCGAGGCCCCGAGCACGAAGTACGGCGCCGCCTGGAGGCGCAACAGCCGCCACAGCATCGCCTCGCGCGATCGAGCGTCGACGAGGTGTCGCCGCCACCGCTCCGCCGACGCGTGGGCGACCTGGTACGCGAACGCCGAGTACAGCTCGGCGCCGCCGTCGGGCCAGGACCGGCTACCCCCGAACGCGTCTTTGAGGATCACTCGCTGGGGGGCGGTCAGCGACCCGACTTGTTCGGGCAAACGACCGTCCAACCCGAAGCCGCGGCGGCAGTGCCGGTAGAGCTCGTCGAGCGCCTCGGGCGCCACCTCGGCGAACCAGTCGACCCGCTCGACCCGGCGCTCGGCGAGGGCCCGGTCGAAGAGGTGGCTCGGCGACGCGTTCAACAAGATGTTCGACCCGTACTTGCAGCTGATCAGGTACACGTGGTCCACGCGCAGGTCGGCGGGGATCTGCTCGTAGCTCGGAGGCCTGTGAGCGCCCTTCCACTCGACCCGCCACGGCGGGCGGCCCCGCAACCCGTCGGTCGACCGGGCGAAGCGCCAGCCGTTGTCCCACGCGGTCGAGAAGTCGTCGTCGTGGCGCCCGCCGGCGAGGGCGTCGACCAAGCGGTCGAAGTGCTCGTCGGCGACGTGCTCGATCGATCGTGGTCGCACCGACAGCGCGTGGTCGAGGTCGCGGTAGCCGAGCAGGGCCAGCCCGGTGACGATCTCGGTGATCTCGGTGCGCAGCGTCGCCACGTCAGGTCGGCCGGTTCGCCGACGTCGTTCTTGTCGACCTGCGCCGCACGACCACGCGTTGCACCCCCACGGCTTGCATCCTAGATCGCTCGATTTCCGGGACCCGGGCCAACCGCCCCGGTCATCTCTCGTCCGGGAGAAACGGCCAGCACGGCTTCGGGCATCTGCGCCGGCAGCACTCGTGCTCCTTGACTGTTGACTTACTAGTTAGTAGAATCGGACTCGATCCGAGGTGTTCCGATGAGTGTCTTGCGATGAACGCAACACAACGAATCCGCCACGCCGCCGCCGAGCCGACCGGTGTCGCTCAACGACCCAAACCGACCGGTGTCGCTCAACGACCCAGCGCTCAACGACACAGCATCGACGAGCTTCTCGCTGCCGCCCGCGCCCGACTCGACCGAGTCGCCCCCGAAGACCTGCTCGCCGAACAGGCATCCGGCGCGCTCGTCGTGGACATCCGACCCCTCGAGCAACGCTTGCTTGACGGCTCGTTGCCCGGCGCGGTCGTGATCGATCGCAACATCCTCGAATGGCGGCTCGACCCGGCCAGCGACCACCGCATCCCCGCGATCGCCGGCTACGACACTCGGGTTGTCGTCGTGTGCAACGAGGGCTACAGCTCGAGCCTGGCGGCCGCCCTCCTGCACGACATTGGGCTACGCCGCGCCACCGATCTGATCGGCGGCTTCCAGGCGTGGCTCGCAGTCGAGGGCGTCGAGCGCCACCCACCAGCCTGACGTTCGCGGGCCGGACCGCCACCAGGCGCTCCGCAGGCTGCACTGTGTGTCACAGGGTCTCGTCATGATGGTCGTGTGGGTCGCGATCTCCCGGATGATCGCCGTCAGCTCCTCCGATCTGAAGGCACATCCGATGACCCCGTATTCCTCCGACACCGTGGCGGTGTTCGAACAGCTTTCCTCGCTCCTCGTCGACGCGGCGCCGACCGGCCCACCCGTCGTGGTCGGCGTCGAGCTCACCGCCGAGGGCGTGGCCCTGCACACCCGGCGCATCTGCGACCTCGACGACCTGATCGGGTTCGACGCCCCGGCCACGTGGGACGGGGTCGGCATCACCGCCGGGGGTCGCCAGGTCGGCTCCACACCCGACGCACCGTTCGACCTGTCGGTCGTGCACCTCGTCCATCGCTCGGGCGCCGCGTTCGGGCGGGTGGCGCGCGGCGCCGAGACGCTCGCGCTCGACGCGGCCGACACGCAAGGGCGCGGGGCCGACTTGTGCCGGCGGGCGCTCGGCCTCCCGACCGCGCCACCGTCGTCGTCGGTCGAGTTGTTGTGGTCGACGATGTGGCTCGACCGGATCCTCGGCGAGCGGCTGTCCGTCGACCTCGGTGCCCGCCCACCGGCGTGGGACGAGCTGTGCGCGTTGCACCCGGTCCGACCTCGGATCGACCGCATCGCCGCCAGGCGGCCTCGCGCCCGGCGCGCCGACGTGTGGGGCTGGGACGAGGTGCGCGGTGGCGTCGCCCGCGGCTCGCTCCGGATCGACGGGGTCGAGCCGCTCGATGCCGCGTGGTTCGACGCCGGCTCCTTCGCCCGCCATGCCCTCGGTCGCTACCCGGCGCTGACCGACCTGGCCGACGACCTCGGGTACCTGTTGCCGACCGGCCTGGCCGACCGGGTGCGGCGGACGGTGCTCGACCATGCCGCGGCCTGACCGGCCGCCTCCGGCCGAGCTACGGCGCGCAGCGACCGAGTGGCAGCCGAGGGAGCGAATCGACCCGGGTGCCGATGGGGTCTGGGGGCGCAGCCCCCAGCGAGAGCTACGGCGGCGGCTGAGCTACGGCGGCGGCTGAGCTACGGCGGCGGCTGAGCTACGGCGGCGGCTGAGCTACGGCGGCCGTCAGGAGGTCGCGGGCCGCCGGTTCGAGCGTGCGCCAGTCGTAGACCGATGCGCCGACGGCGCCGACCTGAGCGGCGGCCGCCGTGAACCGTTCGATCTCGTCGAGCGATGCGAGCGGCTCCTCGGGATCGGGTTCGTCGTCGATGCCGTCGACGCCGCCGATGCCCCCGACCACGTGCACGACCGCATCGGGTCGTCCCACGTTGGCGCGCAGACGCACGACGCTGTCGACGACGTAGGTCGACCCGTCGCCGTACTCCCCGGACCGGAACGACCAGTACGCCATCGGGAGCCACGCGTCGTAGAGCCCCGAGATCTCGACCCAGGGGAATTCCGGCCACAGATCGGGGTTCACGACCTCGGTCAGCGCCGGCGGCAGGACGATCGCGCCGACCGCAGCACCGCCGACATGATCGCGGAGTTGCTGGGACAGCTGCACGAGCCGGGCCGACCGCTCCGGGTGATCGACGGCGGTCGCCGTGTACTCGATGTCGACGGCCACCCCGTCGAAGCGTTGGCCGAGGGCGTCGAAATCGGCGATGGCCGTCAGTCGATCGAGGTCCGCGGCCGGGTCATCGAACTCGGGCAGGTACCACCCGATCACGTCGATCCCGGCGCGGTGCGCGGCGTCGAGGAACGCGGCCAGCATCCACGGGTCTTCGAGACCGTCGGGTGACCGTTCGTCGAGCCGCGCGGCCTGGAGGAACAGGGTCCTCACGCCCGCGGCGGCCATCTCGTCGACGACGGTGTGGTCGAGGGCCGGAGGCGTGCCCGAGTACGCCGGCGCGTAGTCGAACACGTCGACCCAAGCTCCGAGCCCCGAGTACGACGTCAGGTCACGCGGGCCCGGTTGGGCGCGCACGACCGCCGGGTCGACGGTGTCGACGGTCACCACCGTCACCTCGGCGATCAGATCCGATGGCGAGGACTCGAACCCGAACAGCACGACGCCGAGGGCGACCACGAGTAGAACGAGGGCGAGAAGGATCCGCCGCAGCCATCGCACGCCGGCACCGTAGCCGCGGCCCCCCGGGCACGACCGTCGGTAGCCTCGCGGGTGATGGTCGACGGTCACCCTCCTCGCCGGCCGCCGGGCCCGATCCGACCGGCATCGCCGCCGCGGGCGCCCACGACCATCGACCGGCGCAAGGTGCTGCTCGGCTTGGGGCTGGGGGCGGCCAACGCCGCGATCCTGCGCCACCTGGCGGCCACCGGCGCCCTGCCGAGACGGGCGGCCTCGATCGCCACCGCGGCCGGCCCGTCGACGACGACCACCGCGCTGTCGGGACCGGCCACCCCGGCCGTCATCGGCGGCGCCGCGCCACCCGCGCCGGGACAGATCTTCGACCTGGTCATCCGCGGCGGCCGGGTGATCGATCCCGAGACCGGCTACGACCGGGTCGCCGACGTGGGGGTGCTCGGGACCGCGATCGCGGCGATCAGCGAGGAGCCGCTGACCGGCCGCGGCGCGCCGATCGACGCCACCGGTTTGGTCGTGGCCCCCGGCTTCATCGACATCTTGAGCTACAGCCCCAACGGCGTGGGCGAGTGGTTCAAGATCGCCGACGGGGTCACCACCAACCTGGGAATGCACGGCCTCGACAGCCGGGCCTCGACGTTCCTCGGCCGGTTCGAGGGCGAAGGGGTGCCGATCAACTTCGGCGGCGCCCACGACAACGCCTGGGTGCGGTCCAACGAGCAGGGCCTACGGGTCGATCAACCGGCCAGCCCGGCGACGGTCGACCAGCTCGTGGCCGCCGCCCGCACCGATCTGGAGAACGGGTTCCTAGGCATCCACATGCAACCCGAGTACGCGCCGGGGATCGACATGGTCGAGCTCGTCGGCTACGGCCGGCTGGCCGAGGAGACCGGCACCCCGTTGTGCCTGCACGTGCGGTACTCGGACAACCTGGCCCCCGGAACTCAGATGGAGGCCATCGACGAGGTGATCCGGATCGCTCGCGAGACCGGGGCGTGGGTGCACGTCGAGCACCTGACGAGCACGGGTGGGACCGGCGTGATGAGCGACGCCCTCGCCCGGCTCGAAGCGGGCCGCGCCGAAGGGCTGTCGATCAGCTCGTGCATCTACCCGTACACGTTCTGGGCCACGTACCTGCAGTCCGAGCGCTTCGACAACTGGCAGGAGAAGTTCGGCCTCACCTACAACGACCTCCAGGTCGCGGGCGACGCCGACCGGTTGACCGAGGCGACCTTCGGGTCCGCGTTCGACGCCAACGCCCTCACCGCGGCGTTCGCCATCCCGGAGCAGGACATCATCCTCGGCATGCAGACGCCGTGGATCATGATCGGCTCCGACGCCATCCTCGAGCCGAGCTTCAACAACCACCCCCGCTCGACCGGTTGCTTCTCGCGCGTCCTCGGCACGTACGTCCGAGACCTGGGGGCCATCTCCCTCATCGAGGGTCTGGCGAAGATGACGATCCTGCCGGCCCGGCTGCTCGAGGGCCGCTGCCCGGCCCTGCGGCGCAAGGGCCGGCTTCAGATCGGCGCCGACGCCGACATCACCGTGTTCGACCCGGCGACGGTCGCCGACCGATCGACGATCGCCACCCCGCAGTTGCCGTCGGCCGGCATCGAGTGGGTGCTCGTGAACGGCACGGTCGTGAAGCAGCCCGGTGTCGGTCCGGACCCCACCGACTCGTCGGACCGACCGCCGGGCGTGATCGACACCGTTCGCCCCGGCATCGCGCTGAAAGCCGAACTTTGAGGGGGCAGCGGGTTGTCGTTTGGGTGCTGTTCGCGGTGTTGATGGCGGCGGCCGGGGCCGCCTTCATTGCCGAGCCCGGCCCATCGGCCACGAGCGCCGGGAGCGCCGACAACCCGACCGACTCCAGCGACGACGGCGACTCCAGCGACGACGACGACTCCAGCGACGACGAACCCGACGCGGTCGCGCCGACGGGCACGGCCGCGGCCCGCACCTCGATCACCTTGGCGTTCACCGGTGACACCCTGGTGCACGAATCGGTCGCCGACTCGGCCGCCGCCGATGCGGGGGTCGACCCTGGCGGCACCGAGTACGACTTCTCCCCCATGTTCGACGACGTGGCCGGGGTGATCTCGGGCGCTGACCTGGCGGTGTGCCACATGGAGACACCGATCTCGGCGACCAACACCGACCTGTCCTACTTCCCGGCCTTCCGGGTGCCGAGCCAGATCGCCGACGCCGTGGCGGGCGCCGGGTTCGACGCCTGCTCGGCGGCATCGAACCACGCACTCGACGCCGGGCCAGCGGGCGTGTCGTCGACGATCGCCCAGTTGCGTCGCGCCGGGATCGACAGCGCGGGGACCGCGACCGACGCCGCGGACGCCGCCCGGGCCCGCCTGTACGACATCGACGGCGTGGTCATCGGTCACCTGTCGGCGGCCTACGGGTTGAACGAGGGCTACCAGGTACCCGTCGACCAGCCCTGGCTGGTCGAGCTGACCGAGGCCTCGACCCTCGCCTTGCAGGCCCGTGAGTTGCGCATCGCGGGGGCCGACATCGTGGTTCTCAGCCTCCACTGGGGGATCGAGTACCAGTCCGAGCCCACCGAGGAGCAGCGCAGCCTGGCTGCTCAGCTTCTCGCCCTGCACGAGGTCGACCTGATCGTCGGGCACCACGCCCACGTGGTGCAGCCCATCGAGCGGATCGGCAACAAGTATGTGGCGTACGGGCTCGGCAACTTCCTCAGCAACCAGTCGCCCGACGCCGACGCCTCGCTGCCGACGAACAGCCAGGACGGCGCGATCGTGCTGGTGACGTTCGGCCTCGATGCCGGCGGATCGTGGGCGGCCACGAGGGTCGAGGCGGTGCCGACGTGGGTGGACCGCACCAACGGCCACGTGATCCGCCGGGTCGACGAGCCGGCTCCGGAGATCGACCCCTCGGTGGCCGAGGCTTCGCGCGCCCGGACCCTTGCCGTCCTCGACGCCAACGGCGCGCTTACCGCCGACTGAACGCCGGCGCAATAGGCCACCCGGAAGATTGTTGATTCGGTCTGCCGGTGGCATCCTTAGTACTGCCCGATTCGTGTCGTGGGTGCGCCGTGCGCGGCGGATCCCTCGCCGTGCGGTGGGCCGAGTGTCTCGAGGAGAGATGATGGCGTTCAACGTCGGCGACCGGGTCGTGTATCCCCACCATGGGGCAGCGGTGATCGAGCGCAAGGAGAACCGTTCCGCGTTCGGGGCCGACACCGAGTACCTCGTTCTCCGCATGGCGCACGGCGAGATGATGTTGTCGGTGCCCGTCGACAAGGCCGAAGAGGTCGGCATGCGCTGGCCGATCAGCGTCGAGGACGTCGAGGACCTGTTCGACGTGCTGGCCAAGCGCGACATCCGCGAGCCGGCCAACTGGAGCCGGCGGTTCAAGAACCACCAGGAGAAACTCAAGTCCGGCGACGTGTACCAGGTCGCCGAGGTGGTCCGGAACCTGGCCCTGCGCGATCGCGCCAAGGGCCTGTCGGCGGGCGAGAAGTCGTTGTTCAACAAGGCCCGGAGTGTTCTGGTCTCGGAGCTGGCGTTCGCCCTCGACGTCGCCGAAGACGACGCCCAGACCCGGGTGGAGTCCGCCCTGTCCTGACTCCGACCGGTCGGCGGCGTCACGCGACGGCGCCACCCGACGGATCCGGCCTGCACGGGGCCCGCTGGTGTGCGAGGCTTCGCGCGAATCGACGACAACCCCGGGAGACCCGGACATGACCAACGAGCGCAAGATCATCGTCGGCGTCGAGGGCTCCGGTGGGGCCCGAGCGGCTTTGCGCTTCGCCGTCGAGGAGGCGCGCTTTCGCAGCGCCGTGATCGAGGTGATCACCGCGTACCTCCCGACGTATGTGCCCGCGGCTCCCGACTTCGGGTTCGTCCCCCTCGATCCGGTCGATCTCGTCGACGAGATCCGCAAGATGCAGGCCGAAGTGATCGACAACGTGACTGCGGATCTCGACATCTCCGGCGTGGAGATCCGCCGTACCCTCGTCAAAGGTCGACCAGCGGACATGTTGATCCAGGCGTCCAAAGGCGCCGACCTGCTCGTGGTCGGGGACCGGGGCCGGGGGGGCTTCCGTGGCCTGCTCCTCGGGTCGGTGAGCCACCAGTGCGCCCAGCACTCGATGTGCCCCGTGGTCATCGTGCGCCGGGACCTCGACAAGCTGAGCTGACGACAGCCCGCCGGTCACCGACCGACGTTCTTGACCAGTCGCTTGGCGGCGCGCGCCGCGGCCCGTTCGGCCACCGGCGTCAGCCCTCGGCTCAGCGGGCGCAGCGCTCCCCTGGTGGACAGCTCCAACTCGTAGTGAAGGCGCGACCCGACATCGACGGCTTCGACGGCGATGCGATCGACCAACCCCATTCGCTTGCCGGCCCCCGATACGACGACGGCCGCGGCGCCGGACTCGACGGACAGCTCCATGGCGAAAGCCTGACCGTAAAAGTCGAGGATGGCCGACACGTCGGCGCCTTCGACGCGGACGTCGCGATACAGCGGGTGCCAGCGTTCCATGTTGGCCGGATCGGCCAGCCACGCCAGTGCAACGTCGGGCGCGAGTGGCACATCGACGGTCGAGCATTCGGTCGGCACGTGGGACCTCCGGGGTCAATCAGCGCGTCCCCATGCATCGGCACATCAGCCGCCGGACTCAAGCCCCAACAAGTCGTGCGCCCAACGAGCCCACACGGTGGCCGATGGCCGCTCGGCCGCGAGACCTAGGGCGATCGCACCGACGCTCGGGTGCCCACCCGAGACCGTCGCGACCTGGGTGGCGGTGCGCGGCGACCCGTGCGAGCCTCGCAAGCGGTAGATCTCGGGTCCGAACACCCGACCCGGCTCCCCCCACACGACGGCCGCGCCCGGCCCCACCGCCGCGGCGCCGGCGATGTCGGGCAGCGAGCGCAGCATGGCTAGTTCCGGCCCGTCGACGACCAGCGCCGCGGTGCCCTCGGGGTGGACATGGCCCGACCAGCCCCGGGTGGCCAGCAGGTCCGCCACGTCGATCGGCGGCGCATCGGGGTCGAGCGCCTCCTGATCGTGGTCGCTGACGACGAACACCACCGTGTCGTCCCACCGAGGCTCGAGCATGGCGATGACCTCGGCGAGCGCGGCGTCGGTCCGGCGGTAGTTGTCGAGGGCGTCGGGGGCATCGGGGCCGTGCCAGTGCGCAGCGGTGTCGGGTTCGTTCAGGTGCACGACGACCAGGTCGGCGGAGTCGAGATCGATCCGCCGTAGCGCATCGACGACCGCGGCGTCGGAGGCGTACCGGAACAGATCGCGCTCGGTCCCGTCGGGGATCACCCCACCGAGCGGCCAGTGCACCGTGGCCCGGCTCGCTCCCATGACGCCGACCAGGTACTGGTCGCCGAGCACCGCGACGCTCGTCAGCCCCCGCTCCGAGCACCGATCGAACAGAGTGGGCACCGCGGGGCCGACGTCGGCGGCCGGTTCCCAACGACCGTCGCGGAACACGTCGTTGGCGTACACGCCGTGCTCCGCGGGAGCGACGCCGGTGGCGAAGGTGGCGTGGTTCGGATACGTCGCCGCCGACAGCACCGCCCGCCCGCCCGCCGGCGCCCATCCGCCGGCCGCGATCAACTTCCACAGCGAGGGCGTGTCCGCCGGGCCGACCCAGCGGTTGGGGAGCGAGTCGAGTATCACCAGGGCGACACGCGTCATGGTCGATGCCTCCGTCACGGTCGGTCGGGCGGGTGTGGTGGTCTGGCCCGATACTGCCCCAAGAACGCGCGCCGATTCTGAGAACGTGGTTGTGGCGTCATTCCGGCGCCGGGTCGGGTGCTCGGCCACCGAGGTACGCGGAACACACCGATCGGCGGCCTCTCATCGCTTGCCGACGACGGAGTCGAGGTTCGCCGCCGGCTCGCCGGCTGACCTACGTCGGCGCGTCGATCGGACCAGACCACCATGGGGCAGGTGTTGTTAGTGTTCTTCATGTTGCTTCAGTCAATGTCACAGCCCCTGAGTAGTGTTGGTGTCATGGAGGAGGGATCGCCCGCAAGTGGCGCCGGTCACGGCGACACGCTCGCCGACGTCGAGGCGGCGCTCGACAAGTGGCTGGCCGGCGCGCAGCCAGATCTGTGGGCCGACGACGATTCCGTCGATGCGGTAGCGGCGATCCATCGGATCATGAACAAGGTCGCGGCGATCGACACCCGGGTCGTGCGCCAAGCCGACCAGCGCCAGCTGTGTCAACG
>CAYMJU010000155.1:0-8949 GCA_964390555.1 uncultured Acidimicrobiales bacterium | reverse complement strand
CGGTGGTCGTGATCGACGAGAACGACGAGGCGCACAAGGAAGAGCGAGCCCCTACTTGGTCGGCGCGCGACGTCGCGGTGGAGCGGGCACGGCGAGCCGGAGTGCCCTGTGTCCTCACGTCGTCGGCGCCCTCACTGGAGGCGCTCGTCGTCGGGCGGTTGATCACGTGTGATCGCCAGCGCGAGCGGGCCGGGTGGCCGCTGGTCGACGTGATCGACCGCCGCCGTGACGACCCCCGCTCGGGATTGCTGTCTGAGCGCCTGACCCCGTGGCTTCGGGGCGAGGGTCCGGTTGTGTGCGTTGTCAACCGCACCGGCCGGTCCCGGCTGCTCGCATGTTCGGCGTGCGGCGAGCTGGTCCGCTGCGACGTCCACACCCGGCCGCTCGTCCAGGCCGACGATGGCCAGCTCGTGTGTCTCGAAGGCGGCGAGCGCCGGCCGGCGGTGTGCGACCACTGCGGTTCGATCGTGTTGAAGAACCTCAAGGCCGGCGTAACCCGACTTCGCGAGGAGATCGAGGCGCTGGCTGGCCGGCCGGTAACCGAGGTCACGGCGGCGAGCGACGAGCTCGATGAGGTGACGGCCGAGGTGTACGTCGGTACCGAGGCGGTGCTGCACCGGTTGCATCGGGCTCGTGTGGTTGCGTTCCTCGACTTCGACCAAGAGCTCCTGGCGCCCCGGTACCGGGCCGGGGAACAGGCGATGGCACTGTTGATCCGCGCCGCCCGGTTGGTCGGCGACCGCGCCGGTGGTGGTCGGTTGATCCTGCAGACCCGGCTGCCCCGCCACGAGGTGGTGCAGTCGGCGCTGCTAGCCGATCCTTCCCGCCGGAGCCGCATCGACAACGAGGAACGCATGGCGTGGAACCGCCCGCCGTACTCGGCCGAAGCTCTGGTATCGGGTGCTGCCGCCGAGGCGTACGTGGCCCAGATCACACCCGGCGCCCTGGCCGTCCGGGGCCCGGTCGACGGGGCCTACCTGTTGCGCGCTCCGGACTCGGCCGCGCTCGCCGATGCGCTCGGCGCCCTCATCCGCCCGCCCGGCCGGCTCCGCATCGACGTCGACCCTCTCCGCACGTGAGTCGCAGAGCTGTCGCTCGGAGCTGCCGAAGACCCCATCGGCATCCGGGGCGCCGCGCTCCTTCGGCTGCCGCACTCGGACGGTGCTCTGCTCACGTGGTCACAGTCGACGGCCCGACGCCGAGCACGCGGTAACCCTGGCGCGAGACCAATCGTTCGGTCGGCCAGCCCTGCTCGACGAGCCAACGGGCGAGGGAATCGCTGCCGAGGTGCTTGTGGACCACCAGGTACGCCCGACCGGTGCCGGGGCGCAGCCGCCCGAGCCAGCCCCCGAGCAGCTCGTGCAAGGGCGCCTTGCCGATCTTGATCGGCGGGTTCGAGTAGATGCGATCGACGATCAGATCCGACGGCACATCTTCCGGAGCCCCAACCGTGACCGACCGGCACCGCGCGGCCCGGGCGTTGTCGACACAGAGCGTGCGAGCCCGCTCGTTCAGGTCGACGGCCCACACGGTGCACTCCGGCTGACGCGTGGCGACCGTCACCGCGATCGGACCGTATCCGCAGCCCACGTCGGCGACGACGTGGCCGGCGTCAGGCATCGGCGCGACCTGAAGAAGCAGCTTGGTCCCAGGGTCGATCCGGTCGGCCGAGAACACTGCCCGGTCGGTGGTGAAGGTCAAGGCGACGTCGGGCAGGGCGAGGTTGACCTGCCGAGGGGAGGATGCCGCGGTCGGCGACCGATCGAAGTAGTGCGAGCCCACGAACCGCCGACGGTATCGTGGCGGCGATGGCTTCGTACGAGATCCGCACGATCGGTGACCCGGTGCTCAAGCAAGTGGCGACCGATGTCTCGATCATCGACGCCACGACCGCCCGACTCGTCGACGACATGCTCGACACCATGTACGAGGCGCCCGGCATCGGTCTCGCCGCGCCTCAGATCGGCGTGCAGAAGCGTCTGATCGTGTGGGACATCGGCGAGGGCCCCGAGTCGATCATCAACCCCCGCATCAGCGAGTCCGATGGCGAGTGGGTGTTCGAGGAGGGGTGCTTGTCCATCCCGGGCTTGTACTTCGAGATCGTGCGACCCAAGCTCGTCCACGTCGAGGGCCTCGATCTCGACGGTAACGAGGTCTCCTTCGACGCCGACGAGCTGCTCGCCCGGTTGTTCCAGCACGAGCTCGACCACCTCGACGGCGTGCTCATGGTCGAACGGCTCGACGACGACCAGAAGAAAGAGGCTCGCAAGATGCTGCGCCAGCGAATGCTCGGCGCCAGCGACGCGCCGGTACCTGTCTCCCACGCCTCGCGAGACGGCGACGGCGGCATCCGCGGGTTACGGCTGCCGATGGGGTCTGGGGGCGCAGCCCCCAGCGATGGTTCCCCAACCGCGTGATCCCCGCTCCTCGGCACCCTCGCCGCCTCGTCTACCTCGCGACGCCCGCTCTGGCGGTGCCGCCTCTACGCGCCCTGGTCGCCGCGGGGTACGAGGTCGCGCTCGTTGTCTCCGGCGCTGACAAGCGGCGCGGCCGGGGCGCGGCGCTGAGCCCTAGCCCGGTCAAGGCCACGGCCGTCGAGCTCGGCATCCCGGTGACGACCGATGTCGACGAGGCCCTGGGGATCGGTGCCGATCTCGGCGTAGTGGTGGCCTTCGGCAGAATGATCAAGGCTCACGTGCTCGATCGACTGGCCATGGTCAACATCCACTTCTCGCTCCTGCCCCGATGGCGAGGTGCGGCGCCGGTCGAGCGAGCGATCCTCGCTGGTGATGAGCGAACCGGGGCATGCGTGATGGAGGTGGACGAGGGTCTCGACGAAGGTGGGGTCTACGCCGCGGTCGAGGTCGCCATCGGCGCTCACGAGACCGCTGAGTCGCTGCGAGCCCGGCTGGTCGACGAAGGGACGACGTTGCTGCTCTCGACGCTCGCCGCCGGACTCGGTAGTCCCGAGCCCCAGCGCGGCGAGGTCGTCTACGCCGCGAAGATCACCCCCGCCGACCTGCGGCTCGACTGGAGCCAGCCGGCGGCGATGGTAGACCGCGTGGTGCGGGTCGGCGGGGCCTGGACCACGTTTCGCGGCCAGCGGCTCAAGGTGTGCGCCGCCAGCGTCCGCGACCATCACGGGCTGAAGGCTGGAGAACTCGACGGCACACGCGTCGGGTGTGGGAGCGGTGCGCTCGAGCTGGTTGAAGTGCAGCCCGAGGGCAAAGCCCGCCAAGACGCCTCGGCATGGCTGAACGGCGCCCGTATCCACCCCGACGACCGGCTCGGCGCATGAGCGGGCAGGGTCGGCCCGGTGCCATCGGTGCTGTCGCGAGCAGATCGCGCGTGAAGCCGGTGGGTCGCCGGCCCCGGGATCCTCGCCGGCTGGCGATCGATCTCCTCGTTCGGATCGAGCGCGACGAGGCGTACGCCAACGTCTTGGTGCCGCGCACCCTCGACCAGATCGGTGGGTCGATGCCGCCGCGCGATCGTGGCCAGGTCACCGATCTGGTCTACGGCACGGTCCGCATGCAACGGGCGTGTGACTTCGCCGTCGACCGCTTCCTGCCCGACCCCGAGCGACTCGCGGTCGAGGCCCGATCGGCGCTGCGCATGGGCGCCTATCAACTGCTGTTCGGCGGCGTGCCCGCCCACGCCGCGGTCTCCGCCACCGTCGCCGCGGCGCCGCCCAGCTTCCAGAAGCTGGTGAACGCCGTGCTTCGGCGGGTGGCGAACAACCCGATCGCGTGGCCCGGCGACGCCACCCGCCTCAGCTATCCGGACTGGATCGTCGACCGGCTGGTCGCCGACATCGGATCGGCCGACGCCTTTTCGGCGCTGCAGGCTATGAACGAGCCGGCTCCGGTCACTCGACGCGACGACGGGTACGTGCAGGACCCGTCGTCTCAGGCGGTCGTGGAAGCGGTCATCGAGGCGGTCGGCGGCTCGGCCGGTCAGCGGGTGGCCGATGTGTGCGCGGCACCGGGTGGCAAGGCGACCGGCCTGGCCGCGGCCGGGGGCTGGGTCACCGCGTCGGATCTTCACGCCGCCCGGCTCGGCATGGTCCGGGCCAACCGCGATCGCCTCCAGCTCGGTGACCGCATGGTCGTCACCGCGGCTGACGCCGAGCGGCTCCCGTACCGTCACGCGTCGCTCGACGGCGTGCTGGTCGACGCGCCGTGCAGCGGTCTCGGGGCGCTGCGCCGCCGACCCGACGCCCGTTGGCGCATCGATGCCGACGCCGTCGACCGGCTCGCCGCTCTCCAAGGCCGGCTGCTCGACGAGGCGGCCCGAGTCGTGGCCCCGGGCGGTCTGCTCGCCTACAGCGTGTGCACGCTGACGACCGCCGAGACGACCACTGTCGTCGCGGCGTTTCGCGACCGCCACCCCGAGTTCGAACCGGTGCCAGGCCCGGGTGACCCGTGGGACCCTCGTGGCGACGGGGGAGCGACGCTCCTCCCCGCCGTCGACCACGACGGCATGTTCCTGCACCGCTGGCGCCGCCACCCCCGGGGATAGCTCTGCCACCGCCCCCGCCCGCTGACTACGGGTACAGTCCGGCGGGTGGACGGAATCCTGCTCGCCAAGGTCCTGACCGTGTCCGATGGCGTCGTGCACGGCACGCGTGAGGACGCGTCGGGCGCCGCGCTGGCGGCCCGGCTCAGCGGCGCAGGCTGGAGGGTGGTCGAACGTGCCGTCACCCCCGATGGTGCCGACGCGGTGGCGGCCACGTTGACCCGGCTCGCGGCGGGGTTTCACGGGTTGATCGTCACGACCGGCGGCACCGGCTTCGGCCCCCGCGACCAAACCCCCGAAGGCACCCGGGCCGCCATCGACCGCGAAGCCCCGGGCCTCGCCGAGGCCATGCGCCTCGCCAACCCCCTCGGTCGGCTGTCACGGGGCATCGCCGGGACGATCGGCACCGCGCTGGTCCTGAACACCCCGGGGTCGGCCAAGGGCTGCGTCGAGTGCCTCGATGCGGTTGTCGACGTGGTGCCACATGCCGTGCGCCTGATGGTCGACAACGCCGACGCTCACCCCCACACGCCGTGAGCGGGTCGACGGCCCGCCCTCGGCTGGACGGCGTTGCCGACGAGCGTCACATGCGGCTGGCCATGACCCACGCGGCTGATGCCCGACTGGTCGCCCGTCCGAACCCGTGGGTCGGGTGTGTCATCGTGGCCGGCGGCGACGTCGTGGGGGCCGGGGCCACGGCGGCGCCCGGCGGGCCGCACGCCGAAGCGGCGGCGTTGGCGGCGGCCGGCGACTCGGCCCGGGGGGCCACGGCGTACGTCACCCTCGAGCCTTGCGCCCACCACGGCCGTACCCCACCGTGCACCGCCGCCCTCATCGTCGCCGGGGTCAGCCGGGTCGTGGTCGCCGTCACCGATCCTGACGAGCACGTCGCGGGGCGCGGAGTAGAGCGGCTGCGCAAAGCCGGGATCGACGTCGAGATGGGCGTGCTCGCCGACGAGGTGACCGAGCAGCTACGGCCCTACCTCACCCAGCGCTCGACGGGTCGTCCACTCGTCGTGTTGAAGCTGGCCGCCACCCTCGACGGCCGGATCGCCGCCGCCGACCAGTCGAGCACGTGGATCACCGGCGCCGCGGCGCGGTCCGACGTGCACCGGCTCCGGGCCGAGAGCGACGCCATCCTCGTCGGTGCCGGCACCATCCGGGCCGACGACCCGCGCCTCGACGTGCGCAACTTCAGGCCGTCGGTCGTGCTGGGTGACGACGTGGTGCTCCATCCCCGGCGCGTGGTGCTCGGCGACATCTCCGAAACGGCACGGGTTCAGCCGGCCTTGTCCTTCCGGGGCGACCTCGGTGATCTTCTCGATCAGCTCGGCTCCGAGGGTGTGCTGCAACTCCTCGTCGAAGGCGGAGCCGATGTCGCCGGCCGGTTCCATCGGGCCGGACTGGTCGACCGTTACGTGGTGTACCTGGCGCCGGCGCTCCTCGGTGGTGACGACTCGACGCCGATGTTCACCGGGCCCGGGGTCACGAAGATGGCCGACGTGATGCGCGGTCGGTTCGCGTCGGTGACCCGCCTCGGTGACGACGTCCGCTTGGAGTTGGTTCCCGATCGGGTTGTGACTCCCGAGGGCTAGCCCGGAGCGACGTATGCGGTGACGTCGGCGACGACGTGGGTCGCCGGTTGGGTGTAGATGCAGACCGTGCCGTCGGCGGCCACGCCGCTCAACACGCCGTTGGCCACGGTCTGACCGGCGACGACATTGAGGTTCGACGCGTTCGGGCGGTCCCGGTCGCACGGGTACACCGTCACGAAGCCCGCCGCTTGCGGTTCGGTCACCGTTACGTTGAGCCCGACCGCCGTCGCCCCTGTGGGGACCTGGCCCCGGCCCCTCACCGTCAGCACCGTGGTGCTCCCGGCGGCGCGGCTGCCGCTGCCGGCGAACAGCCCGTCGACGGTGGCGAATCCGGGGCGAGTCTCGAGCAGGCGGGCCGGCACCAGCGGCACGAACGTGGGGTCCGTGACCAGGTAGCCGCCCACGTCGACCACGAGGTGCACCGGCGACTGGGTGAACACGCACACCCGGCCCCCGCTGCCCAGCCGGGCGATGACGGCGTTGGGAACCGTCGAACCCTGAACGTAGTTGAGGGTCGAGGCGTTGGGTGGCGCGCCGCCGCACGGGTAGACGGTGAGGAACCCCGGGGCTTGGGCCTCGGTTACGGTCACGTTGAGCACGGCGGCGCTGGCGGTCGGCGGGATGGCGGCACGACCGGTGACCTGGATCTCGGTGACCGAACCGGCCGGGCGTGGGCCGGCGCCGGCGTGGGTCCCGTCGATGGTCGGTTGGCCCGGCCGCGAGTCGTACAGGCGCGCCGGCGTCATCGGCTCCAGGGCCGACCCGGCCGGGAAGGCGCCGGTCACGTCGACGATGGCGTGCACCGTCGCTTGGGTGTGCAGGCACACCTGCCCGGCCGCGCCAACACGCGTGATGACCAGGTTTGCCACCGTCGACCCGGCGACGTAGTTCAGATTCGACGCCGTGGGTGGTGCGCCGCCGCACGGGAAGACGGTGAGAAAGCCGGGGGCTTGGGCCTCGGTGACGGTCACGTTGAGGGCGACGGCGGTGGCGCCGGCGGTCACCCCGGCCCGACCGTGGACGGTGATCGACGTGGTCGAGCCCGCCGGTCGGATGCCGATGCCGTTGAACTGTCCGTCGACGGTCGACTGGCCGGCGCGGGTGTCGAGCAGCCGCGCCGGGGTTACCGAGACGAAGGGCGGGCGCCCGCCGACCGGTGGCGGCGCTGCGGCAGTCGTGGTGGTCGTGGTCGGTGGTGCCGCCGTCGCGCAGGTGTAGATCGACACGTCGTCGATGAACCAGCCGGGGAACGTGAGGTTCGGGAAGTTGTCGGTGCCGAACAGGAACCGCACTCGAAACGACGAACCGGCGAGGCTGCTCAGGTCCAAGCGGGTCGTCTGGTAGCTCGGGCTGATGGACCCGAACGCGGACCGCCCGGCCAACTGGTTGGCAAGAGGCTGCATTCCGAACGTCGCCGACGAGATGGTGTCGTTGTACCCGTTGACCGTGCCCAGCCGATTCACCAGGTCGGACCAGTTCGTGCCACCGTCGGTCGAGTACTCGACGATTCCGCCGTCGTAGAGGTCCGGGTCGAACCAGTCGGTCATGAACGCGTGGTCGAAGCGCATGAATGTCGCCCCGGGGGGAATGGCCACGCCGAACTGTCCCGTCAGCGTCGAGACACCTCGGGGTGCCGCAGCGTCGAGAACACGCATCGAACGGCTGCCGCTCTGGGACGACCCTGAGAAGTAGCCCCACGGCGCCCCACCGCCGGTCTGCGAGCTCGCCCAGTTGGTGTTGGACGTCTCCATGTCGTCGCTGAACAGCATCGAGGTCACCACACCGATGGGACAGACGGCGGCGCCCAGATGAGCACCGGCGGTCGTCGGCCGTAGGTGCATCTCGGTGGCCTGGACGACGTTGGTCACCTGGTCGCAGTCGGCGGCGATGATGCCCGCCGTGCCGATCAGGTTGGTGCACGCCTGGGCGAGGGCGAGTCCCAGGTCGAGGTAATCCGAGCCCGGGCCGAGCAACGTGGTCTCGGCCGTGTAGAAGATCCGCTCGGCCTTGGCGGCGCCGAGCCCGACCACCACCTCGCCGTTGAACGTACCCCCGTCGGTCATGAGGAACGCCGCCTTGTTTCCCACGCCGCTGTTGGTGTGCACAGCACGGCTGTCGCCCAGCCCGCCCGAGAACAGCGCGCTCGTCATCCGGTCGGGGTCGTTGAACGCAGGAGGGTTCTCCATGTCGCGAAACGCTCCGCCGACGAGTTGCTCGCCGATGAGCCAGCGGTCCGCGGCGGGATCGGCGCCACTTGCGGTGCTGGAGAGGTCGATCAACTCGCCGAACACGTCGGACATCGACTCGTTGATCGCCCCGGACTCGGAGTAGTAGAACAGGTCGGACGTGAATTCGGTGAGGCCGTGGGCCAGCTCGTGCGCCATCACGTCGTCGGCGGACTCGAAACCGTCGCCGAGGAAGATCTCCTGCCCGTTCCAGAACGCGTTGTTGTACGGGCACGCCGAACCGGCCTCGCAGTGGCGCACGGTTGCCTTCAGGGCCAGCCCGGCGTTGTCGAGGCTGTCTCGCCCGAACATCGAGAAGAAGTGGTCGTACACGACACCCATCAGGACAAAGGCGTTGTCGACCGAGGCCACACCGGTCGGAGCCTGCAACTCGGTGCGGACCGGGCTGGTGCAGGCGGAGGGTCCCGGGGTGGTGTTGTTGTTGTCGCACACCTGCCGGTTGCGGGCGTGGGCCAGCTGGTCGAAGGCAAGGGCCACCGTGGCGTCGCGGGCGTCGACCAGCACCAGTTGGGACAGGTCCCTCTGGGCGTTGGTCACGTCGAAGCGCCATACCAGTCGGGCTCCCAAGGGGTCGTCGGCGCCGAGCAGCG
>CAYMJU010000154.1:0-54893 GCA_964390555.1 uncultured Acidimicrobiales bacterium | reverse complement strand
GTCGAGGACGCGGCCGACCTTTCCGACGATGCGCTCATCGAAGTGCTGTCGTCGGCGTGGTACCAGCCGGCTCAGATCGACGAGGGGTACCGGTCGGCGCTGGCCGCGTGGCTTCGAGTCCGGGCCGGTCGGGCGATCTCGAGCGGGCAGTCGGCGACCGAGCGGACGCGGGTCATGAACGCCGTCAACCCCCGGTACGTGCTGCGCAACTTTCTCGCCCAGGAGATCATCGACGCGGCTGAGGCCGGTGATCCCGCGCCGATCATGGAAGCCCTCGGCGTGTTGCGGCGCCCGTACGACCAACAGCCGGGCCGGGAGCGCTACGCCGCCAAGCGCCCCGAATGGGCCCGCACCCGCGTCGGCTGCTCGATGCTGTCCTGCAGCAGTTGACGGTCGTCGCGCTCCCAACGACCGAACTGGGTGGGGCGTGAGGGGCCTCCGGCCCTCACGACCCACCCAGAACGCCAGAAATCAGTCGAAGGGCTTGACGCCCACGGCCTCGCCGACGAGGTAGGCGAACCAGCCGGTCGGCTCGTCGGTCCAGGACCTCCAGGCCGCGCTGATCGACTCGAGCTCGTCGGGCGTGGCAAGGCCGTAGTCGACGGCTTGGGTGGCGAACGCCGACTTCAGGGCTCGCTCGGTCCAACCGCCGCCCCAGAACGATCGCCCCGGCGGGTCGGCGTAACACGTGGCGCTCGCCGTGGCGACGACGTCGCCGAAGCCCGCCTCGTTGACCCACCGCAGCAGGTGACGCCCGGCATCGGGTTCGGCTCCGTTTCGCCGGCACACCTGGTGGTAGAGGTCGAGCCACCGCGTCAGCCCGGGGTTCTCCGGTGACCAGGTGAAGCTGGCGTAGTCGCTGTCGCGGACCGCCACCACTCCCCCGGGCCGGAGTACCCGATGCATCTCTCCCAGCGCCGCCGCCGGGGCGGTTAGGTGCTGCAACACCATGTGGGCGAACACGACATCGAAGCTCCCGTCGGGGAAATCGAGGTCGTACACGTCGCCCACCCGCCAGTCGACCCCGGAACTCGTACTCGCGGCCGCGGCCTGGGCCACGACCTCCGCACTCACGTCGAGGGCGACGACCCGGCCGGGGGTGACGGCGGCCTCTAGACCGACGGTGATCGAACCCGGCCCACAGCCCACGTCGAGCAGGTCGAGCCCAGGCCGGAGTCGGGGCAGAAGGAACGCTGCGCAGGTCTGGGCCGTGCGTGTCGCGTGCATCGCGACCACCGACTGGTGGTGGCCGTGGGTATAGGTGTCGCCGCCCATCTGATCAGCGAGCGGACTTCAGCAGCGCCTCGTTCGGATGTTCGGGCAGCTCCAGCAGCGGCTGACCCAGCTCGGCCACCGTCGGGCCGACCCGCGCGGCGTGGGGCGCCAACGCGTCGAGGTCGAAGCCGTACAGTCGCGCCGCGTTGCCGGCGAGGATCTGCTGCAACTCGTCGCGACCGGTGTCGCTGAACAGCTGACGCAGGTGCTCGCGGGTGAAGGGGTACGTGCCCTCATCGTGGGGGTAGTCGCTACCCCACATGATCCTTTCAAGCCCGAGCACATGGCGGGCCGCGGCGTCGGCCGGGCCGGGCTGGCTCACGCCGACGTGGCAATTCTGCTGGAAGTACTCGGTCGCGGACCTCGGCAACACGTGATCGTCGCTGTAACGCAACTCGCCCTGGCGGCCGGCCTTGACCCGCTCGAACAGGGTGTCCAACTCGCCGAGCACCCGCGGGATCCATGCGCAACCCATCTCGGTCATCACGAACTTCAGGTTCGGGAATCGCTCGAACACGCCCGAGAGGATGAAGTGCACGAACGGCCGTTGGCTGTAGAAGGAAACCTCGCTGGCGTAGAGCAGATCGGCGACCGGGTCCTTGCCGTAGTTCGGCAAGCCGGTGCCGCCGTGGCTGTTGAGCGGGAGCTCCATCTCCTCGATGGTCGCCCACACCTTGTCGTAGGCCCGGCTGTACAGCGGCGCCATCCAGGTGGCGTCGGGCGGGATGACCGGGAGCAGCACCCCGCCGCGAAGGTTGTTCTCCTTGATGAAGCGCAGATCGTCGAGCGCGTCGTCGATGTCGTTCAGGAAGATCTGGCCGATTCCCGCCCGCCGCTCGGGGCACTCGGCGACGAAATCGACCATCCAGCGGTTGTGGGCCCGGATGCCGGCCAGACGGTGCTCGTACTCGTCGGGCTTCGGCGGCCCGACGAAGAGCACGAAGCTCGGGAAGAACGGAGGGACGGTATTCGGGAACAGCACCTCGGCGACGATGCCGTCGGCTTCCTCCTGTGCCCAGCGCACCTCGGTGTCCCAGTTGCGCTTGCGTCGCTCGTCGCGCAGGTCCTTGTACGGGTTCTTGTACTTGCCTCGCCAGGCGTCGAAGTCGTCGCGGTACTTCGGATCGAGGTACTCGCGGTACTGGGCGTGGCTGCCTCCGCAGTGGCTGTCGGCGGTGATGATCGTGTAGCGATCGGCGACGGTGGCGCTCATGCCGGGACCTCCGAAGTTGATTGTTGGCTGGTTCCTGCCTGACGGTACACCCGCTGCCCGCCCGGATACGGGGCCTGACCGTCGAGGGTCATGACGGTCACGTCGAGCTCGTCGAGCAGGTCGAGGCTGACGTGGATCCCGCCAGTTCGCGAGGTCGGGCAGTCGAGCAGCACGAGTGCCCCCTCGACCATCGCTTCCATCGACTCGATCTGGTCGTCGCGCACGGTTCCGCCGACCAGCGCCTCGGCGCCCTCGCTCATGACTGCGGCTCGGGGCTCGACGGTGTTGACGCGGATGCCGTGGGGGTAAAGCTCGACGGCCGTGGCGTTGGTCAGCCGGTTGAGCGCCGCCTTGCTGGCGCCGTACACGCCGATGGTGGACGATCGGCCCGCGTTGTCGTAGGGCGGCCCAGAGGCGTGGCGGATCGAAGCGCTGGACAGGTTGAGGATCCACCCTTCGCCTCGCGCGATCATGCCGGGGGCGACGGCCTGCATGAGGTCGACCGGAGCGTGGACGTTCACCTCGAAGGTGATGCGTCGCCGCTTGAGGGCCAGCTCGGTGGCCGGCCCGTAGATCGCGGCGGCGGCGTTGTTGACGAGGATGTCGATGCACCCGCCGAACGCCTCGAGAGCAGCCGGCACGATCGCGGCCCGGCTGTCGGTATCGGCGAGGTCGGCGGCGATCGCGACCACGCGGGTTCCGTAAGGTTCGCACCGAGCGAGGGTCTCGTCGAGGCTGCCAGCCAGGTGCTCGTGCCGGTGCACGGTCCGCGCCACGACCGCCACGTTCGCGCCCTCGGCGCACAGCCGCTCGGCCAAGGCGGCCCCGATACCGCGGCTGGCGCCGGTGACGATCACGTTTCGATCCCTGAACCTGTCCATGGCGGCGACAGTACCCGGAGCCCGCGTACGATCGTCAACCATGGAGCTCTCCGACGGGTTGCGTCAGCTGCTCGATGAACGCGATATCCACAATTGCATCCTTCGTTACGCCCGGGCCGTCGACCGATTCGATCTCGACGGCATCCGAGCCTGCTACCACCCCGACGGCCGCGACGAGCACGGATCGTTCTCTGGTGGGGTCGACGAGTTCGTCGACTGGCTGGCCCGGGTGCTTCCCCGTAACGACGTGACCGTGCACACCTTGTCGAACGTGCTGATCGATTTCGACCCGTCTGACCCCGATCGGGCCCGCGCCGAGACCTATGGCGTGGCCGAGCACCACGCGGCGAGCGGGGTGCCGAACAACAACATGACCACCTGGTTCCGTTACGTCGACCGATTCGAGCGACGAGACGGCGAGTGGCGCATCGCGGACCGGACATGCATCACCGAACTGGTTCGCCGCACCGACCCTGGCAACGTCATCGAGCTCGACGAGCGGTTCCGGCGCGGCGTCCGAGGCACCGGCGGTGACCTGGTGCAGCTTCCCTGGGCCGAGTCGCAGTCCTAGACCGCGTGGAGCCCGCTGGTCGAGGTCCGGGGCCGCGAAACGGGCGCTCCCGCGTCGATGTCTGCGGCCGGAACGAGGGAGGATGAGGTCACAGGCGCTATCCATGTGGCGCTCGGACAGCAACGGAGACAGCTTTGCCGGAGAACGTCAACAACTGGGGGCGCTGGGGTGCCGATGACGAGCGCGGCGCGCTGAACCTGCTCACGCCCGAAATTGTCGCCGCCGCGGCGGCGAGCATCACGACTGGTCGTACCTACAGCCTCGGCATACCGATCCAGGGCAAGGGCGTCCCGCTCATGGACTACCGCGGCGTGCCGATGCGGCTGACCCTCCAGGACGGCACCGACGAAGGGATGTATGCCCACTTCGGTGCCACCCCCGGCCTCGGCGCCCACGAGGACGTGCTGGTGATGGCGTCGCACACGACGTCACACATGGACGCGCTGGTTCATGTGTATGAGGACTTCTCCCACTACAACGGCATCGGTCACGACACCATGCATGCTCTGACCGGGGCCCATCAGCTCGGCATCGAGAAGGTCGGCGGGTTCGCCGCCCGCGCCGTGCTGTTCGACATGGTGCGTTTCCTCGGTGTCGAGGGCTGGTTGGCGCCGGGTCGCCAGATCACCGCCGACGACCTCCAGGGCTGCGCAGGGGCCCACGGCATAGCAGTGCGCCCGGGAGACGTGGCGCTGATCCGCACCGGGCATCTCCAGGCCTGGTGGCATGCCCACGCGTCGGGCGAGCCCGAGCCGATGGGCCAGGCCGGCATCGGTCGGTCCGCCGCCGAGTGGCTCGCGAGCCTCGACGTCGTGGCGGTCGGCTCCGACAACGCTGCGGTCGAGTGCATCCCGTTCGACGACAACGAGTTCCTCGTCGTCCACAAGATCTTGCTGGTCCGCCGCGGTATCTACATGCTCGAGTTCCTGGATCTGTCCGGACCGGCGGCCGACGGTGTCACCGAGGGGCTGATCACGGTGGCGCCGCTCAAGGTCACGGGCGCGACTGGCTCCCCCGTCAATCCGATCCTCGTCGCCTGAGAACACCGGCGACGCGCGCAGTCCGACAACCGGACCGCCAGACTGGACTCCGATGACCGACGAGTTCACGCCGCACGCCGACGAACTCGTCGCGCACAACTCCGATTACGTCGGGCGGTTTGCCGACGGCGACCTGCAGGTCGAACCCAAGCTCCAGCTCGCGGTGGTCGCATGCATGGACTCGCGGATGGACATCTTCGAGATCTTCGGGCTCGGTCACGGGGAGGCGCACATCATCCGTAACGCCGGGGGCGTCATCACCGACGATGTGATCCGATCGTTGTGCCTCTCGCAGCGCCTGCTCGGTACTCGGGAGATCCTGCTTCTCCACCACACGGACTGCGGGCTCCAGAAGGTCACCGAGGACGCGTTCAAGGCCGAGCTCGAAGCCGAGCTGGGGATCAAGCCGTGGTGGTCGCTGGAGTCGTTCACCGACCCGTTCGCCGATGTGCGCCAGTCGATCCAACGTCTGCGGCTCACCCCGTTCGTGCCGCACAAGCGGCACATCCGTGGCTATGTCTACGACGTCACATCGGGTCAGCTGAGCGAGGTCACCGCGGACTGATCAGCGCGGCGTCAGCAGTACGACCGGTATCTCGCGGGTCGTCTTGGCCTGGTATTTGTCGTAGGTCTGGTACAAGGCGACGAGACGTGGCCACAGGTCGGCGCGGGTCGCCGGGTCGGCGATCTCGGCTCGGAAGGCACGCCGGCCGCCGGCCAGGTCGACCTCGACGTCGGGCTGAGCGCGGATGTTGTGAACCCAGTCCGGCGTCTTGTCGTCGCCACCGTTGGAGGCGACCAGCGCGAACCGTCCGTCGCCGGCGTCGAGGTACAGCAGCGGTGTCTTGCGCGGCTGGCCGGACCGGGCTCCGGTCGTGTGAAGGATGCATGCCGGCGCACCCTTGAACGCCAGCTTGCCCTTGCGCAACCGGAACAGGCCGTTGAAGAAGCGGTTGAAGATCTTGTTGAACGTGTTGGCGCGCCCGCGGTTGACCATTGGCCGACGCTAGCGCACCGCGCCGCCACCTCAGCGGCTGCTCAGAGGGCGAGCCGATAGGCGAGCCCTCCAATGTGATAGCGGCATTTCTCGACTGCGCCAGCAGGCGAGGGCGACCGATCAGACGTCGATCGTTCACCTACTGGCGCGGGTTCTCAGATCGGGCAGGACTCCCATCGTCAGCGATCCCTCTGCGAGACTCGCCTCATGTACAAGGTCGTTGTCTGGTCCACGGGAGGCGTCGGGAAGCTGGCCGTGCAGGCCGTCCACAACCGTCCCGACATGGAGCTCGTCGGGGTGTGGGCGCACGACCCCGCCAAGATCGGGGTCGACGCCGGCGAGATCTGTGGCATCGGACCGATCGGAGTCGGCACCACCGGCGATGCCTCGAGGCTCATCGGGTCGCGACCCGACTGCGTGGTGTACGCCGCCAGCGGTCCGGATCTCGATGCGGGAGCGGTCCCCGATCTCGTCGCCATGCTCGACGCGGGGATCAACGTGGTGGTGGTGTCCGTCGCCGGGCTGGTGTTCCCCGACGGTTACGTACCGGCGCATCGCGACCGGCTCGCCGCGGCCGCGGCGCGTGGCGGGGCATCGCTTTACGCCTCGGGCATCGAACCTGGCTTCGCCGGGGATCAGCTGCCGCTGACCCTGCTCACCCTCTGCCACTCGGTGCGATCGATCCGCACCCAAGAACTGTTCTTGTACTCCGGCTATCCGGTTACCTACGTGATGCAGGAGGTGTTCGGGTTCGGCAAGCCGCTGGATGCCCGTCCGTTCATGGCCATCCCCGGCGTGCAGTCCGGCACGTGGGCGCCGCCCATTCGGATGATCGCCCACGCCATGGGCGTCGAGGTCGACGAGATCCGGGAGACCTACCAGATGGCGGCCACGCCGCGCCGGCTCGAGGTGGCGAGTGGTGTGATCGAGGCCGGCACCGTCGGCGCCGTGCGGTTCGAGACGATCGGCATCGTCGGCGGTCGCGATGCCATCGTGATCGAGCACATCAATCGGATGGCGCCCGATCTCGCCCCGGAGTGGCCGAGCCACGAGCGCGATGGCGTGTATCGCATCGAGATCGACGCCGACCCCGAGCTGTGTTGCGAGCTCGCCGTCGGGCCGCCCGATGACGTGAGCCACCAGGGCATGGTGGCGACGACGATGCGGCTGGTGAACGCCATCCCGATGGTCGTCGAGGCCAACCCGGGGCTGCTCAGCAGCTTGGATCTACCGCTCACGGTCCCCCGCCACGCCTTCGACGGGTTCGCGCCGCTCGTGCCCGACAATCGTCGCCGCCGTGACTGACGCCACCGATCGGCGAGGCGAGCCCCTCGCCGAGCGACGTCGCGAGGTGACTCTCAGGTGGCGATGATGCGGCGAGTCTCGAGGTCGGCGATGCGGTCGGCGTCGTACCCGAGCCCGGCGAGAACGGAGCGTGTGTGGGTGCCGGGCAGCGCTGCGGGGCGGGCAACGCCGGCCGAGCGGGAGAAGCTGACCATCGGCTTGAGCCGGGTGTGCTCGCCGAAGGTGGGGTGTTCGACGGTGGTCAGGATCCCGTGGTCGGCGCCGAGGCCGGTGGGCCGCGTCACGATTCGCTCGACGGTCCCGGTCGCAACCTCGACACACGCCACGTCGACAGCCACGAGCAACGCTTCCCACGCCGCCGCCGGCAGCGCGGTGAACACCGAAGTGAGGGTCGCGACGAGCGCGGCGTCGTCGGCGCGAGCGTCGCTGTCGATGTCCGCCCAGTGTTGCAACGCGATCCTCAGTGCCGCCCATTCATCGTCTTGTGGCGCGGCGAGGAACACCCATCGACCGTCGCCGGCCTCGTACAGACGGTAGGTGGCGCAGAGGCCGTGAAGCTCGCGGTCGGCGGTTCGTAGCGGGGCCTTTCCCTGGTAGTCGACGAGGCTGTCCCCGAGCACGTGGGCCATGGTGGTGAGCATGGTGGTGGTCAACTCCTGGGGCGGCCCTCCCCGGCGAGCCGCGTAGAGCCCGAGGAGCAACGCGGTGCCCACGCCCAGGGCCGAGAACCCGTCGGCGTGGCCATAGCTCATGGTCGAGGCGCCGAGCCGCACGCTTACCGCCTTCAGCTCCTCCATGTCGATCGCGGTCGCGTCGGCGGGTAACGATGGCCCGATGTTGCGCATGGCGAGGCCCGAACCGGCGCCGATCGTCGGCGCGAATGCGGGCCGATGCCCGCACGGACCTCCGGTGCCGTATCCGGGGGCGTTCAGGTACACCAGGTTCGGGTTCAGGGCCCGAAGCGTGTCGGAGTCGAGGCCGAGACGTGCCGCCACGCCGGCCCGGAAGCACTGGAGCACGATGTCGGCCTGGGCGACGAGGGCGTACGCGATCTCGCGGCCCTCGTCAGATGCCAGGTCGACCGCTACACACTCCTTGCCGGCCATGACCTTGATGCCGCCGATCTCGGGGAACGGCATGATGTTGCGGATCGGGTCGCCTTCGAGCGGCTCGAGCTTGATGACGCGGGCCCCGAGGTCGGCGAGCAGGGTCGCACCGAAGGGGGCGGCGTAGAACGTCCCGAACTCGACCACGGTGACCCCAGCGAGCGGTGTCTCACCGATCGGACCGTCCGAAATCGATAGCTCGGCGGCCACGGGATTGGCCTCGGGGTCGAACGCGGCGCGGATGACGGGTCCGTGCTCGTCGAGCGCCGGGCCGGGGCGGCCGGCATCGCCGGGCGTCACTGTCAACTCGACCATCGGGCCCGGTTGGCGAACCGATCCCAGACCGGGGTGCTCGGGCGCCACCACCCGGCGGTCGTGGACGAGCTGTGGATGGTCGAGAGGCTCGAGGCCGCCCCGGAACGTCTCGGCCCATACGTCGGTGTCGGCGTCGAAGCCGGCCAGCCACTCGGCGTAGGTCCGGGACCGGCAGATGGTGAGCAGTCGCTCCCAGAAGGCCAGCCGGATGGCCGGGTCAGGATCGAGCGGCGGGTCGATCCCGGCGTCGACGAGGTCGCCGAGGCCGGCCAGCCGTAAGAAGGCGTGCCAGAGCTTGTCGGTGCTCTGCGAGAGCTGCATCCATCGCCCATCGGCGGAGAGGCCGACCATGAGGCGGAAGAAGAGCGGGTTGTTGGGGACGCCATCGGAGAACTGCGCCGAGGCTTTGAACGCGTCGGGATAGCGCTCGGCGAGCATGGCGATCAGCCAGTTCCAAGTGTCGTGGGCGGCCATGCCCTGGAGCATGGTCGTCTCGACAGCCTGGCCGAGACCGGTCCGCTCGCGCTCGACGAGCGCGGCGAGTATGCCCTGGAGACACAGCTGGGCCGAGCTGAACGAGCAGTACGGAGCGGAGGTGTAGGCGGGCCCGGGCCGCGGGGTGATGCCGCCGAAGGCGTCGAGGGCGCCGATCTTGGCCATGACGACCTGCTCGTAGCCCTTGAGGTGGCGCAGCGGTCCCGTGCGTCCGAACGCCGTGACCGACGCCGACACGAGCCGCGGGTTCGACGGCCGCAAGTCGGCGTCGGCCAACCCGAACCGCTCGGCTACGCCCGGACGCCACGTCTGCAACACGACGTCGCAGCGCGACGCCATGTCGCGGACGAGGGCACGGTCGGGCGCATCGGTGAGGTCGGCCACCACGCTGCGCTTGCCGCGCGACCAGAACGGCCACGCGGGCTCGCTGCGCAACGTGTGGCCGGCCGGTGGTTCGACCATGGTCACGTCGGCACCGAAATCGGCGAGCAGCTGAGTCACATGGGCACCGATGAGCGTGCTGCTCAGGTCGAGAACCGAGATTCCCCCCAACGCCGACGTGCTCACGCGGCCCTCCCTCGTCGTGCCGCCGACGCTACACGAGCTGCCCGATCCGCTGCCCGCTACTGTTCGCCGTCACCGATACCGGAGGCGACATGGGACAGATCCTGGCCGCGTACTGCATCTATGTGTCCGACCTCGAGCGTGCGGTCACGTTCTGGCGCGACGTGATCGGCATCCCGCTTCGGAGCCGAACCGATATCGAGGGCATAAAGGAGGCGATCCTCCAGGCCGATGCCGGGGGCTCGCGTCTCCAGTTGGCCTGCAAGCTCGACGACGCGTCGCCCATCGACATGGGCAACGCTCTGTGGAAGCTCTACGTGAACACGTCGGACTGCCAGGCGATCTTCGAGCGGGCGGTCGCCGCGGGGTGCGAGCCGGTCGATCCGCCCCGCCGCCTCGACCGCTGGCCGGTCACCATGGCTTACGTCCGCGACCACGATGGCTATCTGATCGAGTTCGTCGAGTACCACGAGGGCACTCCGCCGGGAGTTCCCGATCCGAGCGACAGGCTCGGATAGGCGCTGCTGGCACCCTCGGTTGCCTGACCGATATCCGCGAGGTCGAGTCGACGATCGAGGAGATCCGCGATCAGACGCGGCCCGTCCACGTGGTGTGACTCGCGCTTGGCCGCGCCGCTTGTCCCGACGATGCCGGGAACGGCGGCCTATCTCGATGAACGCTGATGAGCGCGTGCGCCAAGAGCGCACGACTCGATCAGATGGCGCGGACGTTGAGGGCTTCGTCGCCCTTGCGGCCGGGGCCGACCTCGAACTCCACGGCTTGACCCTCGTTGAGCGAGCGGTAGCCGTTGCCGGAGATGTTGGAGAAGTGGACAAAGATCTCTTTGCCCTCGTCGGTACGGATGAATCCGTACCCTTTGTCATTGTTGAAGAACTTGACGGTGCCGGTAGCCATTGCTGATTTTCCCTTTTCTTCAGTCCGCCACACCTCGGCGGGCCGTGAGCACAAGGCTACCGGACCGTTGGACGCGGCCCACCCCGACAGATGGTATGGGCCGAAAAGTCAGCTGAACAGAGAACGGAGCTCATGCTTGAGGACCTTGCCGGTCGCGTTCCTCGGGAGCTGCTCGAGTATCTCGACGCGCTCGGGAAACTTCTGGCGCATGAGTCCCTCGTCGGCGAGGTACTCGGTGATCTGCGGGAGCGTGAGCCCGGCCACCCCCGGCCTGAGCGAGACGACAGCGCAGACCCGTTCGCCCACGGCGGGATCGGGCAACCCGATGACCGCGGCCTCAGCGACGCTCGGGTGTCGGTGGAGGTAATCCTCGACCTCCTTGGCGCTGACGTTCTCGCCCTTGCGGATGATGATGTCCTTGATGCGCCCGGTGATGCGTATGTAGCCGTCGGTGTCGATGATGCCGAGGTCGCCGCTGTGAAGGCGACCGAGCGCGTCGAGCGCGCCGACGTCGAGGGACGAGTCGACGTAGCCGAGGAACAGCTGGGGCCCCGCGAGCATCAGCTCACCCTCGGTGCCGGGCGGCACTTCGCGGCCCGCGGAGTCCACCGCGGCCGCAGTGCATTCCGGCGACACCAGCCCTTCGGACACGTCGCGGCGCCGGTCGGCGGGGTCGGGGGTCAAACCGGTGACGATCGGGCATTCGGTCATGCCGTAGGAGCCCAGGTACCCGGCGCCGTCGAACGCCTCGCGCAACCGATCGGAGAGGCCGGCGGGAGCAGGCGAGCCACCGCCGAGGAAGGCCCGAACCGCAGAGAGCGGCGGCCCGGCGGGGTCCCGGAGCCGCTGGGCGAGCAGCATCTCGCAGAAGACCGTGCCGCCGCCGGCGAGCGTCGCGCCTTCGGACTCGAGGGTGACCATCGCTACCGCGGGATCGAAGCCATCGAACAGCACGCACCGACAGCCGGTGATCAACAGCGCCGCGACCCACGCTGCGCCGCCGATGTGACTGATCGGGAACGCGATCGGGGCCACGTCGTCGCCGGTGATCGAGAAGGCGTCGACCATGCATTGCCCGCCATGGATCGGGCCGACCTGGCTGTGGCGAACCCCTTTGGGTACGCCGGTCGTCCCTGACGTGTAGAAGATGAACGCCGTGTCCTTCGCCGTGGGCGCTTCGTAGACCGCGAGCTCCGCGGGGTCAGCGGTGGGCAGCTCACCGTCGACAACGAGCACGTCCATGTGGTCGAGTTCGGCCGCGACCTCGTTGGCGAGCGCGGCGTGGTCCACGCCTCGGTGCGCGGCAGGGACGATCAGGAGCTCGACTTGGGCTTGGCGGGCCGCGAACTCCATCTCTCGACGCCGATAAACCGGCAGGAACGGAACTTGGATCGCTCCGAGTCGTTCGAGGGCGAGGAGGACCACGATCGCCGCGGTCGACGTCGGAAGCTGCCAGGCGACCACCGATCCGCGCCGGATCCCGTTACGGGCGAACCCGGCCGCCGTCGACTCCACCCGCTCACGCAGCGCGGCAAACGTCGTGCGCAAGGCGCCGTCGGTGATCGCCTCGGCATCGGGCGTCGCTGCTGCGCGCTGTTCGAGGAGCTCCCAGAATGTCGACGTCACCGTCACCTCTCGTCGTTCTCGTGCGTCAGCTCCGCGGCACGTCGGCCCAGGCTACGTCGCGCCACGGATCGGGCTCGCGGGGCAGGCCGAGGACCTTCTCGCCGAGGATCGTCTTGTTGACTTCGGTCGTCCCTCCCTCGATCGTGTTGGCCCGACTTCGAAGCATGCCGTGGACCTCGAACGGCAATGTGGCCGCCCACGCCTCCTCGTGCGAATGGGCTCCGGCATGGGCCGGCCAGGCCTGGGCGGCCGGGCCGAGCAGGTCGGCCGCGGCCATCTGGATGCGCTGGTTCAGCGAACCCTGGTGAACCTTGCCTATCGACGACGCCGGGCCCGCCGTGCCTCCGGCCTTGACCACCGAACGCACACGCTGGTTCGTCCAGTCGCGGATCCGCTCCTCGCTGTAGAGGCCCATCAGCCGCTGGCGTACCGTCGGGTCGTCGAACCGGCCCAGTTCCCGAGCGCGATGCACGACCCGCTCGATGCCGGATCCGCCGATGCGGCCGACGCCGCCCGAGCCGGCTCCGGCCACCATCTGGCGTTCGCCGGCCAGGGTCGAGGAGGCGACCCGCCAGCCCTCGTCGATGGCACCAACCCGGCACGAGTCGAGAACGCGGACCTCGTCGAGGAACACCTCGTTGAAGTCGACCTCGCCGCCGATGTGGCGGAGCGGGCGAACGGTAACGCCAGGTAGCCCCAAGTCGACGAGGAAGAAGGTGATGCCCTCGCGCTTTGGTCGCGTGGTGTCGGTGCGGCCGAGGCAGATCGCCCACTCCGACATGTGTGCCCACGTGCTCCACACCTTCTGCCCGGTGAGCACCCACTCGTCGCCGTCGCGCACGGCGCGCGTGGCGAGCGAGGCCAGGTCGCTCCCGGCCCCGGGCTCGCTGAATAGCTGGCACCAGCGTTCCTCGTTGCGCACGATCGGAGGCAGGAACCGCAGCCGCTGCTCGTGGGTGCCGTGGGCGAACAGCGCCGGGGCGGTGTTGTTGATTCCGAGCGGGTTGAGTCGGCCGAGGTTGTAGGGAGCCAACACCGCCTCGGCGGCGCGGGCCTGGGCCGGGGTCAGGTCCAGACCGCCGTAGTCGCTCGGCCACGTGGCGACGACGAGCCCACTATCGGCGAACTCCCGGTACCACGACTCGTAGTCGGCGCGGGCCCGTACCTCTCGGATGGCCGCCCGGCCACCCCGCTCGGCGGCGGCGCGCCATTCCACAGGCACATGGATCTCGACCCAGGCCGTGACCGCCGCCTCGATCTCGGCGATGGACGTGTCCCGGTCGACGTTCAGCCGCGCGCCGGGCGTGTCACTCACCGAAGCCCCCGACCAGGCGGGCGTGCTCGGCCACCAGATCGGACCGTCGGATCTTGCCGACCTCGGTGCGTGGTAGCGCCGCGATGGCATGGAACCGTACCGGCACCTTGTACGCAACGAGGTGCTCGCGACACAACCGCTCGAGGCCAAGTTGGTCGAGGCCAAGTTGGTCGAGGCCGGCATCGGCAGGCGGTCGGCGGGCGACGACGAATGCCACCGGCACCTCACCGAGTCGGCCGTCGGGCACGCCGACCACCGCGGCGTCGTCGATGTCGGGATGGAGGCGGATGACCTCCTCGACCTGCTCGGGGAAGACCTTGTTCCCACCTCGGTTGATCAGGTCGCTGGCTCGGCCTTCGATCCAGACGAAACCGTCGCCGTCGATGCGGGCATGGTCGCCGGTGTCGACGTAACCCTCGGCGTCGACCCGGTCGGCCAGGTCGGCGCCGTGGGCGTATCCCGCGGCCATCGACGGCGGCCGGACGAGCAGCCGGCCCGGCTCACCAGCGGACACCGGGGCGAGCTGGTCGTCGACGACCTTGATGGCGACGTTCGGAAGGGGCCGGCCAGCGGCGCCGACCTTGTCGGGGTGCTCGCGGGCGTCGGCGGCCGTCCAGCCGATCACCTCGCCGATCTCCGCCTGGCCGTAGCTGTTGAGCACGGTCACCCCATAGCGGGCGGTGAATCGCGACGCTTGGAGCGGCGACAGTGCGGCGGTGATGCTGCGCACGTACTTCAGCGGCCCGAGATCGAGCGGTTCGAGATGGTCGGTGAGCGCGGTCAATGCGGCGGGCGGAAGCACGGTGGACCGGATGGCGAACCGGCCGACGAGCTCGGCGAACTCGACGGGCTCGAAGGCGTCCATGATCACGATCTCGGCGCCGGCGCGCAGGCCGAACAGCACGTTGTAGATCCCGGCGTTGAGAGCGAGCGATACGGGGATGAGATTGGGGCTCCGACGCCGGGTGTCGTCGACCGAACGGGCGCCGCGCAATGGTCCCAACACCCGGTCGAGCAACTCCAGGTAGGCGACGTGGGTGTGGATGATCGGCTTGGGCCGTCCCGTCGTTCCCGACGTCCACAGCAAGAAGGCCGATCCGTCGGCATAGGTTCGGGTGCCCCCGGCATCGACGATCCCGCTCGGCGTGAGCAAGAGGCGAGCGCCCGTCGCGTCGAGGTTGGCCTGCCGCTCGGGCGCGGGTGATCTCGGGTTCAGTGGGACGAAGACGCCGCCGGCCACCCAGACGGCGAACATGGCGACGACGGCTCTGGGATCGTTCGGCCATGACACCGCCACTGCGTGACCCGGCTCGAGCCCGGCGTCACGAAGGGCGACCGCGATCGATCGAGCGCTCGATCGCGACTCGCCCGCGGTCATCGTGTGCGCAGAGGAGTGCAGCAGGTCGCCGTCGTCGGGCGCGGGGTGCTCGAGCAGCAGCGCCGCGAGGTCGGTTCCGGCGGTCCCCACAGGGCCGATATCGTATCCGCCGAGACCGACGGCGAGGAGCTGATGGGTGGCCGACCAGGCGTCGATCACAGACGATGGGGTGGCCGAGTTGCGGCGACGCATCGGCATTCCCCAGCCGCATCCGCAGCCGCCGCACTACCGCTTCCCGAACGAGGACGGATTCCGCCACGTGGCCGAAGCCACGGGCGACGACAACCCGCTGTGGTGCGACCCGGCGCACGCCCGTCAGAGTCGGTGGGCCGGTCCGATCGCGTCGCCGAACATGAACGGCGGCGACACCTTGATCGGCCACAACGAGATCACCGAGTTGCCGCCCGAACACAAAGAGCTGCTGCGGGGCGACCCGATCCGTGGTGCCCACGCGTTCTACTCCGGGAGCTTTCGGGAGTGGTGGTCGCCGGTACGTCCGGGCATGGACGTCGGGCGACGCAACGCGCTCGTCGGCGTGCACGACAAGCGCAGTGAGTTCGCTGAACGCAGCGTCCACGAGTGGACCGGCGAGGTGTTCGCGGCGCGCGGGCCGGACCTGGCCCTGTCGGCGCAGTACCGGCTGATGATCCGCACCGAGCGGACCAAGAGCTCGGCGAGCGGCAAGTACGATGCCATTGCTATCGAGCCCTACACCGACGACGAGATCGCCCGCATCGACGAGTGGCTCGGGGGCGAACCGGGTCGCCGTCGCGGCACCGAGCCCCGTTGGTGGGAGGACGTCGACGAGGGCGACGAGATCACGCCCATAGTCAAGGGGCCGATGCGGGTCACCGACATGGTGTGCTGGCACGCCGGAATGGGCATGGGTCTCTACGGCGTTCGGGCACTGCGGCTCGGCTATCAGCAACGCCAGAAGATGCCGAAGTTCTTCCGGCCCGACGAGTTGAACATCCCGGACGTCCAACAGCGGGTCCACTGGGATCCGGCATGGGCGCGGGCCATCGGCAACCCCACCAGCTACGACTACGGGCGCATGCGTGAGACCTGGCTCGTCCACTTGTGCACCGACTGGATGGGCGACGATGCCTGGCTGTGGAAGCTCGACTGCGAGTTCCGCAAGTTCAACTATGTCGGCGACACGCACTGGATGCGGGGCACGGTCACCCGGAAGTACCTGGCCGAGGGCGACCGGGCCGCGATCGATGTCGACATCTGGGGGGAGAACCAACGCGGCGAGACCACGACGCCGGGTCACGCCACGATCCTGCTCCCCAGTCGCGAGCACGGACCAGCGCGGCTCCCGGACCCGCCTGGCGGCGCCGACACCTGCCAGGGACTCCTGGATGCGCTCGTCGACCGGTTCGCGGCGATGGGACGCGTTGGCGACGCGTAACCCTTCGCGGCTCGCGTGGCTGACTAGTGTTCGCGCATGAGAGCACTCGTCTTCGGCGTCCAACCTGACCGGGTCGCGCCGCCACCGCATGCGTTGCCGCTCCAGGTCGCGCTGGCCAACACACCGATGAAGCTCATGGATGTGCCGGACCCCACGTTCATCCTCCCGGACTGGGTCATCGCCAAGCCCCGGCTCACGGGCATCTGCGGCTCGGACTCCAAACAGGTCTTCATGGACTGGGGGAAAGTCGACGCCGACAATCCGATGATCGATTTCTCGTCGATGCCCCACGTTCTCGGTCATGAGGTGGTCGCGGACGTCGTCGCTCTCGGGCCCGAAGCGGCGGGACTCGAAGTCGGTCAGCGGGTCGTGCTCAATCCGTGGCTATCGTGTGCACCCCGGGGCGTCGCCGACCTGTGCCCGGCGTGCCAGATCGGTGACCTGTCGCTGTGCTGGAACTTCCGCGCCCCGCCGATCGCCCCGGGGATCCATTCGGGCACGTCGAGAGACGTCAGCGGCGGGTACGCGACCCTGATGCCCGCCCACGATTCGATGCTGATCCCGGTACCCGACGACGTGCCCGACGAGTTGGCGGTGTTCGCCGATCCCTTCGCCGTCTCGCTTCACGCCGTCACCCGCCACGCTCCCCCAGCGGGCGGCCGGGCGCTGGTCTACGGCGCGGGCGCCCTCGGGTCGTGCGCCGTCGCGATCTTGCGGGCCCTTTACCCCGACGTCGAGATCGGCGTGGTCGCCCGCTTCTCGGCTCAAGCAGACCTGGCCAAGTCCCTCGGCGCCCACCGCGTGTTCGAGCACGAGCCGCTGACTGGGCTGATCGAGGAGATCGCCGACTGGTCCGGTGGGGTCCTCCACGGAGACCACCTCTTGCCCATGGCCTATCCCGGCGGCATCGACGTCGTGTACGACACGATCTCGCGGCGCGAGTCGCTCGAGGTCGCGTGCCGGGTGCTGAAGGCCCGGGGCACGATCGTCAAAGCCGGAGTGCACGGCCCCACCGAGTGGGAATGGACGCCGCTGTACTTCAAGGAGATCGCCTGGGTGGGGTCCAACGCCTTCGGTGTCGAGGAGGTCGACGGGGTGCGCAAGCACGGCATCGAGCACTACCTCGACATGGTGCGAACGGGCCGGGTCGAACTGGGCTCGATGCTCACTCACACGTTCGCGCTCGGCGACTGGCGCGACGCCTTCGGTGTGCTCGCCGACCAGCAGTCAAGCGGTGCTATCAAAGTTGCGATCGATCAACGCTCGTAGGCCCTGGCGTCGGCCAGCAGCTCGTCGAGGCGGGCCTGGAACGGGCGCGGATCGGGGTGCGTGAGGATGTACAGGCGGTTCTCGCGGATCCCCTGCACGACGTAGGGACCGAGCTCCTCGTTGGGCATCTGGCCCGGGATCGTCGCCCCCTCTGGGATGAGCGACTCCATTTGACCCCCGTAGCGATCGGGTCGGTTGCGCGCTGACGTGTGACCGAGGTTGGACTGGATCATCCCCGGGCACAGCACCGAGACGCCGATCGAATCGCCGGCCAGCTCGTCGCGGAGGATGGCGGTGTAGCCCAAGATGGCGTGCTTGGTTGCCGTGTACAGGCCGAGGTGCGTGCCGTTGGCCATGGTGGGCGTCACGATGGTGAGGGCCGCCATCGACGCAGTGTTGACGATGTGGCCACCCTCGCCGTGGACCCGAAGCGTCGGTAGGAACTCGTCGACGGCACGCACGATCGACATGAAGTTGAACTCGATCACCCAACCCCAGTCAGCCTCTGTGGCCTGGTCGAGGGGACGGCTGACGACGACGCCGACGTTGTTGCACAGAACGTGCACGCTGGCGAAATGATCGACGGCCCGGCGCGCCAACTCGGCCAGCGATGCTCGATCTGTGCCATCGACCGGCTCGGCGACCGCTACTCCCCCACGCCCGAGGATCTCGTCTCGAACCGCGCCGGCCGTCTCGGGGTCGATGTCGGCCACCACCACGTTCATACCCTCGGCCGCCAGCCCGAGAGCGGTCCCGCGGCCGATGCCGCTGCCGCCGCCGATGACCACCGCAGTTCGACCCTTCAGCTTGTCCATGTCTGGTCCTCTCTCGCCCGAAACCTACTGGGGGTCCGGTTCGGGCACCTAGCCTGGCTCGGTGCCCGCGACGTCAGCCCGCTCACCGTGGCTGACTTTTGCCCTGGTCGCCGGGGCCGGGATCATGGGGACGCTCAACTACTCGATCATGTTCGTGGCCTTCCCCGAACTCGAGTCTGAATTCGATGTCGATGCCACCGGCGTGTCGTGGGCGATCACGGCGTTCTCGATCACCGTCGCGGCCCTCACCGTGCCGGGGGGCTGGATGGCCGACCGGTTCGGGCGCAAGC
Source organism: uncultured Acidimicrobiales bacterium (assembly GCA_964390555.1). Taxonomy (GTDB): domain Bacteria; phylum Actinomycetota; class Acidimicrobiia; order Acidimicrobiales; family SHLQ01; genus CAVTWS01. The sequence goes on along the minus strand of CAYMJU010000154.1, from coordinate 36,109 downwards.
GGCTGTTTCTCGTGGGGTTGTCGACGTTCGCGGTCGGGTCGGCCCTGGTCGCCACTGCGCCGAGCCTCGAGCTGCTCGTTGCCGCACGGGTCGTGCAGGCGGTGGGTGTGGCCCTCGAGAGTCCCGCCGCGCAGGCCATCGTGCTCGAGGTCTTCCCGATCGAGAAGCGGTCGACGGCGTTCGGGGCGTTCGGGGCTCTCGGCGGGATCTTCTCCGCCGTCGGCCCGGTGGTGGGTGGTGCAATGATCGACACGGTCGGCTGGCGATGGACCTTCGCCGCGAGCATCCCGGTGGCGATCGTGACGCTGGTGATCGGCGCGATCTACCTGCCCTCATCCGCCCCGTCGGCGGTGCGACGTCGCCCCGACCTGGTAGGCGCCGGCCTGTTGATGGCGGGAGTGGCGGCGTTGGCTCTCGGGATCGTGCAGGCCGACGACTGGGGATGGACCAACCCGCGGATTGCCGGAGCCCTCGCCGCAGCCGTGGTCCTCATCGCGGTTCTGTTGCGCAGGTCCGCTCGCCATCCGGACCCCATCTTGGATCTGTCGCTGTGGCAGCGCCGGAACTTCCGGGTCGGCAGCCTGCTCGGTTTCGTCGTCGCCGGGCACTTTGGCGCGATCTACCTCACGTTCGTGGTGTTCATGACCTCGGTGTGGGATCTCAGCCGCTTCCGGGCCGGGCTGGCCGTCAGCCTGATCACGGTCATCGCCGGCCCGCTGACCTTCGCGGCAGGACGTCTGGCCGATCGGCGCGGGCATGCCACCGCGATCATCCCGGGGACGATCTTGTTCGTCGTGGCCGGCGTGTTCTTCCTCGCCACCCTCGGTCGCGAGCGAGAGATTCTGATGGTCTGGGTCCCGGGCGCGGTGCTCTACGCTCTCGCCGTCGGGTTGGCCCACGCGGCGTCGCAATCGTCGGCGATCGCCGCCGTGCCCGCCGAGAAGCTCGGAATCGGCGGGGCCATGACGCGGATCTTCACCGACATCGGCAACACCATGTGGGTGGCCCTGAGCGTGGCGATCGTGGCCGCCGCCGATGATCCCCTCGACGGCGTTCGCCGCGTCGTCGCCACTCTTGTAGTGGTCGGCGTCGTCGGATGTCTGCTCGCGTTACGGCTCGAGCGGCCCGACCGTGATCGACCGGCTCCTGTGTGAGGTCGAGCAGCGTCGGCGCCTTCCGGGCCCTGCGCACCCGGAACTACCGGGTCTTCGTCGTCGGTCAGTTGCTCAACGTGACGGGGTCGTGGATGCACTCGACCGCCGTGGCGTGGATTCTCGTGGGTCCCGAGGGCGACGCCACCGGGCTCGGTCTGGTCGTGGCGCTCCAGTTCCTCCCGCTCCTCCTCCTCGGGGTGTGGGCCGGATCGGTCGCGGACCGGGTGGACCGGCGAATCCTCCTCGTCGCCGCCAACACCGTCTCGGCGCTGGTCGCCCTCGTCACCGCCGTGGCCGTCTCGGCTGGTCACGGGAGCCTCGTCGTGTTCGCACCCGCGTCGTTGGCGCTGGGGGTGTGCACGGCGTTCGAGACCCCGGCTCGCCAGAGCCTGGTGGGCACGCTCGTAGGGCCGGCTGACCTGTCGAGCGCGGTGGCGCTGAACGGCTCGGTCATGACCTCGTCGCGCATGCTGGGTGCGGCCCTGGCGGGCGTGTTGATCGATCTCGTCGGCGCCGACGTCTGCCTCTTCGTCAACGCCGGCTCGTACTTCGCCGCGGTCGCCGCGGTGACCATGATGGACGCGAGCGCGATTCGCAGCACCGATCGCCGATCGTCGCCCGACGACGGAGGCGGCGTTCGCGACGGATTGCGCTACGCCCGCTCACACCCCGACCTGCGGGTGGTGCTCGGCGCCTTGGCGGTGGTTGGGACCCTGGCGATCAACGCCCAGCTCACCGGCGCGCTGCTGGCCCGCATCACCTTTGACGCCGGTCCCGGGCTATTCGCAGCGTTCGCGTCGTTCGGCGCGCTCGGGGCTCTGGCCGGCACGATGATCACCGCTCGTCAGAGCGACGCGTCGGTGGCCACGATCGGGCGAGCCAGCGTCGTGCTTGGCGCGTTCGCTCTCGGCGCGGCGGTCGCGCCGGGTGCATCGGTCGCGGTGGCGGCCATGTCGCTCAGCGCGCTCGGAGGCGGTTGGTACATCTCGTCGACCAGCGCCCGGATCCAACTGGTGACCGCCGACGCGTACCGCGGTCGCGTGATGTCGCTCTACGCCGTCTTGTTCCTGGGTACGACACCGATCGGCAGCGCGGTCGTGACGGTGGTGACCGAATTGGCCAATCCCCGTCTGGCGGTCGCGGTGGGCGGCGTGTCCGCCGCGGCGACCGGCGCCGCGCTACTGGTCGTCGGTCGCCGCAGTCCAGTGGGTCCGTAGATCCTCGAGCCAGGGCGGGTACTCGAGGGGCGGGTCGGGTAACGGCGTCGCGCCCATACCGGCGAGCGCGGTCTGGAACGCCTCGGGCTGGTCGCCCCACGATCGAGGGTCGCCCATCATCACCTCGTAGAGGGTCGCGCCGGTCGGTCCGGCAACGATCGGACCGAAAGCGACGCCGATCGGGAGCTCGACGTGGGTGCCCTTGGGGCATGCGGTCCCGCCGATCGTGAGCGAGCCCTCGAGCACGAACACGATGTGCGGACTGAAATGTCCGTGGCGACGGACCACCATGCCGGCGTCGTACTCGGCGTACAGCGACAGGTACTGCGGATCGGGGCTGAACGCCAGCCACTTCTCGCGCACGAACGACTCGGTACCGTCGGCGTTGCGTTGCGCCTTGACGTTCTGCCACGGCACATCGGCATCGTCGAGATGGCGGAACACCGGCTGATCGCGCCCTGCGACAGGCGAGGGATTCTGCGGCGGGGTCATCGCTCTCCTCTACAACGCATAGGAGTAGCCGCCGTTGAGCGGGTACACCTGGCCCGTGATCCACCCGGCGGCGTCGGAGGCGAGGAACGTGGCCAGGGCCGCGACCTCGGCGGGGTATCCGTAGCGGCGCAGCGGGTAGCGCTTGATCGCGCTGCTGTGCTTGTCGGGGGTCTGCTCGTCGTCAGAGCGCCACAGCGTGCCGAGGGAGATGCAGTTGACGTTCACGCCGTGCTTGCCGACCTCGGTGGCGAGTGAGCGCATGAAACCCATCGAGCCGGCCTTGGCGGCGGCGTAGGAGGACACCAACGCATCGCCGGTACGACCCGAGTCCGAGACGATCGTGACCACCTTGCCGTAGCCGCGTTCGACCATGCCCGGGACGAACGCCTTGCACATGAGCATCGGAGCGATGAGCCCCAGACGGATCCACGACATCCACTCGTCGGGTTCGCTGGCGAGGAACGGCTTGATCATCGTCGACCCGGGATCGAACAGCGTGAGGGGCAAGCCGGCGTTGTTCACGACGATGTCGATGGCCCCGACCAAGCTGAGGGCCTCGGCGGACATGGCGGCCACGGTGTCGGGCTCGGTGATGTCGCAGAACAGTCCGACACCGGTCGCCCCGACAGCTTGGACCGCCGCGGCGCCCGCAAGGGCCCGGTCGATGTCCAGGTCGACGAGCACGACGGCGCCGGCCCCGTGTTCGGCGAGGGTGGTGGCGATCGTGGTGCCGACGACTCCGGCGCCGGTCACGATGGCGGTGCGACCCTTGAGGTCCATGGCGTTGCTCATCCGCTCATCACAGCACGAATCGGCGCTCGACCGGTACAGGGGCGCCGGGTCGTGCCGATGGATACGAGATGGAGTTGATCGTGCGCCGACCGGTGTTCGTAGCCGCTTGGACCCGGCCGATGTGGTCGCCGCACGTTCCCGAGCTGGCGTGCGTCGCCAACGCTGTATCGCTGCAGATGCCCCATGTCGAGCCGTTCGTCGTTCGGTCCGTGCGCGCCGCGATGGGCGACCTCGAAGAGCCGTTGCTCGGACAAGCCGACCGGTACGTCCGCCAAGAAGCGCAGCACCACGCCCAGCACCGGCGTTTCAACGACATGGTGATAGCTGCGTACCCGTCGCTTGGCCGGGTGGATCGCTGGGCTGACCGCTACCACCGGCGGCGCGAGCGCCGCGGGGACGTGGCGTCCAACGTGGCGTTCGCCGCGGCGATCGAGACCATCGCTTTCGCCATCGCCCGGTGGACGGACCGCCACCTCGGACGGTTCTTCCGAGACGCCGATCCGGCCGCCGCCCAGCTCTACCTGTGGCACCTCGCGGAGGAGGTCGAGCACAAGTCTGTCGCCTTCGACGTGGCCGCCGCAGTCGGGGTGAAGCGGTGGACGATGGCGAGGGCCATGGTCGCGGCGACGATCGCGCTGGGCCTGTTCGTCGTGGCCGGGGCCGTACCGCCGCTCGTGCGCGAGGGGCGATGGTGGAGACCGGTCACCTGGTGGCGTCTCGGCACGTGGGCGTTCGGGTTCGCGTTCGAGCTCATGCCGATTCTCGTCAGCTCGCTGAGCCGCGGACACCATCCCTCCGACCTAGCCGATCCGCCCTGGTGCCGGGCGTGGCTGAGCGCCGTCGACCCGGCTACGGGCCGCTTGCCGGAGGCGCTCACGAGGTCCCGGGTCGATTCCGTCGGCTCCGCGACGCGGTCTTGATCAGCTGGCCGTAACGCTCGAGGGCCGCCATCGGCTCGCGGGCCTTGACGATCGGCGAGCCGAGCACCAGCAGGTCGACGCCGTGCTCCAAGGCCTGCGCCGGCGTGACGACGCGACGCTGCTCACCGCCCTCGTCGTCGGCCGCACGGATGCCGGTACCGTAGATCCGCAGGTGGCGGGTGGACGGCTCGTCGCGGATGGCCCACGCATCGGCCGCCGCACACATCACGGATCGGGCTCCGGCTTCGGCGGCGATCTGTGCGTAGTTGCGGACTATGTCGGCCGGTGTGCCGCCGTGCATGGCCCGGTAGTCCTCGTCGGTCCAGTTCGACGAGCCAAGGAACACCACGACCTCGCTTCGCTCGCCCGCCGCAGCCACCGCGCTGGCAACTCCCCGGCCGCCCACGGCCACGTGAACGCTGACGACTTCGGGCGCGTGGATCGGTGCGGTCCGGTCGCCGCGCAGCATCCGGATATCGGCGGCGAGGTTGTCGGGCTGGTCATCGACGAACCGGGCATCGTAGAAGACCCGACGGGCCCGATGGTTCCGCACGAAGTCGAACGCGCGGCCTGGAGGCATGCGCTGGACGAGATGAGACGAGATCTTGACGCACCCGACGCTCGACAGCACGCGGTGCCCGATGTTCAACATGTCGAAGACCGAGGTTTGATCGATCGCCAGGACAACCCGGTCGTACGCCGCCCTCAGATCCACGCGGCGAGAGTAGCCGCCGCCTGCAGGCGGCAGCGATCCGCCGATCCCCGGAACGGCGCTCCGGAACGGCAAGAATCGACCCGATGGCGCCCGTGCTGACACCGATGTCTGGCGAGACGCTCCGCGCGTCCGTGGTGTCGGTGGCCGCGGACCACGGTCAGCCTCGGTTCCGGAGCCATGTCCCGGCTCTCGATGGCCTGCGGGCGATGTCGGTATTCGCGGTCGTGGCCTATCACCTCGACGCGCCCTGGGCGCAGGGTGGGTACCTCGGGGTTGATGTGTTCTTCGTCCTTTCGGGTTTCTTGATCACGGGCCTGCTCGTCGATGAACGCCGCGCCGCGTCTCGCATCGACGTCGCGGCGTTCTGGGGGCGCCGGGCGCGGCGCCTGCTCCCGGCGATAATGGTGATGCTCGCGGCGCTCGTGGTCTGGGCCTCGTGGTGGGCCGATCCTGTCGCCCGATCCCGGTTCCGCGGCGACGGGCTGGCCGGGCTGCTCTACGTGGTCAATTGGCGATTCATCGCCGACGATGCCTCGTACTTCGACCGGTTCGCCGGGGCCAATCCGCTCACCCACCTGTGGAGCCTGGCCATCGAGGAGCAGTTCTATCTGGTCTGGCCACTAGTGGTCGGCGGGGTGTTCGCGTTGGCCCGCAAGCGCCCGGCGCGGGCGCTCGCCGCGCTGTGCCTTGTGGGAGCGTTGGCCTCGGCCGTCGCCATGTCCGCGCTCTACGACCCCGACGATGCGTCGCGCTCGTACTTCGGCACCGACTCGCACTCGTTCGGGCTCATGATGGGCGCGGCGGCGGCTCTCATCCCTGCTCGTCGGCGTCCACGCAAGCCCGTGGCGATCGCCGGACTCGTGGGCCTCGCGATCGTTGTGGCCGGCATGATCTCACTGACCGACGGCGGCTCGGTCGCCTACCGCGGCGGCATCGCTGTTGTCGCCTTGGCCTCGGTGCCGTTGATCCTCGCGGCGTCGGTCCCCGGCGCGGTCCGGTCGCTGTTCTCCTGGCGGCCGCTGGTGGCGATCGGCCGGGTGAGCTACGGCCTATACCTGTGGCACTGGCCGGTCATCGTCGTCGTGGATGCCGAACGCGCCGGGTTCGGGGGCGCGGGCCTGCTTCTCGTCCGGCTCGGCCTCATCCTCTTGGCGACCGTGTTGTCGTTCGTGCTCATCGAGCAACCGGTTCGCCTGCGCCGCTGGCCGACCCGGCCCGGGTGGGCGTTGCCCCTCGCCACCATGGCGGCCGCGGCGCTGGCGGCCGGGATCGTGGTCTCGTCTCCGAGCGAGCGGGTGTTCGCTCGCCCGGTTCCAGTCGCCGCGGTAGCGAACCCGGCTTCGGAGCCCGACCCCCAACCTACCGAGGCCGATTCGCCCCAGGTGCTCGTCGTCGGGGACTCGACCGCCGCATCGCTGTTGCTCGGGCTTCCCGAACGGGCCCGCGCCAGGGGTATCGATGCCATCCCGGGAGCGATCGTGCCCGGAGGCGCCGCGACGTTTTGCCCACTCGACTTGAGTACGGCCCGCATCGGTCTGTCGCCGTTCGTCGCCGCGACCGAGCCCATCGCTTCCGAGTGCGACTGGACGACGTACTGGCCCGGATTGGTGGGCGAGTACGACCCAGATGTCGTCGTGTTGATGTTCGGAGTGTGGGACGCGCAGGGTCGGTTGGTCGGCGACGTCTGGCTCGAGCCGGGCACCGACGGCTGGCACGACCACATGGTGTTCCAGATCCGTTGCGCCGTTGCCACGCTCTCCGCCGGGGGCGCCCGGGTGGCCATCATGGCCGTACCGCCGTCGGTGAATCTGCGCCCTTCCGACGCGGCCGCCCTCAACCGGGCGTATTACGCGGCCGCGCTGGGCGAGGCCGACCGGGTCGACCTCATCGACATCCGCGCCGACATCGTGGCCCACGACGAGTGGCGTTGGGACGGGACCCACTACACATCCGACGGGGCCGCCGCGGCCTCGGAGCTGCTGCTCGACCGGATGGACCCCCTCTTGGACCTCGAACGCGCCCCGCCCGGTACCCCGCCTGAGGGTTGCCCGGACCGGCGCGGCGTGGCCTCACCCTGAGGAGGTGTTAAGACCATGTCTTAGTTGCTAGTGTGTGTCAACCTGACAACGAATGGACTCGCGTGGAATTCGGCATCTTCTGCAACGGCTACATCCCCGGGCCTGGCGCTCACCAGACCGAGTGGGAACACACCAAGCTCATGCGCGAGGCCGAGTACGCGGTCTTCGCCGACAAGCACAACTGGAAGTACGTTTGGTTCGGCGAGCACCACGCGCTCGTGGAGTACAGCCACATGTCGGCCCCCGAGGTCGTGATGGGGTGGGTCGCGGCCCAGACCGACTACATCCATCTGGGCAGCGCCATCACGAGCTTGTCGCCCCGCAAGGAGCACCCGGTTCGCTTCGCCGAGCGTGCGGCCATGCTCGACCACGTCACGAACCGTCGTTTCGAGTTCGGCACCGGTCGGGGTGCGGGCAGCCACGAGATGGCGAGCTTCAACATCCTCGACAAGGATTCGACCAAGGCCGAATGGGATTCGGTGGCGCCCGAGATCGTGAAGATCTGGGAGCGGATGGACTACCGGTACCAGGGTGATCACTTCACGGTCCCCACGCCACACAACATCTTGCCCAAGCCCTACGGTCCCGGTCATCCGCCCATCTGGGTCGCCTGCGGCAACCCACCGACGTTCGCCAAGGCCGGGAGCCTCGGCATCGGCGCCATCGCCTTCAACTTCGAGCCGATCTACAACTTGCGCGGTCGGATCGAGGCGTACAAGGAGGCCGTCAAGGACTGCACCGAGCCGCTCGGCCAGTTCAAGAACGACAACGTGATGATGACCAACGCGGTCATCTGCTTCGAGGACCGCGACAAGGCCCGTCAGGTCGCCCTCGACCGGGTCAATGGCTACCTCGTGACCATGGTCAACCTGTACCACGACACCATGCCCAAGTCGCCCGATGCCATCACGTGGCCGAGCCCGCCGATCCGCTTGCGCGACATCGCCGGGCCCGATCCCGACGCATTCCTCGACGAGTTGATCAAGGGCGGGTTCATGATGGTCGGTAACCCAGAGGAGGTCTCCGAGCAGCTGAGCGCGTACTCGACGGTCGGCTGTGACCAGCTCGTGTTCGGTATCCCGGGTGACTTCTACCACGATGAAGTGCTCGAGATGATCGAGTTGTTCGGCGACCAGGTGATCCCCGAACACGACCGCGATCGTGTCCACTCGACGGACCGGTACCGCGCGACGGCAGTGCCAAAGTACGGTCCGCTCGGCGCTCCCCTGCCCGACGTCGACTGGCCGACGCTGCTCCCGGTCACCTCGATCGGCGAAGCCCCCGGCTGAACGTCTACCTAGTGGCGCGGGTTCTCCCCACCCTGATCGAGGTCGCCCGCCGCGCCGAGATAGCGAGCTCCCATCTCGTCGACGTCGACGGTACTGGCCGGCCCGCCCCACGTGATCCGCCCGAGCTCGATGTAGGCCACGTGGTCGGCGATGGCCACAACGTCGCGCGCCTTCTCCTCGACGAGCAACAACGCGGTGCCGCCGTCGCGCAGAGCCTCGAACAGACCCATCAGCTCCTGGACAACGAGGGGCGCTAGTCCGAGCGTCGGCTCGTCGGCGACGAGCACCCGCGGCGGCCTGGCCAGCAGCGGCGCCAGGGTGAGCATCTGCTGCTCGCCGCCGGACAGGTTGCCCGCCGGCAGGCGGCGCCTCGCCTGAAGGACCGGGTACCGCTCGAACACGATCTGCTTCTCGTCGTCGTCGAGGTACAGGTTCAGGTTGTCGTCGACCGACAGGCCGGGGAACACGCCGCGCGACTCCGGCGCCAGCACCAGGTCACCCGACCGGGCGCGAACGTGGGCGGACAGCTTGGTGACATCGTGGCCCAACACTTCGATCGCGCCGGCGGTGACCGCCAACATCCCGGCGGCGGTCTGGCACAGGGTCGACTTGCCGGCCCCGTTCGACCCGAGCAGGGCCACGATGGAGCCACGGGGCACGGCGAGTGTGACGCCGTGCAGGACCTCGATGTCGCCGTACCCGCTGTGGACCTCGCGAAGAACGAGCGCCGCGTCCTCGGTCGGAATGCCCGCTCCATCCGCCGGACGAGCTGCCGCCACCTCAGCGCCGCCTGCGTCGGCAACTGATGCCGGGGCGCCGCCTTGGCGCTGGCGCCGGCGCCAGTTCTCCGAGGCCGCCACCGACACCACGCCGTCGGGACTGGACGCGAGCGAGATGGCACCCAGACCGAACAAGATGAGTGGGATCTGCGGCAGGTCGGTCCCCTCGAACGGGAGCCAGTCGACGCCGGGGATTCTGAGTCCCTGGCTCAAGACGCGCGGGAAGACCTGGCTGACGAGGCCAGCGAGGATGGCGCCCTTCGGGCTACGAACCCCGAAGGTGACCGTGACGGTGAGCCAGAACAGGCCCTGGAACACCGGCACCGACGTGCCGCGGACCGAACCGTCGATCGTGAACAGCATGGAACCGCCGACGCCGGCGATGAACGCCGACAGACCGAACAGGCGAAGCTTCGAAACCGGCGGCGAGATGCCGGCTGACGCCGCAGCGGATTGAGCGGTGCGAACCGCGAGCATGGCCCGACCGGTGGCCGATTTCTGGAGGTTGCGAATGATCCACGCGAAGGCCAAGACGACCAGGAGCAAGAGCACGATGTAGCTCTGGTCGTCAGCGAAGTCGAAGATCCAGAACTTCGGACGATCGAGGTTCCAGCCGTTGCCGCGTATGTTGGCGAACGACTCGACCTTGAACAGGATCTGGTCGGCGATGTACGCCATCGACAAGGTGGCGAGCGCCAGGGCCACGCCCCCGAGCCGCAACGCCGGAATGGCTACCACCAATCCCAGGACCAGCGAAACCAAGCCACCGAGGAGCACCGCCGGGATGAACGGCGCGCCGTCGGGCCACAGCCCGATCCAGTCCATGCCCTGGTTGGTGGCGAGACCGGCGGTTACCGCGCCGGCGACGACGAACGTCGACTGGGCGAGGCTGACCATGCCGCCGAGCCCGGTGACGACGGTGAACGACATGAATATCAGGCCTAGGGCCAGTCCCTTCATGATGATCAGGTGTTCGCTGTTGTCAGCGACGAAGGTGCCCCATTGGAGCCAGCCGAACGACCAGGCCAGCAGTCCTAGTCCGGCGATGGCCCACGGCAGCGCTTGGCGCCAGACGGCGAGATCGGCGAGCCAGTCCGCCGGTGGGGGTTCGCTGACCACACTCCCGGCGGTTCGGCCCCGGCCCCGGCCGAGGAAGTACAGAGCGAAGAACAACAAGAAGAACCGGCCCGACGTCGACACACCGACGATGTCGCTCAGGAACCCGATCTCGGGGAGGTACCCGTCGAGCAGGTTGGCGATCACACCGAGCAACAATCCGCCGCCGAACGCGAGAGGGAGCGAGCGGAAACGGGCGAACACCACCGCGGTGGATGCCACGATCAGCAGACCGGTGTACTGGAACTCGGTGAGCCCGAACACCGGGCCGGTGATCACGCCGATGATTCCGGCGAGCACGGCCCCGCTCAGCCAGGCCAGTTGCGACGTCTGGACCGGGTTCACGCCCCGTAGCGCCGCCAGATCGCGGCGGTCGACGACGGCGCGCATGCGCAGCCCGAGAGGTGTGCGGGCGACGAGGAGGTACAGCAGCACCGCCGACACCGCGGCGGCGATCCAGATGATCAGCTGGTTCGAGTTGACCGCGATGTCGGTCGCCGGGATGGTGAAAGCGATCTTCGAAGGCACCGGGCCGATGCCGGGCGTAGCCGCGGTGTTCTGGAGGTTGGCTCGGAAGATCTCCTCGGCCACGTCGCCCACGAGCAGTCCCCACGTGACGGCGGCCCCGACGACGGTGAGGAAGCTGAGCCCGGGTGGTTGTTGGGGGGCGTTGGGGCTGGCGTCGGCCTTCCAGCGCCGATGAAGCGCCCTCGTGGCGAACGTGAACGCCAGGGCGAGGACCAAGATGAACAGCCGGCCGCCCCAGCCGTAGTTGTGCTGGCGGCGGCCCAGCTCGGCGATCAGGTTGCCGATGTTGGGCAGGGCGATGATCAGCCCTACGGTGCCGACGATCCGGACCGCTTCGGGTGTCCTCGACAGATCGCGGAACACGAGCCTCTCGAGCAGGAGCCCCATGAGCGGCGCGAACACGCAGATGGTTGCCGCGGCCGACACCCACACCGGCCAATCGAGGCCCGAGTTGAGCTCGTAGTACACCAGGGCACACAGCGCGGCGAGCGCGCCGTGCGAGAGGTTGAAGATCCCCGTCGTCGAGTAGAGCAGCGTCGTGGCCGACGCCAGCAGCGAGTAGAGGGCGCCGAACACCAGCCCCGACACGACCAGATTGACGAACTTCTCCAACGCGACCTCCCCCGTTCGCGATCCGCGAGTGGTGTTCCCCCGGCGTTCGTGTTTCGCCTGGGGCCCGACGAGTGCTCCTCGCCCGGCCCCCGACGTGGTCGCGGTCGGCTACTCGATCTCGCGGATCTCGAGCGGGTAGTAGGTCGGCTCCTGGCCGGGGTCGAGCGACTGGCCTTGGGCGTTGATGATCGTGACCGAGCCGCACGGCGATCCGACCACGTGCGCCGCAGGCCAAACGGTGCCGCACACGACGCCGTCCATGCCGGGGTACTCCCAGCCGCTGTTGACCGCGTCGTGCATGGCCTCAGCCGAGAACAACGACGGGTCGTCGGCCGTGGCAGCCTCGGTGGCTTGGACCATGGCGACGAACAAGTCGGCCGCGGCGTATCCGTGCAGGAAGCCGATACCGGCGAGGGCCGGTGCGAACCCGTAGGACTCGGCGTCAGCGGCCAGTTGCTCGGTGCCCGCGTTGTCGAATGCGACGCTGCCGATTCCCACGCACATCTGGTAGCTGCCATCGAGTTGCGCAGCCAGCTCGGGGGCAGCGAGCGGGATCCCGGGATCGCAGAACACGAACCCCTGGATGATTCCCTCGTAGCCGAGTTCCCGAAGCTTGGCGTAGAGCCCGGGCGTGCCCGAAGTGGTCATGAACACGACGTTCGGGTCGGAGTCGAGGATCTCTTGGGCGAGGGGGGTCCAGTCACCTGGGGGTCCGGCGGAAGGGTCGGGCGCCCCGGCCTCGTTGTAGACGACCTCCCAACCTTGCTGCTCGGCTTGGATCTGGATTCGGTCGATGCCCTCGATGCCGGCGGGGACGTTCTCGCTGACGCTGGCCAGCCGCACGTCGCCGAGCGGCTCGCCGGTCACGTTCTCGTAAGCGTCAGCCAGAATCTGCGTCGTGAGCTGGGTGAACGTGTCGTACCCGGCTTCGGTGAGCTCGCCGCACGCCACTGCGCCGCCGTCGCCGAAACCGAAGCTGTTGGCGAAGCTGCAGTAGGGCGGGTTGAAGCCCCACCCGACGTTGACGAGGCGCTCCTCCTGGTAGAACTCGGACTCGAGGTGCGACTGCGAGGTCGCGGGCAGGAGGGCGAAGATCTCCTCGTCGTTGATGAGGTCGCGTACCTGCTGAGCGTGGGTGTCGGGGTTGTTGTCGTCGTTCAGGCAGTTCTCGACGTCGAAATCGATGGTGTGCAGTGTCTCTCCGTCGGCATTCGAGCGGGCGAATCGCGCCGCCGCACCTTCGCAGATCCCCGCGAACGCGAGGGATCCGGCGATGGTGACCGAGTTGACGCCGCCGACCTTGATCGAATCCTCGGTAACGCCGCGTGTGGTCTCGCCCCAGGCGTCACGGCCGAACAGCTCGGGCTGGCCGAGCACGGCGCACACCTGCTGGTTGAGCGACTCACCCTCGGCCGAGACTGCGAGCCCGCTCAGGTTCTCGAACGTGCACTCGCCGGCCGCAGCCTCGCCACCGTCATCGGGTGGCGCGGTCGTCGTGGTGGCGTCGTCGGGCGGCGCCTCGGTTGTGCCGGTGTCGTCGGGTGCCTCGGTTTCGGTCGGCGCGGCGGTGCCCTCGGGCGCGTCGGCATCGTCGTCGTCACCGCAGGCGGCGGCGACCAGGCCGAGGACGAGGAAAGGCGCGAGCCAACGGCTGCGGGTGCGAGTCATCGAATCCCCCTCTGGATCTGAGTTCGCGCAAGGTAGCACCGGACATAGAGGGGTGGGTATTCAGCCTCGCGCGAGCCGCGCCCATAGATGAAGGATCGAGGCGATCGGTCTGGCTCGATGGCTCGCCCTCTCAGCCTAGGTACGCCGCTCGGACCGACCGGTCGGAGCTGACCTCGGCGGGCGCGCCCTCGCCGATGACCTCACCGAGGTTCAACACCGTGACCCGATCGCACTGGTCCATCACGAAGCGCACGTAGTGCTCGACTAGCAGCACAGCGCAGTTCGTCGACGTCCGTAGCTCCTGGATGATCTGGCCCAGCCTCGCCACCTCCGGTTCCTCGAGCCCCGATGTCGGTTCATCGAGCAACAGCAGGGTCGGGGTGTCGACGACCGCTCGGGCCAGCTCGACCATGCGGGCCTGGCCGATCGAGAGCCGGCCGGCGAACTCGTGGCGGATGCCGGTCAACCCGCAGAGTTGGAGGACGTGCTCGACTTCGGCCCGACGGGACTTCTCTCGACGGACACGGTTGGGCAGCGAGATCAAGTCGGCGACGATGCCGCCGCCCCCGCCCCGCCATTCGATCGCCGCGAGGACGTTGTCCTCGACCGACAACCAGCCGAAGGGCTGTTGGCGCTGGAAGGTCCGCCGCACGCCGCGTCGCGCCAACCACACAGCGTTGCGTCTGGTGACATCGTCGCCGGCGAGGAGTACTCGCCCGGCCGACGGTGTCCGCACACCGGTGATCACGTCGAACAGGGTCGTCTTGCCCGCCCCGTTCGGGCCGATGAGGCCCCGGACCTGACCAGCCTGGATCGACAAGTCGACCCCGCTGAGGGCGTTGACGCCGCCGAAACGTACCGAGACATCTCGAACCTCGAGCAGCGATGGTGCCGCTTCGCTCATGGTCGTCGCTGGGGGCTGCGCGCCCCCAGACCCCATCGGCATCCGGGGAGCTGCGCTTCTCACGCCCCGAACCTAGTCGCCATCGGAGGAGACGTCCCACGGTCGTGCCCGTCAGCCGAGCGACGACCATCCGTCGTGGGCCGGCTAGGCCAGGGCGCTGAAGTCGACCTGGCCGGTGGTCATGGCGGCGGTGAAGCCGGCGTCGCACAACATGTTGACACCGTTCACATACGCCGCGGCGTCGGAGCCGAGGAACGCCAGCACCGTGGCGACCTCGCGGGGTGTGACCAGCCGCCCGTTCGATTCGGCGACGCTCCAGTCGATCATCTTGTCGGACATGGTGGCCCGGAAGTCGACCAACAGCGGTGTATCGATCGGTGACGGACACACCGAGTTCGTGCGGACGCCACGGCGAATGGTCGGGCGTGACGACCGCATGGTGTACACCTGCACCAATTCCTTCGAGAAGAAGTACGGCGCCACACCGACGTCGGCGAGCGAGCTGTCGACCCAATCGAGGGTGGCGGACCAGTCGTCGAGATCGATCACCTTGTTGATCGTGTCGAGGTGAGCCGGCCATTGCCCGCCGGCGGTAGATGCGGTGTTGACGATCGCCGCGCCCTCGGGCATCTGGGGGGCCAGTCCCTCGCTCAGCCGGCGCAGCGCGCAGAAGTTGACCGCGATCACGGTGCGAGGCGCCATGGTGTCGGCCACGCCCGCGTTGTTGAACAGTGCGTGCACCGGCCCGACGATCGCCGAGATCGCATCGTCGACCGCAACCGGATCGGACAAGTCGACCGAGATGAACACATCGTGGGGACCGCTCGGCGCCTTCACGTCGAGCACGGTCACGTGCGCGGCACCTTGCTCGGCGAGCACGCCGAGCAGGGCTGCACCGACGCCGGTGGCCCCACCGGTGACCACAGCTCGCTTGGTCTCGTAACGGAATGGATCGTTCATGGCTCGGTCCTCTCGATGCGCTTCGCTCGTCCAACGGGCTGGGTTGACGCTATCGTCAGGTTGCACCGCACGAGGAGGCACCGCCATGTCCTATCGACTCGGGTTCCCGGTCTTCGACGCCGACAACCACCTGTACGAGACCACCGACGCCCTCACCAAGTACCTGCCGGATCGTTACCAGGGCGCCATCGACTACGTCGACGTGAACGGCCGCACCAAGATCGCCGTGCGTGGCGTGGTGAGCGACTACATCCCCAACCCGACGTTCGATCGCGTCGGCAAGCCGGGCGCTCAGGAGGACTACTTCAAGTTCGGCAACCCGGAGGGCAAGCCGTACAAGGAGATCATCGGCCGAGGCATCGACTGCCTCCCGGGTTTTCGCAGCGCCAACCCCCGACTGACCCTGATGGACCAGCAGGGCGTCGACTTCTCGATGATGTACCCCACCTTGGCGAGCCTGGTCGAGGAGCGCCTGCGAGACGACCCCGATCTGTGCGCCGCGGCGGTCCACGCGCTCAACCGGTGGATGGTCGACGAATGGCCGTTCGTCTATGAGGGCCGCATGTTCTCGACGCCGATCATCACCCCGGGGGTGCTCGAGCACGCCATGAACGAGCTGGAATGGGTGCTCGAACAGGGGGCCAAGGTCGTGCTGATGCGCCCGGCGCCGGCGTGGGGCTACGACGGGCCGCGATCGTTCGCCCTGCCCGAGTTCGACCCGTACTGGAAGCGCATCCAGGAGACCGGGACCCTGGTGGTGATCCACGGTTCTGATACCGGGTACTACCGCTACAGCGACGAGTGGGAGGGCGCCGGCCAGACCGAGACGTTGGCCTTCGCCCAGCCCAAGCCCTTCAGCATGGTGGTCCGCAACTCCCACCGTGACATCGAAGACGCGGTGGCGTCGCTCATCTGTCACGGCACGCTGGCCCGATTCCCGGACTTGCGACTCTGCCTGGTCGAGAACGGCAGCGGCTGGGTGCCTCACCTGCTGCACAACATGGACTACACGTGGCGCAATCAGCCGCAGGACTTCGCCGAGAAGCCGTCGGCCACGTTCAAGCGTCAGTTCTGGATGCACCCGTTCCACGAGGAGGACCCGCGCGAACTGATCAAGGTCCTCGGCGCGGACCACGTGATCTTCGGTTCGGACTACCCGCACATCGAGGGTCTGGCCGATCCGCTCAGCTACGCCGACGAACTCGGCGATCTCGACCCGGCCGACCTGGCCAAGGTCATGGGCGGCAACATGATGCAGCTACTGGGCGTCGGGTAGGCGGCTCACCGCCTGCACCGATCGAGTCGCCCCGGCGCGATCGCCTCACCTATGGTGCCCCACGACGCGGTTGACGCGACCCCGTAGACGGAGGCTTCCCCATGGCATGGGATTTCGAGACCGACCCCGAATTTCAGGCCAAGCTCGACTGGGCCGACGACTTCGTCACCGAGGAGGTGGAACCGCTCGACTTCGCCTGGCCCGGTTTGGCCTACCACCCACCGTCAGACACGCTGCGCAAGGTGCTCGACCCGCTCAAGCAACGGGTACGTGAGCAGGATCTGTGGGCCGCTCACCTCGGCCCTGAGCTCGGCGGCAAGGGATACGGCCAACTGAAGTTGTGCCTGCTCAATGAGATCCTCGGCCGTTCGCAGTGGGCGCCGATCGTCTTCGGCACTCAGGCGCCCGACACCGGCAATGCCGAGATCATCGCCCACTACGGCACCGACGAGCAGAAGGATCGCTACCTGACTCCCCTGCTCAACGGCGAGGTGTTCTCGTGCTACTCGATGACCGAGCCCCACGCCGGCGCCGACCCGAAGATGTTTACCACCCGCGCCGAGCGCGACGGGGACGAATGGGTGATCAACGGCTGGAAGTTCTTCTCGTCCAACGCCAAGACCTCCGAGTTCCTGATCGTCATGGTGGTCACCAACCCCGACGTGAGCGCGTACAACGGCATGTCGATGTTCCTGGTCCCCCGCAGCACGCCGGGCGTGAACATCGTCCGCAACGTCGGTCTCGGCGGAGAGTCCGAGGAAGAGGGCAGCCACGCCCTCATCCACTACGAAAACGTGCGCGTTCCGACCGACGCTCTCCTGGGCGGCGAGGGGCAGGCCTTCGCCATCGCCCAGACCCGGCTCGGCGGTGGGCGCATCCACCACGCCATGCGCACCATCGCCCAATGCCAGAAGGCCCTCGACATGATGTGTGAGCGAGCGCTCAGCCGCGAGACCCAGGGCAGCCTGCTCGCCGACAAGCAGTTCGTCCAGGGCTATATCGCGGACTCCTATGCCGAGCTGATGCAGTTCCGTCTCTACGTTCTGTGGACCGCGTGGTCGATCGACCGCCACCAGAACTACCTCAAGGTCCGCAAGGACATCGCCGCCATCAAGGCGTTGATGCCCACGGTCGTGCAGAACGCCGTGCAGCGGGCCATCCAGGTCCACGGCGCCCTCGGTGTCTCCAACGAGATGCCCCTCGCGGGGATGTGGATGTCGGGCCCGATCATGGGCCTGGTCGACGGCCCGACCGAGGTGCACAAGGTCACCGTCGCCCGCCAGCTCCTGCGCAACTACAAGCCGAGCGACGACCTGTGGCCGACCGCCCACCTGCCCAAAAAGCGCGCCGCAGCGCGCGCGAAGTTCGCCGAGCACCTCGAGCACGAGGTCGGCAACCTGTGATGGATGCCGACGCGGTCGCCCGCCGCTTCGATCTCACCGGCAAGGTCGCCGTGGTCACCGGCGGGAGCCGTGGCATCGGACGGGCGCTGGTGATGGGTTTTGCCGAGGCCGGCGCCGACGTCGTGATCGCGAGCCGCAAGCTCGACAACTGCCAGGCCGTCGCCGCCGAGGTCACCGCCGCGACCGGCCGCCGGGCAGTCGGGGTGGCCTGCCACGTGGCGCAATGGGACGACTGTGACCGGTTGTACGAGACGGTGTACGCCGAGTTCGGGCAGTGCAACGTCCTCGTGAACAACGCTGGGATGTCGCCGCTGTACGACGGCCTCCCGAGCGTGACCGAGGCCTACTACGAGAAGGTTCATGGAGTGAATGCCCGCGGTCCGTTCCGACTCAGCGTGCTGTTCGGGGAACGCATGGCGAGCGAGGGCGGGGGCTCGATCATCAACGTGACTACGGCTGGGTCCTACCGCCCCGATGCCAACGATCTTCCGTACGCCATGGCCAAAGCGGGCCTCAACGCCATGACCTTGGGTCTGGCGGGAGCGTGGAACCCGCGTGTTCGAGTCAATCTTCTCGTACCCGGGGCGTTCAACACCGACATCACCAAGGCGTGGCAGCCCGACACCATCGCCACGGTGAACGCCATGAATCCCATGCGCCGGATCGGCGAGCCCGAGGACATGGTCGGGGCGGCCCTGCTCCTGGCTAGCGATGCCGGCAGCTACATCAACGGCGCTCAGATCCTCGTCGACGGTGGCATGTACCGAACGCTGTGATCGGCTCGCTGGCGGGAGTCCTGACCGCTGGTGCCCCGCAGATGATCGAGCGCCTGGTCGGGCGTTAGCGGTCCGGCGAAAAGGAATCCTTGCGCACGGTCACACCCGAGTCCGCGGAGCAGATCGACCTGGTGTGAGCGGTCGACGCCTACGGGCACGACGTCGTGCCCGAGTGCTCTGGCCAAGGCCACGACCGCACCGACGACGGTTGTTCCGTCCTCGACGACGATGCTCGAGGCTCAGCGCCGGTCCGTGCGACGGTGGCGGAGAGCATGGCCCGATGCTTCATGCCCTTGGATATCGGCAGGCGACAGGGGCGACTCGATGGTCCATTCGAGTCAATCGGCGCCCGACCGGCTGGAACGGAACCCACGTTGGTGCTGTAACTTGCGCGCCAGATGCGCATTACCGACATTGCCACCTTCGTGGTCGGAAACCCGCCGCCCAGCCGGGGCGGGCGCTACTTCATCTTCGTGACGCTCACCACCGACAGCGGCATCAAGGGCGTGGGCGAGATATACGTCGCCACGTTCTCGCCTCACCTGGTAGCCGAGCTCGCCGTCGATGTGGCCGACCGGTTCCTGGTGGGCCACGACCCGTTCAGGATCGAGACGTTCTGGCGGCGGGCCTACGGCAGCGGCTACTCGCTTCGTCCCGATCCCACCTTGGTCGGGGTGATGAGCGGGCTGGAGATGGCCTGCTGGGACATCGTCGGCAAGGAGACCGGCCGGCCGGTGTACGACCTGCTCGGCGGCCAGGTGCACGAGCGTCTGCGGACCTACACGTACCTGTACCCGCCGGATCCCATCGACGCCAACGCCGACCATCCGGTGTACACCGACCCGGACGCCGCGGCCGAGATGGCGGCCTTCGAGGTCGCTCGGGGCTTCACCGGCGTGAAGTTCGACCCGGCCGGCAAGTACTCGGTCTTCGACGGTCGCCAGCCCTCCCTCGAGTCCATCGAACGGACAGCGGCGTTTTGCCGCTCGATCCGTGAGGCCGTCGGCACCCGGGCGGACCTGCTCGTGGGCACGCACGGGCAGTTCACGCCGGCCGGCGCGATCCGCATGGCGCGAGCCCTCGAGCCCTATGACCCGCTGTGGTTCGAGGAGCCGGTCTCACCGGATGACCCGACCCAGATGGGCGTGGTGGCACGGCAGACCACCATCCCCATCGCGTCGGGCGAGCGGCTCACCACCAAGTACGAGTTCGCGGCGCTGTTGCGCGCCGGTGGCGCCTCGATCCTGCAGCTGAACCTCGGCCGATGCGGTGGGGTGCTCGAGGGCAAGAAGATCGCCGCTCTGGCCGAGGTGCACGGCGCGCAGATCGCACCGCACCTGTACTGCGGGCCGGTTGTGGGCGCGGCGAACATCGCTTTGGCCACGTGCACACCCAACTTCTTGATCCTCGAGAGCATCCAGGATTGGGGTGGCTTCCACGCCGAGGTGGTCTCGCCGCCGATCCGCTGGGAAAACGGCTATGTCATCCCGCCCACGGGGCCCGGGCTCGGCGTCGAGCTGAACGAGGCCGTCGCCAGCGCCCATCCCTACAGTGCGCCCGAGCTCCACATCGAGATGTCACCTGACCCGCCGCGGTGACGATCGACCGATCTGGCGGACCGCCATTCGGTACAACGTGTCGGGTCCGTCGTGGTCGATGTACGCGCCCTGCAGGTGGCGAACACCGTGGGAGACATCGAACGCGGTGCGACCATGCAGGATGCGCAGGTTGTCCATGAACATCACGTCGCCGGGCTCGAGCCGGAACACGACCTGGTGGGCGGGATCGTTGAGCCACTCGGTGAGCCGGCGGCGGCCACGATAGAACGCATCGAGGTCTCCGTCGGGCGGCGGCACCGCCCCGTCGAGCTTGGCGTTCAGCCGGATCTGCCGGAACCGACCCTGGCGGTCGTACTCCAACATGTGGCCGCGGCTCACGGCGGTGTCGGTGATCATGTCGTAGCGGAACTCGATCTCGGTCTCTACGCATGCCCGGTGAGCATCGGGGTCGGCCGCGGCCAACGCTTCGGCGGCCGCTAGTCCGTCGACCAGCGTCGAGTCGCCGCCCGGAGCATCGTTGCGGAGGCAGTGCAGCAGTTGGATGCCGGGCACGGGCTGGCGGTACGGCTGATCGGTGTGGGCCAGCAGCTCGATCGCCGTGTAGGCCAGGTCGGTCGGGTGAGGGTCGGCGCGCACGTCGAACACCCAACCGAAGTTGTTGCCGGATATGTAGCCCAACCGGTCGCACACGCGCCGCACGGTTGCGCCGTCGGTGGGGGTGTTGCGGAACACGACATAGCCGTGGCGATAGAACGCGCCGAGGGACGCGACCATCGCCGCCGGGTCGGCCTGGTCCCGGGACCAGCCGATGTCGGCCCAGTCGACGTAGGGGAACGGGCTGAGCGGTTCGGTCCACGGTTCGGGCGCCGGCGGCCGTTCGTCCTCGGCGACCCATCCGAGCGCTCGCTCGATCCCCGCGAGATCGAGCCGGGCGGTGTGGTCGTCGGAGAACGACACAACCAGGGAGTCGCCGTCGATGTCACACGTCGTCACGTCGAGGTCGAGCGGGATGTCGTTCGGGGTGAACAGGCGTTGCCGGCTCACCGGTTCGATCTGGCCCGGCTCCTCGGAACGGTTGCGCAGCCAGATCGGATGAAGGAGCACCGAGCGGACGCCCCGTTCGAGGCGCACGCGCCCGCGTTCGACCAGCGCCGAGATGGGGAGGTCGGGGAGAGTCACGACGACATTGTGCCCAACGAGCGTGCCCATCGCCGAGTCGTCAGATGGTGGCGGGATCGACCACCACGGGCGCCTCGATCAACTGATCGGCGGTTAGGTGGCACTTGGACAGGTGGCCTGGAGCCAGCTCGCGTGTCGGCGGTTCGGTCACGTCGCAGACACCGGGCATGACCCGGTGACATCGCGTGTGGAACACGCACCCCGACGGAGGGTTGATCGGGCTCGGGATCTCGCCTTTGAGCCGGATGCGGGAGCGAACCTCGCCGTCGACACTCGGCACGGCCGAGAGCAACGCTTCGGTGTAGGGGTGATTGGGTCCGGCAAAGATCTGGTCGGTCTCGCCGATCTCCATGATCCGGCCGAGGTACATCACGGCGATCCGGTCGGCGAGGTAGCGCACGACGCCCATGTCGTGGCTGATGAACACGTAGCTCGTGCGCTGGTCGGCTTGGAGGTCGGCGAGCAGATTGAGGATGGCGGCCTGCACCGACACGTCGAGAGCGCTGGTCGGTTCGTCGCACACGACGATGTGAGGCTCGCCGGCGAAGGCTCGGGCGATCGCTACCCGCTGTTTCAGGCCGCCGGAAAGCTGGCGAGGTTTCATATCGAGGTGTCGCGGCGTCAGCCGCAATTGTGCGGCGAGCGCTTCGACGCGCTCGTTGGCCTCGCCGGCTCGGGTCCCGGTGAGCTTGCGCATGCTCCGCACGAGGATGCGGCGCACCGACCAACTGCGATTGAGGGCGGAATCGGGGTTCTGGAAGATCATCTGAAGCGCGCGCTTGTCCGCCGCCGAGCGGGCGATGGTCGCCGCTTCCACCTGGTGCCCGTCGAGGGACACCGCGCCACCAGGGTCGGGC
Source organism: uncultured Acidimicrobiales bacterium (assembly GCA_964390555.1). Classification (GTDB taxonomy): domain Bacteria; phylum Actinomycetota; class Acidimicrobiia; order Acidimicrobiales; family SHLQ01; genus CAVTWS01. The sequence goes on along the minus strand of CAYMJU010000154.1, from coordinate 13,835 downwards.
ACCTCGATCCCCATGATCGTCTTGGCGAGCGTCGACTTGCCCGAGCCGCTCTCGCCGACGATGCCGAGAGTGTCTCCTTCGGCCAGGCTCAGATCGACATCGACGAGCGCCGGGACGTCGTGGCCACGCTGGTGGAAGGTCTTGGAGATGTGGTTCAGCTCGAGAACATCGGGCCGATGGTCCCTCGACCCGGACGCGACGCCCCCACCATCGGGATCGTCGGGGATGTCGCCTAGACGATCGGGGTGATGGCAACGGGTGTACCGGTCGGGATCGGCTCCGAGCGTGACGACCGGTGGCTCGCTCGTGCGGCAGGTATCGCTGGCGATCGCGCACCGATCGACGAACACACACGTCGGGAGGTCGACGCCGATCTGGGGCAAGATGCCCGGGATCGTCGACAGTGCGTGCTCGGTTTTGCGAGCGCCGCGGCGAGGTAGCGAGCGCAACAGTCCGACGGTATACGGATGGCGTGGGTCGTCGAAGACCTCGCTGCTAGGGCCTTGCTCGACGATCTTGCCGGCGTACATCACGCCGACCCGATCGCACAGGGAACGAATGATTCCGAGGTTGTGCGCGATCAGGAGGACCGCCGCGTCGCTCTCCTCACGGAGGACTCTGACCAGATCGATGACCTCGGCCTCGACCGTGGCGTCTAGGCCCGTGGTGGGCTCGTCGAGCACGAGCAGCGTCGGGTTGCAGGCCAAGGCCATGGCGATGACGACGCGTTGCTGCATTCCACCGGAGAGCTGGAACGGATAGCGGTCCATCACCCGCTGGGGATCGGCGATACGGACCCTTCGCAACGCCTCGATCGCGGAGTCGATCGCCTGCTGCTTGCCCTGGCCGAGCAGCGCGAAGCATTCGGCCACCTGGGGCCCGACCCGGAGCGTGGGGTTCATGGCCTGGGCCGGGTCCTGATACACCATCGAGGCATCTCGGGCACGGAAGGCTTGCAGCTCGCGAGTCGACATGGCCGTGACATCACGACCGCCGACGCGGACGGTGCCACCGACGATCCTGCCGTTGCGCGGCAGGTACCGGAGCGCCGCGAAGGCGGACGTCGACTTGCCGCACCCGGATTCGCCGACGAGACCGAACGCCTCGCCCGGGGCGATGGAGAACGACACACCCCGCAAGACCGCGCGATCGACTCCCCGCACCCGGTAGACCACGGCGAGGTCGTCGACGTCCAAGGCGGCAGTCGCCGTCTCGCTCGCCGAGTCACCCCCGGGGATCACGAGCCGTCCATGACCGACTGAACGGAGTCCGCGATGAGGTTCACGGCGATGACGAGGCTGGCGATCGCCATGGCCGGGAAGAACGTCGACCACCAAAATCCGGCGACGATTGAGTTGTAGTTGTCGCTCACCTGGGAACCCCAGTCCGGCGACGGCGGAGGTGGGCCGGCTCCGAGGAACGACAGCGTGGCCACCGTGAACACCGCGTAGCCGACCCGGATGGTCAACTCGACGACGATGGGACCCGTCACGTTGGGCAAGATCTCTCGAAACATGATGAACGGTGCCGATTCGCCGCGGAGCTTGGACGAGGTGACGTAGTCGAGTTCGCGCTCGGCGAGCACCGCGGAACGCACCGTACGCGCGACGACCGGGATGAACAGCGTCGCCACGACGCTGATCACCACCAGGTTCGAGTTGCCAAGGGTCGTGACCGCCAACAAGCCCAGAAGCACCACCGGCAGCGACAAGAACGACTCGACGATGCGGCTGGCGACGGTGTCGAACCAGCCACGGAGGTACCCCATGAACATGCCGAGCACCACCCCTCCGATGACGCCCAGGATGGCGGCGAGCGGCGCGATCTTCAGCACGTCGCGGGCGCCGGCGATCACCCGGGAAAACACGTCGCGACCGCCCTTGTCGGTCCCGAAGGGGTGCGACCACGTGGGAGACTTGTTGAGACCGGCTCGGTAGTTGAGAGGATCGAACGGCGCCAGTGTGCTGCTGAACAGGGCGCAGGCGACCCAGATCACGACGATCAGCACACCGATGATGAACGCTGGACGGCGGCGAATGAGGCGCCAGTTCTCCCGGCGCGCCAGCCGGCGTTCGCTCATGGGCGCCGCACCGCCCCCCGACGCCATGTCGGCGTTGCTCGACGGGTCGACGGTGGTCACGAGCCGGCCTCGAGGCGGACGCGGGGATTGAGATAGGCGATCAGCAGGTCGGCCAGAAGCGTCGAGACCATGTAGATCATGCCGACCATGAGCACCGCACCTTGCAGGACCGGGATGTCCTTCTTGCCCACGGCGTTGAGCATCATGGTGCCGAGGCCGGCGTAGTTGAAGACCTTCTCGACACCGATGATGCCCCCGAACAGGTACCCGATCTGCACGCTGATGACCGTGATCGTCGGCGTCAGCGCATTGCGCAGAACATGGCGACGCATGACGGTGCCGTTGCTGTGGCCCTTCATGATCGCCGTGCGCGTGTAGTCGGCCTGGAGCCCGCTGATGACGCCGGTGCGAGTCATTCGCGCGATGTATCCGAAGTACGACACCACCATCGCCATCGCGGGCAGCAGGAGATAGTCGAGCTGCCCGAGCAGGCTGGTGCCGGGCGGAACGTTGGCGTAGACCTTCCCGACCTTCCACTGGACCGCGAACACCGCGAGCAGGACCGATGCCGTGACGAACTCGGGTATGGACGACGAGGCCAGTCCGGCGTTGACGACCACCCGATCAGCGAAGCGGTCCTGGCGTCGCGCCGCGAAGATGCCGGCCCCGATCGAGATGGGGATGGTGATCACGAACGCGAGGAGCGCGAGCTTCGCGGACCGACCGAGGGCGGGCAGCAACAGGTCCATGACCGGGCCGCCGCTCTGGAACGAGTCGCCGAAGTCGAGCGTGAACACCCGTTTGATCGACTTCGCGTACTGTTCGAGCAGCGGTTGATCGGTCCCGATCTTGGCGTTGTAGGCCGCCACGTCGTCGTTGTTCGCGGTCGGACCCAGCACCTGGCGACCGATGTCGCCCGGTAGGACGTTGACCAGCATGAACACGATCGTGGCCAGCAGCCACAACGTGACGACCATGGAGCCGAGGCGCCTGAGGATGAACCGTTGCACGGACCGAAACCTACAGCGTCACGGGCTCGGTGCTAGGCAGTGAACCCTGCCTGGCCGATGAAGTAGTGGCCGAGGCCGGTGTGGACGACTCCGCTGAGGTTCTTCTTGTACGCGGTGAGCGTGTTGTAGAAGTACGGGATCACGTACGGGATGTCGCGGTTGGCGATCTCCTGGATCGGCTTGATCGATTCCTTGCGGCTCTCGAGATCGACCGTCGCCTGGTAGGCCGCGACCGCGTCGTTGAACTCCTCGGACAGGTAGTGAGCAGAGTTCCATTCGCCGGTGGTGTAGGCCTTGACCAGGTAGACGTCGGGAGTGCCGCGGTTGCCGTAGTCGACGATGCCGAACTCCTCGCCGCCGTCACAGCCCGCGGGTGCGGTCTCGGAGTCATACACGTTGCACCACCTGGTGTAGAACGTCGAGGTGCTCTCGACGTTGAGGGTGATGTCCATGCCGATCTCGCTCAGCTGGGACTGCACGACCTCGGCCAGCAGTGCGATCTCCTGAAGGTCAGGCGCGTGCATGGTGACCGCGAGACCGGGCACACCGGCTTCCTCGAGCAGCTCCATGGCCCGGGCGACGTCGCGCTCGCGCTGGGGTTGGGTCGAGTCCCAGTACTCGTAGGCGGGAGCGATCGGGTGGTCGTTGCCGATATCCCCACGGCCCCGAAGGACGGTCTCGATCAGCGCTGGACGATCGAGGCCGAGTGCGACTGCTTCGCGGATGCGGGGATCGGTGAACGTGCCTTCACGAACGTTGAACCAGATCTGGCGGTGGCCCGAGCCGGGGATCGAGTCGATCGTGATGTCGGGATCGTCGAAGAGCGCGTCGGCGTCGCTGACGGCGAACTGGACCACGGCGTCTATCTGGCCACCGAGCAGGCCATTGATCTGCGTGGCGTTGTCGTCGGAGAACACGATCTCGAGCGCATCGAGGAATGGCGTGCCGCCCCACCAGTCGTCGAACCGGGAGTATGTCGCACCCGTCGCCAGGTCGTATGTCTCGAGCTTGAAGGGCCCGGTGCCGTTTGGTGTCACGTCGAACAGGGTGCCGAGCGCATAGTCGACCGGGGTGATGACCGACTGCGGGTTGTAGATCGAGACCAGGTACGGGAACTGACCATCGGGGGCGTTGAGGGTGACTTCGACGGTGAAGTCGTCGACGGCCACTGCGGAACCCTCGACGATGTACGCCTGAAGGTTGGTCGGGGCGAGACGGTCGAGCGTCGCCACCACGTCGGCCGCGGTGAAATCGCCGCCGTCGTGCCACTTGACACCCTGGCGCAGGACGAAGGTCCAGACGCCGCCGTCGGCGTTGGGGCTCCAGGACTCGGCCAGCATCGGGGCCAGCGCAGCGCCTTCGCCCTTGCCGCACAGGTACTCGAACGACGCCGTGACGGGTGTGTAGCTGCCGATGTTGTCCATCGCTACCGGATCGAGCGGGCTGCCCGGACGCTGACCCGCGAGCCGGAGCGTGCCACCCGGCTGGATCTCGCCGGCGGCTCCCCCGCCGCCGGTGGCGGGGCCCGCATCGTCATCGTCGTCGCCGCACGCGGTGACGAACGCTCCCAGCGTCGCCACGCTGAGGCCGAGCACCGACCCGCGCACGAGGAACGCTCGGCGCGAGACCTTGCCGGCGGCATAGGCATCGACGAGCTCGGTCTCGAGCGGGCCGAGGCCGCGGCGCATCTTTGGAAGTCCAGGACGGTTCATGCGTTTCCCCCATTTCGACTGCCTGATCGCGCTCCACGGCGTGACCGGGCCGAACTGTAGCCACATATCCCGGCACTGCGCAACGCGCCCACCGATTCCTGGTACGAGTGTTCAACGGGAGCCGAGATCGCCGCGCCTCCGCGAGATGGCGCTCCGCACGCCTACTGTCTCGTGCCATGAGCGAAGCGAAGCGAGCGAGTGCAGCCGTGGGAGCGCAGCTCCCCGGATGCCGATGGGGTCTGGGGGCGCGCAGCCCCCAGCGACGACTATGAGCGAAGCGGAGCAACAGCCATGAACTGGGACGCGTTCATCACGTGCGCGGTGACGGGTTCGGGAGACACGGCCGCCAAGAGCCCGCACGTGCCGGTAACGCCCGAGGAGATAGCGACCTCGGCCATCGACGCCGCGAGGGCCGGAGCCGCGATCGTCCATGTCCACGTGCGCGATCCGTCGACGGGGGTCGGGTCGCGCGATCCCGACCTGTACCGCGAGGTTGTCGAGCGGGTTCGTGCTGGCGACGTCGATGTGGTGTTGAACCTGACCGCGGGCATGGGGGGCGATCTCGTGCTGGGAGGCGCCGAGGCCCCGCTCCCCCACGACGCGGCCGGTACCGACATGGCCGGCGCGACCGAACGCTTGGTCCACGTGGCCGAGTTGCTCCCGGAGATCTGCACCCTCGACTGCGGCACCATGAACTTCGCGTCGGGCGGCGACTACATCATGGTCAACACTCCCACGGTGCTAAAGGAGATGGCACGGCAGGTGCGACTCCTCGGCGTGCGACCCGAGCTGGAGGTCTTCGACACCGGGCACATGGTTCTCGTCCACGAGATGCTTCGCGAAGGTCTGATCGATGATCCGGTGATGGTCCAGCTGTGCATGGGCATCGCGTACGGCGCACCCGACGATCCCACGACGCTGCTGTCGCTCGTGAACCTGCTGCCGGCGGGCTCGGTGTTTTCCGCGTTCTCGATCGGTCGCATGCAGATCCCCTATGTAGCGATGGCGGTCCTGGCCGGAGGGAACGTGCGGGTCGGGCTCGAGGACAACCTGTACCTGTCCGCAGGTCGCGCCGCGACCAACGCCGAACTGGTGGCACGAGCGGTGACGATCCTCGAGAGCTTGAACGTACGGGTCATGTCTCCAGCCGCCGTGAGGGACAAGTTGGCCCTGGTGAGGCGCGGATGAGCGAAGCGCAGCGAGCGAGTGCAGCCGAGGGAGCGCAGCTCCCCGGATGCCGATGGGGTCTGGGGGCGCGTAGCCCCCAGCGACAACCATGATCGTGACCGGACCGATCGGGCTGCTCGGCGGCGGCGTCATCGGCGCAGGGTGGGCGGCGCGGTTCGCGCTTCATGGCCGAGACGTGCGGGTCTTCGACCCCGATCCGGCGACGCGACGCAAGGTGGACGAGGTGATGGGCAACGCTCGCGCCGCGTACGCCGGCCTCGGCCTCGACCTGCCGCGGGAGGGCGGGGTCGAGGTGGTCGCGTCCGTCGAGGCCGCGGTCGACGGCGCGTGTTTCGTGCAGGAATCGGCGCCGGAGCGCTTGCTGCTGAAGCAGGAACTCCTGGCCGCGGCCGCCGCTGTCACCGACGCGTCGGTGGTCGTGGCCTCATCGACGTCTGGCCTCCTCCCGACCGATCTCCAGCGCGGCTGCCGTCACCCCGAGCGGATCGTGGTCGGCCATCCGTTCAACCCGGTCTACCTCTTGCCCCTCGTCGAGGTGTGCGGGGGCGCGCAGACCGCTGCGGCGACCGTTGAGCGGGCCTCGGAGATCTACGCCGACCTCGGGATGCGCCCTTTGGTCGTGCGCAAGGAGGTCGACGGTTTCATCGCCGACCGCCTGCTCGAAGCGTTGTGGCGCGAGGCCCTCTGGTTGGTCAATGACGGCGTGGCGACGGTCGAGGAGATCGACGATGCCATCCGCTTCGGTGCCGGCCTTCGGTGGGCCTTCATGGGGACGTTCCTCACGTATCGCATTGCCGGAGGCGAAGCCGGGATGCGCCACTTCATGGCGCAGTTCGGCCCCGCGTTGCAGTGGCCGTGGACGAAGCTGACCGATGTTCCCGAACTGACCGAGGAGCTGCTCGACCGGATCGTCGCGCAGTCCGACCTCCAGGCTGGTGATCTCGGGCTACGCGATCTCGAAGCGATCCGCGACCGCTGCCTGGTGGCGATCCTCGGCGGCCTGCGGGGCGCCGGCTACGGCGCCGGCGTCGTTCTCGCCGAGCACCAGCGCCGCCTTGCTGCGCCCCCGGATTGACGGGAGGTCATGTCCTACCTAGGCCCGGCGGTCGCGCTCGAGCACCCGGATGCGCGACATCAGCTCGTCGCGCTCGCTGTAGGCGCCGCGCAGGTGGCGGCGACCCACGTTGTCGAAGGGTCCGCGCCCATGCAGCACCCGACGGTTGTCGAACGCCATCAGCTCCCCCGGTCCCAGCCGGAATCGAACCTGCATCTCGGCCGATCGGGCGAGTCCCAGCATGCGACGATACGCGGCGTACGCGGCCGGGACCCGGTCGAACGGCACCGAGGTGAGCGGCGCTCGCAGCCAGTTGCCGAAACGGATCTCGACCGGTCGACCGTGCTCGTCGAGCGCGATCGGCGGTCGGGCCCACCGGTGGTCGGACGTGCGAGAGCGGTTGGCCCAGTCCCAGGGCGTCGTGGTCAGGACCTCGTGGTCGTCGGGGTGGTCGAGCCGTAGCACCTCGGCCAGGCGATAGCCGTCGACGACGATGCTGTCACCCCCGGCGGCCTCGTTGACGATGCAGTGGAGGAACTGCAGACCCGGCTGGTACTCGCGGGTCGGCAGGTCGGTGTGCGGAGGCAGTTCGAGCGCGGTGTACGCGTTGCTCTCCGGCTCGGCCTCGACGACGACGTCCCAGTCCCGGCCGAAGTTCGTGTCCCGGACCACGCCGATCCGCTCGACGACATCGACGACCGTTGCCGAGTCGAGGGGCAACCCGTGGAGCAACGCGATGCCGCGTTCGCGGAGCACGAGAAGCCAGTCGAGCAAGGCGGCATCGTCGCGCAAGACAACGGGACCAGACATCGACTCGGGACGGCCGTCGGCCGGTCCCCATGTCGTGATCGTCGGCGCCGATCGTCGCGGAGCGTCGTAGGCGTGGGCTCTCAACCAGCCGGAGTCGTACCGGCTCGAATGACCGTCACCGCTCCATTTCACCGTCAACACGCCGCCGTCCACATCGACACCGGAGGGTCGTGGCTCTGATCCGTCTGTCGGGAGCTCGTAGGTCTGCTCGCGGGTGCCCGGGTGAACGCACGCTTCGCACGGGCAGTTGTCGCGCAGCCAGGTGTGATGAAAGCGCGACGACACGCCATCGGACCACGTCGTTACGACCCAGCCCTCGGCGGACGCGACAGCCGTCAGCGGTTCGAGGTCCGGGTAATGGTCGAAGTCACCTGTCGGTACGCGGCCCATCCCTTCGAGTCAAGCATGTCCCGATCGGGTGTGTGCGGTTCACGGTCAGATCGCGAGACCTTCTCCTCCGGCGCACGTTCCAAGGGAGCCGTGTTGACAGGATCGACTCGACGTAGTGTGGTACCTGACGCCATGACACTAAGAATCTGCACCGATAGGTGAACGCTCGACGTCTGATCGGTGTCCGTCGCTTGCTGTCGCAGTCGAGAAATGCCGCTGTCACATCGGAGGGCTCGCCTAGCGGCTCGCCCTCCAGAACCGCCACGCGCCGCGCCCATCGCCACTCTGCCGGTATCGAGTGGCCGACGATCCTCGTTGCCATGGCGGTGTACGGACTGCTCGCCGCGACAGCACTCGTGGCCAAGCGGGTGTCGCCCGCCGTCACGATCGTGGCGCTCGCTTTCGTCGGAGCGTGGTACGGCTCGCTCGAGCACGAGGTCATCCACGGTCACCCGACCCCGTGGCGCCGGGTGAACCGGCTGATCGTTGCCCTCCCGTTCGGGGTGATCGTGCCTTTCGCCCAGTACCGCGAGTCTCACTTGGGCCACCACGGCGACGACCGCGACCTCACCGACCCCACGAACGATCCCGAGAGCTACTACGTGTCGCTCGATCACTGGGAGCGCGCCGGCTCGGCTCGACGACGGCTGATCCGGATCCGTCGGACCCTGCTCGGTCGCGTGCTCCTGCACCCGTGGATCACCGTGGCGAGCTCGCTCCGCTGGTGCTCGGTGAACCCAGTACGTGGTGGTGGTCACCTAGCCGGCGTCGCGGTCGTGCTGCTCGGCGCCGAAGCGCTCGGTCTGCAGGCGTGGCTGGTGGTGGTCGGCTTGGGGTACGGAGGTCAGGCGCTGACCTTGCTGCGCTCGTTTGCCGAGCACCGAGCCGTTCCGAACGGTCCCCGATCTGCGGTGGTGCACGCCCACTGGATCTGGCGCCTGCTGTTTCTCAACAACACGCTGCATCTGACCCACCATCGTCATCCGGGCGTGGCGTGGTTCGAGCTGCCGCGAGTTCATCGGGCGGGCGGATACGACGCCGAGGCTCGTGGCGGAGCCGGCGTCTACGGGGGGTACGGGCAGATCATCCGTCAGTTCCTCGTGCGCCCGTTCTGCGTGAATGTGCAACCACAGCCGCCGGGCTGACTGCGCGCTTGGCGGTCCCGCGCCGCAATCCTGTACCTTCGTCCCAATCACAAATCTTGTACGATCGTGCAAACATTGACGGTCGGGGGGGCCAATGGACAGCACACCTGTGGGCCGCTCCCGTCGCGGCGGGCGCAGCCGGTCGGCGCCGAGTCCGGTGCCGCGCCAGCGGGCTTTCGGCCAGCCGCGACTGCGGACCTCTCCGACCGCGGTGATCTCGGGCGACGAGTTGGAGTCGATCCACCACGCGTCGTTGAAGATCCTGGAACGCACGGGCATGGAGATCCTGGATCCCGAGGCGCGGAGTCTGCTCGCCGGGGTCGGCGCGGACATCGACCCGGCGTCGGCCCGGGTCCGCATGCCTCGCGAGCTGATCGAGTCGCTCATCACGACCGCTCCATCGCGGTTCACGTTCCATGCCCGCAACCCGGCGCACAACCTCGAGATCGGTGACAACTGGATCGCGTTCGGATCGGTCGCCAGCGCGCCGAACGTCGCCGACCTCGACGGCGGGCGTCGAATGGGCAATCGGCACGACTACCAAAACCTGCTGCGGCTGCTCCAGACGCTCACGAGCGTCCACTTCGTGGCCGGCTATCCCGTCGAGCCCACCGACGTGCACTTCTCGGTCCGGCACCTTCACGCCACCCACGACATGCTCACGCTGACCGACCGGGCGATCACGGTCTACAGCTTGGGGCTCCAGCGGGTCCGGGATGTCATCGAGATGGCCCGGATCGCTCGGGGCGTGGACGACGCCACCCTCGAGCGGGAACCTTCCCTGTTGACCGTGGTGAACACCAACTCGCCGCTGCGTCTCGACGTGCCGATGTCCCAGGGCATCATCGAGATGGCCCGGCGCAACCAGGTGGTGTGCATCACCCCGTTCACCCTTGCGGGGGCCATGGCGCCGGTCACGCTGGCCGGGGCCCTGGCGTTGCAGAATGCCGAGGCGCTCCTCGGTACCGCCTTGGTTCAAGTGGTCCGGCCCGGTGCTCCGGTCATCTACGGAGCGTTCACGTCCAACGTGGACATGCAGTCCGGGGCGCCGGCGTTCGGCACGCCCGAGTACGCCCGAGCGGCGATGATCGGTGGGCAGCTCGCCCGGCGCTACGGGCTTCCGTACCGCTCCTCCAATGCCTGCGCGGCCAATGCCGTCGATGCCCAGGCGGCGTACGAATCGGTCTTCTCGCTGTGGGGAGCGATCATGGGCGGTGTGAACCTGCTGATGCACGGGGCCGGATGGATGGAGGGCGGGCTGCATGCCAGCTTCGAGAAGATGGTCCTCGACGCCGACTTGCTCCACATGGTCACGGCGATGCTGGATCCCGTGGTCGTCGATGACGACTCGCTCGCTCTCGACGCCATCGACGAGGTCGGTCCCGGGGGACACTTTTTCGGCGTCGAGCACACGCAGAGCCGCTACCGCGACGCCTTTTACCGCCCGCTCGTGTCGGATTGGCGCAACTACGAGAGTTGGGCCGAGGCCGGGTCTCCCGAGGCACCGGCGCGGGCGCGTCAACTGGTGCGGGATCTGCTCGACGCCTACGAGCCGCCTGCGCTCGACACCGCCCGGCGCGACGAGCTCGACGAGTTCGTCGCCCGCCGCGTCGCCCAGGGCGGCGTGAAGACCGACTACTAGGGGTCCCGGTTCGATGAAGAGTTCGGCGCGTGTTGTCGTTGTTGGTGGCGGTGTTGTCGGGGCGTCGGTGCTCTACCACCTCACCAAGGCGGGGTGGACCGACGTGGTGCTGCTCGAGCGCAAGGAGCTGACGGCGGGGTCGACATGGCACGCCGCGGGCGGCATGCACACCCTCAACGGCGACCCGAACGTGGCCCGCCTCCAGCAGTACACGGTGAACCTCTACCGCGAGATCGAGGCCGAGTCGGGCCAGAACTGCAGCATCCACCTGCCGGGAGGCCTCCAGCTCGCCGATACGCCCGAGCGGCTCGACTGGCTCCGTATGGCTCAGGCTCGTGGCCGCTACCTCGGTATGCACATGGACATGGTCTCGATGGCCGAGGCCAAGGAGCTGAACCCGCTGCTCGAAGAGCGGTACTTCGTCGGCGCGCTGTATGACCCTGACGAGGGCAGCGTCGACCCCTACGGCGTGACCCATGCCTACGCGATCTGCGCTCGCCGTCGCGGGGCCGAGGTGTACACCAACACGTGGGTTACCGGACTGTCGTCGCGACCCGACGGTACGTGGGACGTGATCACCGATCGGGATCACACCATCCACGCCGAGCACGTCGTCAACGCCGGAGGACTGTGGGCCCGCGAAGTCGGGCGAATGGCCGGGCTCGAGCTGCCGGTGCTGGCCATGGAGCACCACTACCTCCTCACCGAGCCGATGGACGAGGTCATCGCCTACAACGAGGCCAACGGTCGCGAGCTGCCGCACATGATCGACTTCGCCGGGGAGATCTACGCCCGGCAAGAGGGCCAGAGCATCCTGCTCGGCACCTACGAGCAAGCCAACCAGCCGTGGGCGACCAAACAGACCCCGTGGGACTTCGTATTCCAGCTCCTCCCCCACGACCTCGACCGCATCGCGCCCGAGCTGGAGCGGGGCTTCGCCCATTTCCCCGCGGTCGGGCGAGCGGGCATCAAGAAGTTCGTCAACGGCCCGTTCACCTTCAGCCCCGACGGCAACCCGCTGGTGGGTCCAGTCCGCGGCCGGCCCGGCTTGTGGGTGGCATGCGCGGTGATGGCTGGTCTGTCCCAGGGCGGCGGTGTCGGGCTGACGCTGGCCCGGTGGATGGTCGAGGGCGATCCCGGCGACGACATATGGGCCATGGATGTGGCCAGGTACGGCCCGTGGGCCACGCCTGCGTACACCAACGCCAAGGTGCGCGAGAACTACTCCCGCCGGTTCCGGATCACCTTCCCGAACGAGGAGCTACCAGCCGGCCGGCCGTTGCACACCACCCCGGTCCACGGCCGGCTCACCGCCCACAACGCGGTGTGGGGGGCGTCGTACGGGCTCGAGCACGCCCTGTGGTTCCAGGCGCCGGGTCTGGCCCCGGTCGAGGACGTCACCTTCCGGCGGTCGAACGCTTTCGGGCCGGTGGCCGACGAGTGTCGGGCCGTGCGCGAGCGGGTGGGGCTCACCGAGATCTCGAACTTCGCCAAGTACTCGGTCTCGGGGCCGGGGTCGGCCGAGTGGCTGGCGGGCCTGTTCACGAACTCACTGCCCCCGGTCGGGCGGGTCCATCTGACGCCGATGCTGAACCCGCAAGGGCGCATCGTGGGCGAGTTCTCGGTCGCTCGCACCGGGGAGCACGATTTCATGCTCTTCGGTTCGCAGGCCGCCGAGGTGCACCACAGCCGATGGTTCCTGGCTCACCTGCCGGCCGACGGGTCGGTGGAGTTCCGGGCGCTCGGCCTGGAGCTGGTGGGATTGTCGATCGCTGGTCCGCGAGCCCGGGACGTCCTCGCCGCCGTCACCGACGGCGACGTGTCCAACGACGCCTTCCGCTTCATGCAGTTCCGCCGCCTGGATCTCGGCATGATCCCGGCGACGGTCGGCCGCATGACGTACACGGGCGACCTTGGCTACGAGGTGTGGGTGGCGCCGGAGTACCAAGGCGCGCTGTTCGACTTGTTGTGGACCGTCGGGCGTTCCCACGACATGGCGCTGTTCGGGTTCCGCGCCCTGATGTCGCTCCGAATGGAGAAGAGCTTCGGCACCTGGTTCCGCGAGTACCGGCCGATCTACACGCCGCTCGAAGCCGGCATGGATCGCTACTTGAAGTTCGACCACGACTTCGTCGGCCGCGACGCCGTCGAGGCCGAGATGGCGAGCGGTCCGGAGCGCCGGCTGGTGACGTTGGTGGTCGACCCCGACCCGGGTGACCCCGCCGGCGTGATCGGCGACGAGCCGATATGGCATGGCGAGAAGGTGGTGGGATGGGTCACGTCGGGGGCCTACGCGCACTGGGCAGGGCTGTCCCTCGCCCTCGGGTATGTGCCCGCGCCCCTGGCGGTACCCGGCACTGAGGGCTTCGAGATCGAGATCATCGGTCGACGCCGGCCGGCCCGGCTCCAGCACCAACCCGTGGTCGACCCCGAGGGCCGCCGGATGCGGTCGTGAGCAACCCCATAGCTGCGATTCGGGTGCGCTGGGCCACACGGCGTGGGGCCCAGCGCACCCGAATCCTGGTCGAGGGGGAGCCGGTCGAGTTCGAGGCCGGCGATTCGGTGGCGGTGGCGATCGTGCGCAACGGTGACCACCCCAAGCACGGCGGCACGCTGTGCCTCGCGGGCGACTGCGGTAACTGTGTTGCCGTGGTCGACGGCATCGCGTACGTACGCACCTGCCAGACGCCCGCGCGATCTGGGCTGGTCGTCGAGCGACACCCCGAGGTCGGCGCTCCGCCCCTGATGTCACGCCGACCCGTCGACGCCCAGTTGACGGCGCGCCACGAGCACGCCGACCTGGT